>JAKBTL010000094.1 GCA_021844425.1 Actinomycetes bacterium | reverse complement strand
GGGACGGCGATCATCGGGACGGCGACGGCGCAGATGGCGGCCACCGGGGTCCGCGTCACCCTGCCGGCCCGGGCGAGGATCGAGGGCGCGAACCCCTCGCGCCCGAAGGTGTAGAGCATCCGGGCACCGGCGTTCATGCAGGCGATCGTGCCGCCGAAGGTGCTCGCGGCGATGCCCAGCGCGACGGCGTGGCCGAGCCATCCGAGCCCCACGACCCCCGAGAGCGCCGGCAGGGGTGCGGCCTGCGCGCCCAGGCCGCCCTTCACGTGCTCGAACCCGAACACGCTCGAGTAGGCGACGACCACGTAGAAGAGGCCGACCGCGACGCAGCTGCCGAGGATCGCGCGCGTGACGTGGCGGTTCGCGTGGCGAGCCTCATGGCCGAGCGATGCCGCGCTCTCGAAGCCGACGGTCGCGAACACCGCGAGGACCACCCCCATGGCGAGCCCGCTCATGTGCACGCCGCTGAGGGACAGCTGGAGATGGTCGAACGGCGATCCTTGGTGCACGAACGTGGCGATGCACAGGACCGCGATGATCACGACGGAGGTGCCCTCGAGGACGAGGGCCGCCCGGGCGGAGAGGCGGATGCCTCGGACGGCCAGGAGCAACGGGCCGCAGAACCCCACGGCGTACAGCGATGCGTGCGTCAGCGGGTTGGTCGACGAGAGGCCGTAGCCGGCGAGGAACGCTGTGCCGTAGATCTCGAACGCGAGGATCGTCACGGAGCCGAGGAACAGGTACCCGAGCGCAAGCGCCCACCCCGTGCTGTAGGCGGCCCACGGGCCGAGGCTCTGCGCCGCCCACGCGTACAGGGAGGCCGAGGAGTTCGTGCGCCGCGCGAAGTGCGACGCGCAGTACGCGACCGTCCCCATGAGCGCGACCGCGATCACGAACGCGAGCCACGTGCCGTCCCCCGCCGAGAAGAAGACCAGCAGCGGCGTGATCGCGATCGCCGCCGTCGGGGTCATGCTCGCGACCGACTGCGCCATGACCTCGATGCCGGAGAGCACCTTCGCCGCCAGGTGCGACGAGACGTCGTCCGGCGCACCGACGTCCGCGCGCCGTGGCCCCGGGACCGCAGACGGCGCGCCGTGATCCCTCACATCCCGACGGTACCCGAGAGGCTCGGGGGTCCCCCGCTCCGGGCGCGCGATCGCCCCGTCGCCGCCGGTGCGGACGCTAACGTGCGGAAGATCGAGGCGCTGTCGGACCCGCCCGGCACGCAGTTGCCACCAGACACGGGATGGCGGACATGACCGACCCACAGACCGGCCCGTCTCCTTCTTCTGCGCACCTCGGGGCTGACGACGCCACATCCGAGCATCCGCACCCGCCCGACGTCCTCATCCTCCCTCCGGCCATCGAGCGCGAGCTGTCGGCGAGCGGCGACTCGCTCGGCCCCTTGGGGCGCCCCTTCGACCGCAGGAGCCCGTTCTTCGTGGGGCTCACCGGCGCGCTCGGGGTCGGGGTCGCCTACGTCCTCATGCGCGGGGTCGCGGACGTGGCGACCGTCCTCGTCCTCATCGGTCTGTCGCTGTTCATCGCGGTGGGCCTGAACCCGCTGATCGCCTTCATGACCGAGCGCGGCACGTCGCGCGGCGTCGCGGTGGGGGTGGTGATCCTGGCGTTCGTGCTCCTCGCCACGGGGTTCCTGCTCGCCGCGGTGCCGCCGATCTCCCACGAGATCCACGTCTTGGTGCGGGACTACCCCCGCTACCGCGCCGAGCTCCTGGCGGGGAAGGGCTGGGCGGGCAGGCTCGCGCTCAAGCTGCACCTCACCAAGTACCTGAAGGGCTCCTCGCTCAAGGTGCCCACCTCGGGCGTGCTCGGCGCAGGCAAGGCGATCCTGTCGGTCGGCCTCGCGACGATCAGCGTCGCCGTCCTCACGATCTACTTCCTGATCGCGCTGCCGAGCGTCGAGAAGTTGTTCTTGGGGCTGGTCCCGCGCAGCCGGCGCGAGCGCGTGGCGCTCCTCACCGACGAGGTGTTCGAGCGCGTCGGGGGCTTCATGCTGGGGAACCTCCTGACCTCGATCGTCTCGGGGGTCGGCACCTACGTGTGGCTGCGCATCTTCGGCATCCCGTACGCGCTGCTCCTCGCGCTCTTCGTGGCGCTGCTCGACCTGATCCCGATGGTCGGCTCCACCATCGCGGGGATCGTCGTGTCCCTCGTCGCCCTGACGAAGGGCCTGCCGATCGCGATCGCGACCGCCGCCTTCTACATCACCTACCGGTTCTTGGAGGACTACCTGTTGAACCCGAGGATCATGAAGCACACGGTCAAGATCTCGCCGGGTCTCACGATCATCGCCACGCTGATCGGCGGCGCGTTGCTCGGCATCATCGGCGCGCTGGTGGCCATCCCCGTCGCGGCCACCATCTACCTGCTCATCCAAGAGGTGGCGGTCCCCCGGCAGAACGCCCGCTGACGCGGGGCCGAGCGCCCCGCACGACGCATCGCGCACCAACAGCGCCGGCTCGATATCTCATGTAGCATTCTGAACATGAGTGTTCAGGATCGACCTGGCGCGTCCGGCGGCGAGCCTGGCGGCGAGCCCACCCGGGTGACCGTCGGGGTCCGCCCGGCCTCGGCGTCCGACAAGCGTGAGATCGCGCACCTGCTGTCGCACGCCTTCCTCGACGATCCGCAGCTGCGCTGGCTGCTCGAGCGATACGACGACCGCCGGGAGCGGCTCGAGCGGCTCTTCGGGATCGAGTTCAGCGACTGCGCCGCCTGCGGGGTGGTGGACGTGGCGACGGTCGAGGGGACGCCGGTCGGTGCCGCCCTGTGGATGCGACCGGGCCGGCGCTTCCCCCCCTTGGGCCGCCAGCTGGCTGCGCTCCCGCAGCAGCGCCGGGTGTTCGGCCGCAACCTGCGCCTCGCGGCCCGGGTGCTGCGGCAGGTGGCCAGCGTCCACCCGAGCGAGCCGCACTGGTACCTGGCCGTGCTCGGCGTGCACCCCGACTGGCAAGGCAAGGGGGTCGGCGCGGCCCTGCTCCGACGCGGCCTCGGCCGTGCCGACGCGGACGGCCTCCCCGCCTACCTCGAGACCGACAAGGTGACCAGCGAGGAGATCTACGCCCACTTCGGTTTCGAGGTGCAACGCCGCGTCGCCTTCGACTCCGGCTGTCCTTCGAGCACGACCATGTGGCGTCCGCGCCGGGACCGGTGCACACCGTGACGTGGTCGACCAGGACACGGCGGCCGCCGAGCCTGCTCGACGTGGCGACCGATGTCCTCGTGGCCGAGCCCGGCGCCACCCTCGCCGCCATCGCGAGCGCGGCCGGCGTCAGCCGCACCACGCTGCACTCCCACTACCCGACGCGCCAGGCACTGCTGCGCGCCGTCGCCGAGCGGGCGATGCGCGTCTGCGCGGAGGCGATCTCGGGCGCGGCCGAGGGCGGGGGCGACGTGCTCGCCAGGGTCGTGGCCGCGCTGGTCCCCGTGGGTGCCCATCTGGCCTTCCTCTGGCGCAACCCGAGCTTCGACCACGATCCGGAGCTCGGCGCCCGGTGGCTCGAGATCGAGGGCGAGCTGCGCGACGTGCTCGAGGTGGCGCGCGAGGAGGGCTCGCTTTCGGCGGACCTCCCCGACTGGTGGAGCGTCCACGCCCTCTTCGCCCTCGTCTACGTCGCTTCCGAGAACATCTTCCTCGGCCGGCTTGCCCCCCTCGACGCGCCCGGCCTCGTGCTGGCGACCCTCACCTCCAGACGCGACGCGATCCCGGCGCGCATCGGCCGCCCGAGGTGAGCGGTTGGGGGTTCGCCGCCCCCAGGAGCTCGCCGCCCCCAGGAGCTCGATGCCCACGGGGCCGACGTCCCCCGGGCATCGCCGATCAGCCGGCCAGCGCCCGTCGGACCCGCTGCATGAGGATCGGGAGGCTGAACGGCGTTGCGACGTGGTCGATCGCCCCGGCCTCGAGGGCACGCAGGATCTCGGCCTCAGTGGATCGGGCGGACAGCACGATGACCCGCGTCGCCTCGAGCACGCCGTCGCGCCGCAGCTGCTCGAGCACCGTGGCGCCGTCGAGACCCGCGAGGCCGATGTCGAGGATGACCAGCCGTGCCGGTTGCCGTGACGGGCCGGTGAGGAGCCCCCGCGCGGCCGGGCCGCCGCGCACACGCAGGCTCGCATCGCCTCCGGCCGACAGGGCGTGGATGAGCAGCTCGGCCACGTCGTCGTCGTCCTCCACGACGACGACGTCGACCGAGGGATCGCCGCCGCCTCACCCGGTCCGCTCGCCGGCGGGGAGCACCCGCGCGCGCCCGAGCGCCTTGGCGACGGAGAGGGCCTCGTCGGCGCGCTGGGTCAGGTCTCGGAGCCCGTCGCCGTCCACCTTGTACTCACTCACCCCGGCGCTGAAGCTGAGCCCGAAGGAGTGCCCGCCGGGCGTCACCATCTCCTCCTCGCGGACGGCGGCCAGGAGATCGGACACGCGTCGCACCCCGTCTGCACGGGTCATGCCGTAGAGGGCGAGGGCGATCTCTTCGCCACCCCATCGGGCGACCACGTCCTCGCCCCGGAAGCGCTCCAAGAGCAACTGTGCGATCCGTTGCAGCGCAGCGTCGCCACCCTCGTGCCCGTACCGGCTGTTCACGTCCCGGAAGTGGTCGAGATCGAGCAGCGCGAAGGAGAGCGGCTGGTCGTAGCGGTCGGCCATCGCCTGCAACCGGTTCCACTCGTCCACGAACTTCCTTCTGTTCGCAAGGCCGGTGAGCGGATCGGTCTCGGCCAGCACCCGCAGGATCCTGGTCCGCTCCAGGCGGTTGGTGACCCGGGTCAGCAGCTCGGAGCCGACCAGGGGCTTCTGGACGTAGTCGTCGGCGCCGGCGGCGAAGACCGCCTCGATCGTGTCCCGACCCGCGTGCGAGGTCACACACAGCACGGGGAGCGCCGCCCATCGCGGGTCGGCACGGAGGAGGCGGCACAGCTCGATGCCGTTCACCTCGGGCATGTCGAGGTCCAAGATCACGAGGTCCGGGGTGGTCTCCCTGAGTGCGGCCCAGAACCGCTCGGGCTCTGTCACCCCGCTGACCACCAACCCGGCAGGCTCGAGCAGCGCGATGAGTGCAGCCAGGACGGAGGGATCGTCGTCGACGGCCAGCAGCCGCCAGCGGTCCAGCTGGGCGGCTTCGACGATGGCCGCCGCCGCCCCCGCCAGCTCGCTCGGCGCGAGCGACGCGGGAAGAAAGCCCCGGACTCCGGCCCGCACCGCGTCGACCCGATCCAAGAAGCCGGTCCCACTGGTCAGGGCGAGCACCGCCACCGGCGGCGTCCGGGCGCCCAGCTCTCGCACGAGGTCCAGCACGCCGTCGCCACCGTCGCCGAGGTCCACCAGCGCGACCGAGGGGTGCGCGCCGGCGAGCGCCGTCCGGGCGCCGGACACGCCCTCGGTCACCTCCGGGGCCAGACCCCGCGCCTCGACGGCCGATCCGATCTCCCCTGCCAGCTCGGCGTCACGGTGCACGATCAGCACCACGGGGCGCGCGTCGGCGTGGGAGCTGCCTGTCGATGCAGTGCTCGCGAGCTCGGCACGAAGCGATGCGACCTCGGCCAGCGCGTCCGGCACCGCCCTGGGGTCGATCGGGGTTGCGCCGGCGAACAGCTCCTCGAGGCCGCGGGCGAGCATCGACGCACCATGGTGGCCGAAGGTCCCCGCGGAGCCGGCGAGGCGGTGCGCGTCGCGCTCGGCCCGGCGCCGCAGATCGTCGTCCAGTCGAGCGTCGACGAGCGCCGCGAGCGCCTCCTCGAGCGTCTCCACCCGGGCGAGCAGCTGGCCCTCGAACCGCCCCCACAGTGCCTGCAGCTCGGCGGCGACGTCGCGTGCGACCGCGGGGACGTCGGCCCTCTCCGCGGAATCGTGCACGGACCCTCCCGGCATGCTCACCTCACCAGCCGAGCACCTCGGCGACCTGGGTCGCGAGCAGCATGGGGTCGAACGGCTTGACGAGGACTCCTGCGGCGCCGAGGTCGACCCATTGCTGCTGCTCGGACTGGCGCACCTTGGCACTGAGGAACACCACTGGGATCGACGCCGTCGCCGGGTCGGCCGCCAGTCGCGCCAGGGTACCCGGGCCGTCGAGGCCCGGCATCATGACGTCGAGCAGGATGGCGTCAGGCTGCGCGGCGGCGGCCTTGCCCAGTCCCTCTTCCCCCGAGGAGGCGGTGAGCACCTCCCACCCGCCGACGCTCGCCAGGCTGACCTCGACGACCTCTCGGATCAGCTCCTCGTCGTCGACGACCAGGACCCGGCGCGTCAGCGCCGGCGGGGTCACCTTGGGACCGCCTCTCGGGACAGCCACCAGGCGAGGAGCTCGTCGAGCTCCGCCTCGAACAGGGCAGGCGGCGTCCTGCCCGCGGGCAAGGACATGCGGTCCCGCTCGCGCTCGGCGTCGTCCACGTCGCACGCCGTCGAGACGAGCACCGGGACGGTGCGCACCCAGCGCTCGTTGCGCAGCCACTCGACGACCCCGTCCCCGTCTCCGCCAAGGAGCGCGAGGTCGAGCACCAACAGGTCGGGCACGCGTGCGCGCCC
>JAKBTL010000016.1 GCA_021844425.1 Actinomycetes bacterium | reverse complement strand
ATGGGGATCATGGCGGGGGTCTCGGCCGTCGGGATCGTCCTCACCTTGGTGGCCCTGCCCGAGCCCAAGGGCCAGACCCTCGAGGCGGCCTCGGCCGAGATCGAGCCTGAGCTGGTTGCCGCCGCCGAACCGAAGTCTGAGCTGGTTGCCCACACCGCACCCGAGGCTGAGCTGGCGGCGAGAACGCCTCGGAGGAAGGACGCAGCCTCGGCGGGATGACCGGGGGGCCCACAGGCACCGCGGCCCCACAGGCACGCCGCGGCCAGCAGGCACGCCGCGGGCGTAGCCGACAGGTCGACCACGACCGCCGTCTTCCGCCGAGAGCCACTGCCCGCACTGCCGCACGCGCTAGCGCGAGCGGCGCCTCCGGCCCCGGCGTGCACGGCTGGCGTCGCCGGAGAGCGCGAGGGAAGTGACGTCGGGCGAGGACACTCCGCTCGCGAGCCCCAGCCTTCGCTGCAGGAGCTTCGTCGCGGCGAGATGCTCGCTCCCGATCAGGGACACGACGATCCCGTCGGCTCCAGCACGCCCGGTACGGCCCGACCTGTGGACGTAGTCGGTATGGTCGGCCGGCGGGTCGAAGTGCACCACGAGCGGAACCGCATCGACGTGGATCCCGCGTGCTGCGATGTCGGTGGCGACGAGCGCGTCGAGCCGTCCCGCGCGAAATGCGGCCAGCGCTCGTTCGCGCTGGCTCTGGCTGCGGCTGCCGTGGATGGCGGCCGATGCGAGACCCGATCGGCCGAGGCGGTCCGAGAGGCGGTCCGCGCCGCGCTTGGTGCGGCAGAAGACCACGGCCGGGCCCCGGGCGCTCACCGCCTCGGTCGTCACCGCGACCCGGTCATTGGCTTCGACACGCCAGAAGTGGTGCGAGACGTCCCCACGGCCGTCGTCGTCGAGCTCCACGTCGTGGCGCACGGGGTCGCGCTGGTAATCGCGGATCAGGGTGTCGACCGGGCCGTCCAAGGTGGCCGAGAAGAGCAGCGTCTGCCGAGAGGCGCTGGTCATGTCGACGAGGCGGCGGACCGCAGGCAAAAAGCCCATGTCGGCCATCCGGTCCGCCTCGTCGATGACCACCACGCCCACGTGCGACAGGTCGACCGAGCCTCGTTCCACCAGGTCGGTGAGCCGCCCAGGGCACGCCACGAGCACGTCGACGCCAGATCGCAGGGCAGCAAGCTGGCTCCCGTACCCGACCCCGCCGTAGATCGAGACCACCCTGGCCCCGACTGCCGTGGCGAGGGGGGCAACGACCTGTTCGATCTGGGCTGCGAGCTCGCGGGTGGGAACGAGCACGAGCCCAGACGGATGCCGCCGACCTCGCCGCTGGCGGCGAGGCGTCCCTGCCAATCGCGACAGGATCGCCAGCCCGAACGCGAGCGTCTTGCCCGACCCGGTCGGAGCTCGGCCGGACACGTCGCGCCCGGCAAGGCAGTCCGGCAAGGTCGCCGCCTGGATCGGGAAAGCGGTCGTGATCCCCTGCCGCTCGAGGACGGCCGACAGCTCCTGGGGAACGCCGAGCTCCGAGAAACGGGCAGGCGCGCAGGACGGGGGACGTGTGCTCATGAGACTCCAGTCGGTCCGAGGTGAAGAGATGGCCGACTCGATGCGAGGTCTCGTGGGCCCAGCCGGCGCCATTTCGCCAGCCGCCGCAGGCGGCGCCCGCGGCATCGAGTGCAGCATACCCGAAGTCGCGAACGGCGGAACGCCGCGCCGGTTCGGGTAGCCTCGCGTCACGTACATCGCCGGCGACGTGCCCGGGTTCGTCGGCAAAGGAAAGGGCGCACCTCGCAGCGCGAGGTTGCTTGCCCCCCAGCGATCCGCCGGGGTCTCGAGATGAGGGCCGTGCCCAACAAGCCTGCACAGATGCCCGACGAGGACCTCGTCCGCCTCTACCTGAGCGACGTCGGCCGGCACCGGCTCTTGACCAAAGAGGACGAGGCGCGCCTCGCCCAGGCGGCCGAGGAGGGACGCGAGGCTCGCGCCGAGCTGGACGCAGGCGGGAAGCTCAGTCCAGCCCGCGCCCGTGAGCTCCGCCGGCTCGCACAGACCGGGGACGCAGCCGTGGAGGCCTTCGTCAACGGCAACCTCCGCCTGGTCGTGTCGATCGCCAAGAGGTACCAGGCATCGGACCTGCCGCTGCTCGATCTCGTCCAAGAGGGCAACCTCGGGCTCATCCACGCCGTCGAGAAGTTCGACTGGCGCAAGGGCTTCAAGTTCTCCACCTACGCGACCTGGTGGATCCGCCAGGCCATCACCCGTGGCATCGCCAACGGCGCCAGGACGATCCGCCTGCCCGTGCATGCCAGTGACCTCCTGAACCAGGTCACCAAAGCACGCTCCCGTCTCGAAGCCCAGCTCGGGCGAAGGCCGAGCGTGACCGAGCTGGCAGCCGATCTCGACGTCGGCGTGGAGCGGATCGTCGAGATCCTCCGCCACGCGATGACCCCGGCGTCGCTCTCGGAGCCGCTGCGCCACGACAGCGACGCCGAGCTGGGCGACCTCGTCGAAGACCTGGGTGCGGTCTCGCCGTCTGACGCCGCCACAGTCAGCCTGCTCCCGGGCCTGGTGAAGGCGATGCTGGCGGACCTCGACGCCCGGGAGCGCGAGATCATCGAGCTGCGGTTCGGCCTCGACCGCGGCGAGCCGCGCACGCTCGAGGAGGTCGGCGCCCACTTCGGCCTCACCCGCGAGCGCATCCGCCAGATCGAGGCCCGAGCCATGTCGAAGCTGCGCCACCCCACCGTCGATCAGGACGTGCGCGCGCTGCTCACCAGCTGAGGCGAGGTCGCGGCACGTGGCGCACCATGGAGGGCTGAGCGGCTCGAGATCATGGCCGCGCGAGCTCGCGGTCCGGCACGCGCGCACAGCCCGGACTGCTACGCTCGTCTTGTCGCCTGCCCTCAGCTGGCGTGGCCTGTTCGAGAGCTCCCCGAGTCGGCCCGATTCGAACGGAGTTCGTCATGTCGCAGCGCCTGCCTGACCTTTTCCGGGACGTGTGCAGCCGTGCCTAGACATACGCACACCACGATGTCGCAGAGACGTTCGACATCGGCATCGGAACGGGGCAGGCCCTCGCGACGCCAACGTCCGCCCACTCGAGAGGTCGATGCCCAGGCCCTGGCGCTGCGAGAAAGCGGCAGCTCCTACTCGGCGATCGCCCGCCGCCTGGAGCTCGGTCGCGCGGTCGACGCCCACCGAAGCTTCGTTCGGGCGCTCGGGGCGCACCAGGGCGCCGAGCGCCAGCGGCTCGTCGACAACGAGGAGGCACGTCTCGACCTGCTCGAGCGACGGATCCGCGAGCGCGACGCCGCGGAGCCCGACAAGGTCACGCGTCGCCTGGCGGGCGTGGACAAGTTCCGAGAGGCGATCCGTCGATGACGTCGAGCACCGCGGAGCCCTCCTGCGTGATCTGCGGTGCGCCGGCGACCGAGACGATCGAGCCGGCGCGCAAGACGCTGGCCCGCGGCCTCGACCCTGCCGATCCGTCGTACTCGGTCACCGTCATCCTCCCCGACATCGCGCTGTGCGCCGCGCACACCCTCGACCTCCGCAACGGAGGGCTGCTCGTCGGCTGGTGCGACGATCCGCGATGCCGGAGCTACGGGGAGATCGGCGAGCCCTCGCCATGCGGCGACCCGTACACGAAGGTCGGCGCGCGCAGCCGCTCGTGACCGCGTCGCCCCGTAGATCGGCAAGGCGACAGCAGGACGCGCACCAGAGCAACGAAGTCTGACAGGCAAGATCTGAGAGAAAAGAAGTCTCAGAGAGAAGAGAAGAGAGAGATCAAGGACATGGCAACCGGAACGGTGAAGTTCTTCAACAGCGACAAAGGGTTCGGGTTCATCACTCCGACCTCCGGAGGGAAGGACGTCTTCGTCCACTACTCCAACGTGGTGGGCGAAGGGTACAAGAGCCTCGAGGAGGGCCAGCAGGTCGAGTTCGACCTGGCCCAGGGACGCAAGGGGCCCGAGGCACAGAACGTGCGGGCGCTCTAGCCACTTCGAGCGGGGCTCTCGTCGGAGCCCCGCTCCTTGCGGTCGTCGGGCCAGGGCTGACCTGTGTTAGCGGCGTGATTGCCTGATCGCCAGTGAGGGCGTTTCGGCAGCGCTCTTTGCGCGAAATCCGCGAATCTCGCTGGCAGAAGGGTGCTGGTCGGCGAGGATGTCGTCATCCCTGAGACGCGAGGGACCCCTCCTCGTGGCAATCGGTAGTGCGCGGCGAGAAGGGGTCCAAGGCGGTGTATCGCCATGGCCATCGTAGTGCCCCTCTCGGTGTCCGTCGAGGCCTATGCGGCCGCTGGCCGGCACGTCGTGGTCGAGATGCCGTCCTGCGACCGGTCCGGCGCAGCTCATCGGGGGACTACCTCGGCGATCCGGGCCACCCGGGCGAGCACGCGGTCGGTGGTGAGGAGGCGCATCCCAAGCTGGTCGGCCAGCTCAACGTAGAGCGCGTCGGCAAGCCGCATGCGGCCCCGGCGCTGCCATGCCCCCCGGAGCAGATCGGGCACGCAGTGACGTCGGATCGGGGCCACCGAGATCGTGGCCAGCTGCGCTGTGACGACCGCTGCCCTGAGCCTTCCGGAACGGTGCAGGCGTCCCAGGGCCGAGATGACCTCGGCATCCAGGTGCGCCGGGGCGTGCAGCGCCGCGCCGTCGATTCGCTCTTGGACGGCAGCGCCCACCGCCTCGCCCAAGACGAGGTCGACGAGGGCCGATGCGTCGACGACCAAGTGCTCCTCGGTCACACCGGCCGCCCCGCGGACCGAGGTGCGGGGTGCGGCCGCTCGTCTCCCGCCTCGGCACGGATCTCGTCCAGCGCGTCGAGCGCCTCTGGAGCAGCTCACCAACGGCGCCTCGTGGGAGCAGATCCTCGTGCTGATCCGCTCGCTCATCATCTCGGGCACACCGGACGCCGACGGCAGGGCGACGGGCACGATCACGGACCTCTTCACGCTGGCCGAGGTCGTGAGCGCCGTGCTTGGGGCACCTGTCACCATCGAGGACCGGTCATCGAGAGCCTTGGCGTTCTCCGAAGACCAGATCAGAGCGGCGTGGACGAGGCTCGCACCGAGACCATCCTCGGCCGCCAGGTACCGGAGCGCTTTGTCCGGGCCCTGAACGACAGCGGCGTCTTCCGCCGGCTGTCCCAGGACGCCCAGCCGGTGTTCATCGAGGGCCTTTACGACGGCATGAGACCTCGTCCCGCCGTGAGCGTGCGGGCCGGTCAGGACGTGCCGGGTTCGATCTGGGTGGCCGCGGATCATCGGCTGTCGGTCGAGCGGGAGCAGTGGCTCATGGACGCGGCCCGGCTGGTAGCACTCGAGCTGCTGCGCCTGCGTTCCGAGAGCGACATGCGGCAGCGGACCCGCGCGGACCACCTGACCACCCTGCTGCAGGGCGGTCACGCGGACCTCGAGATGGCCGGGCGCCTCGGGCTCGGAGCAGGGCCATCGTGCGTCGTTGCCGCCACCACCCGGCGAACCGAGAGCGCGCAGGCCGAGGCCGAACTACAGCGTCTCGAGACCTCGCTGTCGGTACACCTCAAGGCCGTGCGGCCTCGTTCGGCCGTGGCACGTGTGCAGGACGTCGACTATACGGTGGTGGCCCCCGTCGACGAGATGGACGACACGGGCCTGGGGCCCGCCGATCTCATGGGGGACTTCGTCGACTACACCGACCCGTCTCACGCCTACCTGTACCTGGTGGGTATCGGTCGGCCCACGCGCTCGTTCGCCAACATCGCCCGGTCGCGTACGGATGCCGACAAGGCCCTCCGCGTGCTGCGCAACGACACTCGGGGCCGCAAAGTGGCCCGCTTCGTGGACGTCCTGGTCGACTCGCTCCTCCTGCGCCTGGTGGACCTTGTTGTGGAAGACGAGAACATGGTCCTCGGTCCACTCGCCGCGCTCGTCGCCTACGACCAGCGCCACCACACCAACCTGCTGGAGACTTTGAGGGCGTTCGTGGACTCCCTGGGCGACGTCTCGCTCGCGGCCAAGTCGGTCCATGTGCACGCCAACACCTTCCGCTACCGGCTGCGGCGCCTGAGCGTCATCGGCAGGATCGACCTCGACAGCCCCGAGACACGATTCGAGACCATGCTCCGGCTCCGGCTCTGGGAACTGGGCCAGCACGGCGACGCCTGGCTCTTCTTCGCCCCACGCCCAGGGTTCTGAGGCTGCGCGGACGCCACGCCGGGGCTACAGCGGGCTGCACCCGTCGTGCCCGCAACGAGGCGCAGCACGTCTGCCGTCGCGAGCCCCGTGCGGTCGGCCACCGAAGCTTCAGGACCCGTCCTGCGGATTGTCCGAACCCACCAAGGATCGCCCACAAGTTCGTTGCACGCGCCCTCGCTCCCCTCGGGAGAGCGGAATAGCGTGCTCGTGAGGGACCACCTCCGAGTTCGACCATTCTGACGTGGCGCACCGGCTCCCGGCCGTGAGCCGGCGACGCTGCCGGGAGCTGGAGCGAGAAAAGAGGTTCGGGAGATGCCAGGCGACTACCGTGCCCCGTCCCGGGTGCTCGTGATCGGCTCGGGAATTGTCGGGATGTCGTGCGCGTGGTCGCTCCAAGAGCACGGTGTCGAGGTCTCCGTGGTGGACCGCCGGCACCCCGGTGCCGGCGCGTCGTGGCAGAACGCCGGGCTGGTCTCCCCGACCATGTCGGTCCCCCTTCCTGAGCCCAGCATCCTTCGCTACGGGATCCGGGCCGTGCTCAGCCCCCGTTCCCCCGTCGCCCTCGTGCGCTCGGCCGATCCTCGGCTCGCGCAGTTCATGGCCGCGCTGGTCCGCTCGTGCACGACCAAGGCCTGGCGCCGCAGCATGACCGTGTACCGAGTGCTGAATGCGATGGCGGCCGACGCCTACGCCCACCAGCAGGCAGGCGGTGTCGAGATGGAGCTGTACCGCGGCGACGTGATGGCCTGCTTCGCACACCCGCACGAGAGCGCGGGGTTCCTCCTCGAGATGGCATCGGTCGTCGCCGCGGGGCAGCCAGTCGAGCTGACGCTCCTGACCGCAGACGAGGTGCGAGGCATCGAGCCCCACATCTCCGACACCGTCGAGCTCGGCGTGCGGGTGCGGGACCAGCAGTACCTCACGCCGTCGCACTACGTCGCCGCGCTCGCCAAGAGCGTGCGGGATCGGGGCGGCAAGATCGTGGAAGACATGCCGATCAGCTCGGTCGAGCGCCGCCACGGGGTGCTCGTGGCCCATGGGCTCCAAGGGGAGCTCGAAGCGGACGCCGTCGTGGTTGCCGCGGGCGCCTGGGCTGGCGACCTCCTGGCCGGCCACGGCGTGCGCGTCCCCGTCTACGGCGGGCGGGGCTACAGCTTCACCGTGGCCTCTCCGACGCCCTTCGCCGGTCCGCTCTACTTTCCGGCTGCCCGAGTTGCGGCGACGCCGCAGGCGGATCGGGTGCGCTTTGCCGGGATCATGGAGTTCGGGTCGCCCGACGCCGTGCCCCAGGGCGCCCGATTCGGCCACATGGTCCAGGCGGTCCGCCACCTCCTCGTGGACGTGGACTGGACCACGATGGCGGACCAGTGGATGGGTCCGCGCCCGCTCTCGGCCGACGGTGTGCCCCTGGTCGGGGCGACGGCCACCCCCGGGCTCTACGTGGCCGGGGGCCACGGCATGTGGGGCGTCACCCTGGGGCCCCTCACCGGCACACTGCTCGCCCGGCAGATCACGACCGGGGTCACCCCACCTGCGCTGCTCCCCCTCGACCCCCTTCGCTGAGGGCGACCGCGCCCGGGAGCACTCGGCGGCGGTCCTGACCGACCCGTGCCCGGTGGCACCGTCACGCGGCGCACCTCAGGCGAGGTGACCGCGAGCCGACACCGGCCAGCGGTCGACGAGCTCGCCTCCGACAACGACGTCATAGGAGTCGAAGAGGTTCACCACGGGGCACACGTGGTTCGGAACGACCCGCACCATCGTCCCCACCCTGGGTGGCGTGCGCTCGTCGATGACCACGATCCCGTGGCACTCCGACAACGACGTCACCATCGCCCCATCCAGCTCGGGCACCGTCCCGAACCCTTCCAACCACCTCGGCCGGTCGCTCCCGAGCGATTTGCTGCCGGCGTCGATCACCACCTGTCCCCGGACCGCGGTGCTGACCACCGTGGCCGCCACCACGAGCGCCACCTGCTCGGAGTCGGCCACGCCCAGCGCGACTTGTTGCCGGTCGTTGAAGACGTACGTCCCGGGTCGCTCCTCGGTGACCGGCGCCATGGCTGAGCCCAAGACGGTGGGGCTCGAGCCAGCGCTCACCCGCGAGGTGGCGATGCCCCATCTGGCGAGCGAGTCGACCGCCTGACCGAGCCGTGCCACCTCGTCGCGCGCTGCGCCCGCCGGTGCGTCCGGGGTCCAGTACCCGTGCCCCCCGTGGGTGAAGACGCCCTCCACCTCGAGACCCAAGTCGGCCACGGCCTCGGCCAGTGGGCCAGCGGCCTCGGGGGGCACTCCGCTGCGGTGCTGGCCGGTATCGACTTCGACCATGACCGTCGCCGTGCCTGCCAGACCGCCATCGACGAGGAGCTGCGCCGCGGGGAGCGAGTCGACCCCGAGGCTAAGACGCACGCTGGCGGCCAGCCGAGCCAGCCGCTCCGTCTTGCCCCACTTGGCGATCACGGGGTACGCGATGAAGAGGTCATCGTGACCGCCGGCGGCGAACACCTCGGCCTCCCCCACCGTTGCCACGGTGAGGCCGGTCGCCCCGTGGTCGCGCTGGAGCGCAGCGACGTCGAGCGACTTGTGCGTCTTGGCGTGGGGGCGCAGAGCCACGCCCCGATGCCGCATCCGCGCCGCCATGCGCCCGACGTTTGCCACGAGCACGTCGTGGTCGACCACCAGCGCGGGCGTGCTCAGGTTCTCCGGGAGCGACCAACCCACGGGTTGCGGTCCTCTCCTGTCGGGGGCAGCTCGGCACGCCTGCGGCGGGCACGTAGTGGGCGCCGGCTCCGCGATCGAGGGATCGCCCAACGACGCAATGTAGCCGCCCCCCCGAAGGAGGAGAGCGGCACAGGGACAGCCTCGACATCCTCTCTCAGGCGCGGGTGACCGTCTGGAACGCGCAAGAAGACCCCGGGCACGGCGAGCTCGCAGGAACACGGCCCCTCTTGTGGTGGAGACCCGGCACTGTGAGGGGGCGCTGCCGCGGACGCGACGGGTACCAGCTACGACGTTGAGCGGCCGACCGCCAAGCGTCTCGGATCGCCGCCCCCGGTGCTCGGTGGACAGAGAAGATGGTCAGGCTGCGGCGCAGAGGCGCTGGCGCACAGGCGCTGGCGCACACGAGCGAGCGCCTCCTCGCTGTCTTCTTCCCCCGCCAGAGATCGCCGACGCTCGACGGTTGCTCGCGGTCAGTCGACAGCGAGGGCGACGGCGAGGGCGAGGGCGACGGCGCCCATGGAATCACCTTCGGCGGCCCACGAGCACCACGAGCCGGCCAGGGCTCTCCGTGAGCCGACCGACGCCCCGGGAACGTCCAAGGGCTGCGCTGCGCTGTCGACGTCGTGGAAGCCTGACGCTGCCCGCCACGTCCTGAGCTCGCGCTATCTCGAAGTTCGAGCAGCAGGCGGCAAGACCGCGTTCAGGCTCGCCGCGGTCGCCCTGGGTGCCCTCTTTGATAACCCGCTGGCGCGCGTCCCGGAGGGTCACGGTCAGCCTCCGCCCGGCCGACACCCCGAGCCGGTTGCGTCACGTGGAGTGCCAGCGTCCCCCGCCGGCCCTCTCCGATCCCCTCGGGCGGGTCCGCTCCGAGCACCTTCCACCACCTGACCTGGGCGCCGGGGCGCTCATGCGCTCGCGGCAGGAGGCGTCGGCCGACGGACGAACCGGCCGACCGGCGCGCCAGAGATCCTCCCGTCCTCGAGCACACGGTTCCCTCGGACAAAGGTGTCCGTGACCTTGGCGGTCATCTCCAACCCCTCGAACGGGGCGTACTCCTGAGACGACTCCGGCTCGGTCGCGCGAACGACCCAGCTGGTCGAGCGGTCGACGAGGCGCAGGTCGGCCTTCGCGTACGCGACCTCGGTGAGCGTGCCCGCCGCCGACAGCCGGCGCCCAAGCCTTCGTCCACCGCCTCCTCGTCGAAGAACCCGGCGCCATTCGCCCCGCCTTCCTCTTACGGGGCGGTTCCCCACCAGCCCGGCCGACAGCGCCAGCCGACCCGCGCCCGCGTCGACGTCTCGCGCGATGACAAGAATGGTGGTCTTACCTTGTCACGGTACAAGACCACCTTCGACGGCGGGTGGTAGTACGTTTGCCCAGGTAGATAGCCCTTTGCTCTGCTTGCCTGCTCTGGGGACGGTGCTGCGGCAGACCCCCGACGAGCCTCCTGTTCGCCCGACCGACCCGCTCGTTGGGTCTCTGCCGGTTCAGCGGTGCCTTGCATCGGACGAGGTAGCCGAGCTGGTCGCCGCGTACCGTCGGGGTGTCCCTGTGGAGGAGCTGGCCGCATCGTTCCGGATCAACCGGACGACGGTGCTCGGGCACGTCAGGCGTCGCGGGGTCCCCATTCGGGATCGCCGGGCGCTCCAGGGCGACCAGGTCGTCCGGGCCGCCCAGCTCTATGCCGGAGGTGAGTCCGCGGACTGCGTAGCCGCCCAGTTGGGGGTGGCGGCGAGCACGGTCCGGCGTGCCCTGAAGGAGGCTGGCGTCACCATGCGGCCTCGAGGGCGGCAACGGCGAGATGACAGCACGCTGTCCTCGCCGTTGAACATCACGGAGCACAGGCTCGACCTGGGCCCGGCTACTGGTCAACGCGCACCCATCTCGTTCCCCGGCCGACGCCGCTAGGACGTACGAACCCCTCGTTCTTCAGCTCCCGCAGCACGAGTCGGACAGTCTGATCGCTCACTCCGGGTACGGCTCGTCTCACGTCCGCCATCTCGAAGGACGTTCCAGCGTGGTTGAGCACGTAGTTCCGGACCCGGTCCTGCTTGGTGACGCCCGAACGATGATCAGCGGCACGAGCCGCGAAGGTCTCGTACGCGTGGGCGACCACCTCGACGAAGAAGCTGAGCCACGGCCACGGATCGTGGCTACCGTCTTGCCAGCCGACGGTAGACCCCGCCAGGGCGTCGTAATAGGCGTCGCGTCGTTCGTAGATGAGCCCCTCGAGGGAGACATAACGCCCGACGCCATAGCCGACCTCGGAGAGCAGGCGCGTGCTGAGCAGGCGAGAGAGTCGCCCATTGCCGTCGACGAAAGGGTGAATCGTGAGGAAGTCGAGTGCGAACAGTCCCACGAGCAGCGCACGGTGGTGGCGCCCAGAGCTTTGTTCAGCGCGATACCGATCGACGAGCTCGGACATGAAGAAGGGCGTGTCCTGGTGCGACGTCGGGACGAACCGAACACTCGAGGTCCCGTCGGCGTGCCGGTCCACAACGAGGTTGTCGACGGTCTTGAACTGCCCCCCTCCGCCACCCGTCCGACCGAAGAGGAGTCGGTGGAGATGGAGGACGAGACCGACGGAGAGATCACCCGGCCGGTCTTGGAACAAGTAGTCGAGAGCGTCACGGTACCCAGCCAGCTCCTTCTCGTTGCGGACGCGGAGTCGTTGGTCGGCACCCCGGACGATCCGTTCGGCTCGGGCCTGTTCGACCACGACTCCCTCGATAGCTGAAGAGGCGATCACCGATTCGACCCTCGCCGCGTCGGCCAGCTCTTTCAGCAGCCCGGGGAGCTGGTCGGCATAGAGTGCCTCTGAGCCGCGTCCGGCATCGACGACACTCAGGCGCGTGACGACACTCGCCGGCACTGTGCCGATCAAGGAATCAACTTCGGCGAAGCTCCGCATCTGCCAACCTTCCGCTAAACATGCTAATCGTGGTTTGGATTAGCAGTTTATAGGCTCCGGTGGTGCCGGTGATGGTCTCCCAGCCGCCCGCCCCCGGTCCCCCAGAGGAAGGGCCGCTCGAGTCCGAGGACATTCGTCACCGCGTCCTGTCCAGGCAGTACCGTCCCACCATGGTGCAGTCTCTCGCCCGGCTCATCGAGGAGATCACCGTGGATGCCTACGACACCGACGAGCAGATGTCGGGGTTCCTCCAGGTCTTCCAAGACGAGGTGGCCCTCCCCGTTGCTGCGACCGTGCTCGGCGTGGCCGTAGAGGTCACCGGCTTCGACTTGGAGGGAGACGAACGGCGGGGTCTGGTGGCCCGCTGCCGGCACCAGGAGACTGATGACGTTCTTTCCCTTGCCGACGTCCACTTCGGACCGAACACAGTCGCTGGATGGCTTCACGCCGCCTACCGGACCTGGCTCTGCCTCCCACCGTTCCCCGCCGGACGTCCCTCGGGTTGGGCATGGCCCGAACCGTGAGCAGACCTCACCGTCCTTCCACCCCCGCCCTCGAGCGGCTCACGGGTGACGAGCGAGGTCAGCTACTGGGCGAACTGCTCATTGTCCACCCCGAGCTGGTCGACGAGACCGAACGTCTCGCTCTGGCGAAGCTGGCCATCATCGACGTGGACGAGGTGGCCGAGTCGCTCGAGTGGGCATTCCGCGAGGCCGAGGTCGATCAGCTCGCTCACCGGGCCGGGCGAGTCCGCGGTCGCGGGTATGTGCAGGAGAACGAGGCCGCCTACGAGATCCTTGAAGAGCTCCTGCAGCCGGAGCTCGACGACCTTTCCCGGCGCGCCGCGCTCGGTCTCCACGATGCCGCACGCCAAATGGCACTCGGGCTGCTCCGCGGCCTCGCAAACTGTCGTGCGGGTGTCAAAAACGGGACCGTCCTCGCCTACGCGGGCCCGGACGTGACCGACGACCTCGCCTGGTCGGTTCGCGACGCGCTCAGCAAAGCCGGCCTCAACCTGCCAGACGACCTCCTCGAAGACCTTTCGCCCGATTCGGGATCGTCGTGACAGAACCGGCCCCCCTGCGGGACCCCCGAGAGTGCTTCGGCGGGAGCAAGGCAAGCTACCGTCGTCGGGTGTGACGACCGATCACGCCTGCCCCGTGGAATGGGCTGCCGACCATGGCTTGGTGGAGGGTTCCCCGGTCGATCGATCCTGGTGCCTGTCTCACCAGATGGACACCGTGATGGGCTTGGAGCCGATCAGCGCCGTGGCGCCCGAGTTGCTGCTCTGGCAGCAAGGAGCGCTGAGCGTCTTCTACGCCCCCTGGGACTGGGTCAATACCTCGGCCCGAGTGATGCTGGTCGGGATCACCCCGGGCCTGCACCAGGCGACCGAGGCGCTCGCCGAGGCTCGACGCTCCCTGGCGAACGGCCTGTCCCCCGAGGACGCCCTCCGGCGTGCCGACGCCGTAGGATCATTCTCCGGGCCGCTGCGGACCAACCTGGTCACGATGCTCGACGGGATCGGGCTCGCCGCCGCCCTCGGTATCGAATCGACGGCCCAGCTCTTCGACGAGATGCACCACTTGGCTGGCCACGTCTCCGCCATCGACTATCCAGTCTTCGTGCATGGCCGCAACTACGGCGGGGCGAGCCCGCCCCTCGTTGGGCATCCGGTGCTGGCCTCGCTGGTGCGCGCCTGCCTGGGGGCCAGGGTTGCGATGGCGCTCGACGCGCTCGTGGTGCCCCTGGGAAAGGCCGCCGAGGCCGCCGTCGCCTTCTTGGCACGTCAGGGACTCCTGGACCGTCGACGGTGCTTGCTCGGCGTTCCTCATCCTTCCGGAGCCAACGGGCATCGGATCCGTCTGTACGCCGAGCGGCGTGCCGATCTGGCACGCGCTGTCCTCATGTGGAGCGCCTGACTGGTCCGCGGAGTTCTCGCGCCGTGACAGATTTGGTGGGCGCTGCCGGGCTCGAACCGACGACCTGCTCGTTGTAAGCGAGCTGCTCTACCGACTGAGCTAAACGCCCCTAGTGTGCGCCGAGCCCACCGAAGCGGTGCTCGGCGGCCGCAGCCCGAAGAAGAGACTAATTCTGTGCCGGCCTGACTTCGCGGCGCAACCGCTCCTGGTCCGCTCCTCCCTCTGGCCTCTGGCCGTCAGAACGCGGCGGCTGCGAGCTGCGCGAGCAGCGGCGCAGTCGCTGCGACGACCGGACTGCGCGGGGACGCGTCCCGGACGAGGAGGTCGCGGCCGTCGTGCTCGGTCACGACGGCGCCGGCCTCGGTGCAGACGAGCATCGCGGCCGCGTAATCCCATACTGAGAGGGCAGAGCGCCCTGCAACCCGGTAGCCGTCGAGGACCCCTTCGGCTACGGCGCACATGTCCAAGGACGCGGCCCCGAGCGCGCGGAACTGCGACCAGCCCGGATAGGCAACCGGGAAGCCGGAAATGCCGATGACCGCGTGGACGAGCTCGGAAGTCCCTGACGGTCGAAGCCGGACGCCGTCTCGGAAGGCGCCTCGGCCCCTGACGGCGTGGTAGCGCGCGCCTGACACCTGGTGGACGACGAGAGCGGCCAGCGCTCCCGACTCGTCGAGGGCGCACAGGCTCGTCGAGTACCACGGGATGCCGATCGCAGCGTTCGTGGACCCGTCGACGGGATCGACGATCACGAGAAGAGAGGACGCCGGGCCCGTCCTCCCCGACTCCTCGGACAGCACACCGAGACCAGCGCGGCGGAGCACCGAGCAGACCGCGTCGTCCGTGACGATGTCGAAGGCGTACTGGCCCGGCCGGTTGCCAGCTCGGCGACGGTCGGCAGGGTCGATCCCGTCCAGCGCGCGGCGCGCGGCGCTGGCTCCCTCGGCGAGCACCGAGAGCAGCTCTTCGGGGTCGTCGACCGGTCCGCTCACCGGGAGGGACACTACAGGCGGGACCAAGCGGAGCTCGCCCCTGCGGCGGACCACGGGTATCACAGGCACCCCCTAGGCTCGTACCTACTGTGGCTGCCATCGACGTTGCCGGCTACGTCGCCGACCTGAAAGATCACTCCGTGGACCACGGGTTCCACGTCCACGACGAGCGGCACTTCGTGGAGACGTACTCCCTGCGCCAGGTCTGGGAGGTGGACCTCCACCCTGAGGAGGGTTGCGGAGGACCGCTCGACCTCCACCTCGCGCTCGAGGTCGATCCGCGGGTGCTGCTGTCCTTCGAGGACGTGGTGATGGAGCTCTCCGACGACGAGGAGCCGCCCGACGACTTCCACTTCCCGCTGACCTTCACGTGGGCGCTGCCGCCTCTGCCACACGGCCCCGACTTGCTCCGCCTGGCGATCGACCTCGCAGGAATCGGCGGGATCGAGCTCCCCCTCGAGGTGTCCGCCATCGACTCGTTCGCATCCGCGACCGACGGCCCCGAGCGAAGGCTGAACATCGTCGCGCGGCACCCCGTGTCCCTCGCCCGCGTGCTCGCGGGCGAGGAGCTGCTCTGCGACGTCTTCGACCGATGCCTCGCGGTCAGCCGCTTCCTGCTCGAGGCTGCCGAGACCTGGCTCGTATGACCGCTGCGGGGGGCACGCCCGCAGGCCGGCGCCACCTGCGCCCCAGACGCCTCCCGGCCGTGCTCGCCGTCTCCGTCGGCACGGCGCTCTTGCTCGGCGGGTGCTCCAACGCCGGAAGCTCGCTCGCGCTCATGGCCTGCGACCACGTGAGCGCCTCGATCCGCCTCTACAGCCAAGCCCAGCACGCCACGACCAGCACGACGGCACGCGCGAAGGTGGAGCAGGCGGCCGCGCAGCTCTCCGAGGCGCTGCCGCTCGCCGCCCGGGCGACCTCGGCAGACCCGGCCTTCAACCCGCTCATGACCACCCTCCAGGAGATCGGGAGGACGTCCGAGGCGAACCTGATCCCTGCGCTACGCGCCCAGTGCGCAGCCGCGAAGAGCGCGACACCGCAGTCTCCGGTCCCCGGCGGCCCGACACCTGGCACAGTCCCAGCGAGAGCGCCGACACACAGCTGACGCACAGCGACGTCGGGCGCAGCACCGGTCGAGTGCAGCCATGGCGACTGCTGCCGCCCGTGGCACGCTGCGTGCATCGGGCGTCGTTATCGTTGCGGTCGGGCAGATGGAGAAGGGGAGAAGGGGAGCTGGCGCGAACCGGCGTCCGCATCCTCGGCCCGACGACCGGCCTGACGGCCGGCTCAATGTCCGTGACAGAGGGAGGAAGCGTCGCTGCCACCGCTGCAAGACCCGAGCACACCCCGCCGTCGAGCTCCGAGGCGTTCGTCCGCCGGTGTAGCCGTGCGGGCAGACCCGGCGTCTCGTGGTGGCCCCCGTGCCAGGACTGCGGGGGCGACTTCGTCGTGGCCTGAGCCACGCATCGTACCGTCGCAGCCTGCGTCGCGGCCTGCGTCGCGGCCGGTCCCGCTGCGGCGCGCGTCGTCAGGACGCCGGCGTGCCTCGCTTCGGGTACGTCGGCGACGCGCTGGAGCCCTCGTGATCGTCGCTGCCGTCGTGGTGCTCGGGCTCCTCGCCGAGGGTCTCTCGGTGTCAGCCGGGTCAGCCGGGTCGAGCGGGTCGAGCGGGTCGAGCGGGTCGAGCCTCCCGCCGCTCCCCTCCACAACGTTTCGCGCCCGGCTCGTCGAGATCGCCGAGTCCCAGCTCGGCTACCGCACCGACCCGCCCCACTCCTACTGCAACAAGTACAGCGCCTACTGGGGCGCGGGCACAGCCTGCGGCCACGGCCTGCGCGCCGAGGAGTGGTGCGCGGACTTCGCGGCGTGGGTCTGGCGCAAGGGCGGCGCCCAGTTCACCTACGGCTACACACGGACGGACATCAACGCCGCGGCAGGGAGCTTCTACCTCTGGGCCGTCGCCCACGGCACCTGGCATCCACTCGGGAGCGGCTACACCCCCCAGCCCGGCGACGTCGCCGTCTACGGCCTCGACCCCACATCGGGCAACGCGGCCCACGTCGCGATCGTGACCAGCTACCAACGAGGGGCCCGGGGGCCCGACGTCGTGAACGGCGACGGCGACCACACGGGCTTCAGCGTGGTGGAGGTCGGGACGGACCAAGCCAAGGCGGACATCCCGGGGTCGGTCGCGCCGCTCTCGGGGTACGCGTCACCGATCCGCCCCGACTACGCGCACAGCTAGCCGCCGGTCAGGCCTCGAGCCCGAAGAGCTGGTCCGGCCAGATCACCGCCGCTGGCACGACGTCGTCGTCGCCGTACCTCTGGCAAGTGCCGGCGAACCGACGTTCCCAGTCCTCGCCTACCCCTCCCGCTGCGTGGAACCGGACCGCGTCCGCTCGGAGCCGAGCCACACTGTCGGACTCGAGGGTTCCCACGTTCGTCGCGCAGAGGACGTCGGCAAGCCGGTGCACTGTCGCCTGGCGCGCGGCACTCGCACCGGGAGGTGCGGCGACCACCACCGTGGCGCTGGCGACGTCGTCGGCGTCGCGCAGGACGACGACGACCTTCTCGAGGTCGACGACGACGCGCATCTCTTCACGCTGTGAACGACTCGTCGGTCGAGAGCACACCACGCTCACGGAGCCGGCGCACCACCCACGCCACGCTGTCGGGGCTCTCCATCTCCTGCTGCCATCCGTCGAGCAGTTTCTCGACTTCCTCACGCGTCGGCACGATCGCGATCACAGCGACGGACATCGCCTCGAGCTCCTTCTCGTCGGCGCTGTGGGCGCCGTACACGTGGATGCCCCCGAAGGGTGTGGCCCATCCTGACGGCACGGGCTCGCGCATCACGTAGAGCTCACCGGTGTCTTCGATCCAGCTCAGCTCGTAGCGAACGCCATGGGCGTCCCGCCAGTCCTGCCCGAGCTCCACCTCGACGGAGCTCCGCCGTCGCGGGTCCGCGTCGTAGAAGTCCTCGATGTCCATCCCGGCGCACTGTAGTCGGCGGCTCGTGGACCTCGAGGGAGGCTGCCTGCACCGCGCGGCGCGGCGCGGCGCGGCTCCTGGTCGAGATCTTTTTCCGTCAACGCACGCTGGGTGGGAGCGACGGTGGGAGTGCCGCCGTGCACCGTCGTCGCCCTATGACGACTGACGCGCTTCGGCCCCTCGACCGCCTCGCACAGGACTGGGAGTCCCTCAGACGCACGCCGGCGTCGCGCGACGCGTGGTCCGCGCTCAGCCGCGCCGAGCCGGACATGGCGGGGGTCGGCGCCCGAGATCTCGGCGATCTGGTCGACACGCTCATCGGCTCGGCTCCCGATGCATGGGGCTCCGCACGAGGACCTGACGAACGTGCCCAGGCCGCCGCGCTGTTCAGGGCTGTGCTGCGCTCCGCACACGTCCATCCGCTGGTGTCCCGCGCGCTCGTCCAGGCGCTCACGCCCGGGATCGTCGGCGTCGGACGGCGGCTCGGCTGGGGGCAGGGCGGGGAATGGGACAGCCCGGGGGCGTTCACGGTCGACGCGATCGCCACCGCATGGGAGGTCGTCGAAGACTGGAGCGGCCAGGACCGCGTCTATGCGGTCCTTGACGTGCTCTCGGCAGTCAGATGCCGCCTCCGCCGGCGCATCACCCGCCACCGGGCCCTGCACCGCACCGAGCGGCTCGCGTCCTCCGACGAGCACCTCTCTGAGCGAGCGGCGGTCAGCGGGAGCGACGTCGAGGAGCTCGCGCGCGCGATCGAGCGGGAGCGGCGCCACCTCGACGAGAACGACGCCATGGTGCTCTACGCGCACCGAGTGCTCGGCTACTCGATCTCCGAGCTATCGGCGTGGTCGGGCCACACGCGGCGGCTCCTCGCCACGCGCCGAGACCGCGCCGCCGCCGCTCTCCTCGCTTGAGAGGCTGCGTGGTGACCGATGCCGTCCCAGAGAGCGCGTGCTCCACTTTTTCTCTCGTCACCTGCTCCACTTTCGCGATGCAGCGGGGATTGCAGCATCGCGCTACGGTGTCCAAGCGTGGGTGGTGCGTGCCCGACGGGTACGGACGCAGGGGGATGGGAGGCGGCGCCTGGCGGCGTCCCGGTTCGGGCTCGTGCAGCTCACGCGCGTCCGATCGGCCCGACGCGCGATGGCTGACGAACGCCGCGGATCTCGAGCGTGGGCCGTCCTCGCAGTGGCTCTCGCGCTCATGGCGCTCGTGACCTCGCTCTCCTCGGGAGCCGGGCACAGTAGCCCCGCCTCGCTTCGCCGTCCCGTCGAGCGCATGGCGCCGGCCACACGCTCGAGAGGCGCCTCGCAGCCCTCGAGTCGCAGCACCCACACCGGACCGGGGACCCGCGCGCTCCGCGCCGTCGGCGCCCACGACCCGCGGTCTCCCAGGAGCTCTCGTGCTGCCCATGCCCTGGTGGCCGGCGCCAGGGCGCCGGCGGACTCTGCGAATGCGCACCATGCGACAGGAGACATCGCACCGCAGTCGATAGCGGCGGGCTCCGGTGCACGTAGACCCGGCATCGTGCTCGAGTCGGCGGGGTCAGCTCCGCCGCCGACCACGGCGGGGTCAGGCAGCACGGGGAGCCCGCCGACCACGGCGGGGTCAGGCAGCACGGGGAGCCCGCCGACCACGGCGGGGTCAGGCAGCACGGGGAGCCCGCCGACCACGGCGGGGTCAGGCAGCACGGGGAGCCCGCCGACCACGGCGACTCGCGCGTACCCTGGGCACGCCTCGATCGATCCACCCTCCACCTCCGCGTCGTTCGCGGCTCTGGGCGGCAGCGCGGTCTCGGCCAGGGCCGTGTGGACCGGTACGTCGAGCCTCGAGCTCGAGATCTCGTGCGCAGGGGGCGTGTCCGCGACCCGCACGGGATCCTCGGGGCTGTCCCTCGAGGTCGACGACGCTCGTGGCAGCGGCAACTGCACGGTCACGGTCTCGCTGCCCCCTGGCGTGCAGGCCGACGTGTCCTTCACACTGATCGTCGACCCCGCTCCTCGAACGCCATGACATCGACGTCACATGCACGCCGGACGATATGGGACGCAGCGGTCGGCGCCGCCGCAGCGCTGCTCGTCTTCGCGGCAGTCCCCGGGGTGCTCGCAGCCCTCGTCGGGCTGCCCGTCCCGCGGCACTGGAGCGTGCAGGGCCTCGCGTCATGGCATGGGCTGTTCGACCTGCTGGCAATCGTCAGCTGGTGCGCATGGGCGATGTGCGCGTGGCCGATCCTTCGCTCCGTAGTGGTCCGCGTCCGCTCGGGAGATCCCGGTACCGCGGTGCGGCTCGCCGACCGCATCGCAGTGAGGATCGCCGTCGGCCTGCTCATCATCTCGTCGTTCCTCGGCCTGGGCACGTCGATGGCCGGGGCGTCGACGGCCGGCGCCGTCGCCCGCTCACTCAGCGCCCCGACCGCAGCCGCTCGGCCGATGGCGTCCCTGCAGTCGTCACCGATGGCGGAGGCATCCGTGGCGCATGACGCCGCCCGCGTCCAGAACGGTCCGAGGGCGGCCCTCCACACCGTCGGCCAGGGCGACACGCTTGCCCGCATTGCCGCCGCTCGCTACGGCGACGCATCGGCCTGGCCTGCGATCGCCGCGGCGAACCTGGGCCGACTGATGGGCGACCGCACGCGCTTCGTCGACCCGAGCGTCATCGCCCCAGGCTGGACACTCGTGCTGCCCTCCCTCGACGCGCAGGTGGCAGTCGACATGCTGGTGGCAACCGACGCACGAGCGACGCCCGACACGCGAGCGACGCCCGACACGCGAGCGACGCCCGACACACGAGCGACGCCCGACACACGAGCGACGCCCGACACGCAAGCGGCGCCCCACGCGCAGGAGACCCTCGACGTGCATCGCGATGCCACCCCCGCCTCGACAGGCCCGGTCGGTCGGCACGTGGGCGGAGGTGCGCTGCTGCCGCTCGGGGAGCTCGCGGCCGCCGGGGTCAGCGCTCTCGTGGCAGGCCTGCTCGCACGACGATCGCGTCAGCTCAGCCGCCTCCGGGCCTTCCTTCGCGAAGAAGGAGCGGACAGCTTCGCACCGGTCGAGCGCGAAGCGGATCTCGGCACGCTGGTCGCCCCATTCGAGCAGGTCCCGGTCGTCGACCTGATCGAGGCCGCTGCGCGCCGCCTCGCACACGCCATCGCGACACTGGACCCGTCGCCAGGACCCGTGCAGTGGCTACGCGCGGGGCGCGACGGCGTGGAAGTGCGCTTCTTCGAACCGGCGCCCGACGCTCTCGACGGCTGGCGCCGCACCGCACCCGCGAACTGGCTGCTCCCGGCGGCTGCCGACACTGCGGAGCTGCGTCGCGCGCACGGCGGCGAGCCGTGGTGCCCGGTGCTGCTGCCTCTCGGCGACGACGAGCGCGGCACCTGGCTCATCCCCGTCGAGACTGGGACGCGCGTCTCGGTCATCGGGCCGCGCGCGGCGGACCTCGCGCTCACGATGCGGGCGGCCGCTGCGACGTGGAGCTGGCACGAAGGCATCGTGATCGTCGACGACGCCCACCAGGCGGTCGAGGCCGTCCGCGGCGTCTCCCAGCGCGTGGAGAAGGGCCAGGCCGCGGGTCCGCACGTGCTCTTCGTCGGCGACCCCGACGCGCTCCCCGAAGCGACCCGACGCGCGTGCGCGGTGCTCGCAACCCGCCAGCTCGACGACGCCGACGTCACCATCGTCGTCGACGACCGCGCAGCGAGCGCACATCCCCTCGGGCTCACGCTCCGCCCTCCGTTGCTCGACTCCTCCTGGAAGGAGGCGGTCGACGCGCTCGTCGGCCACGGCACGCCCAGCACCCGCGTCCCGGCGCGGCCGCTCGTGCAGCGCAGGACTGCGCCTGCCACCGTGCGGCTCGCGGACCCCGCTGCTCGCGACCGATCCGGCCTTCTGGAGCTCTCCGCGATGTCCGACGAGGCGAAGCTTGCCAGGGGACGGCACGACGGGGCTGTGGTCCGCGAGGGCCTCCGCGCAGAGGTGCAGCTGCTCACGACGGTGCCGGGCATCGTAGGACTGCAGGCGGACCTCCCGCCCAAGCGCGCACGGCGGGCGGTGGAGGTGATCGCCTACCTCGCGATGCACTCGCCCCATCCCGTCACCGGAGAGCGGCTCAGGATGCGGGTGCTCGGCTCGGCCGACGTGGACGCTGCAGCCAAGACGCTCTTCAACACCGTCAGCGCAGCACGGCGTGCCCTTGGTGCCGGACCCGACGGGAAGCCGCTCCTCCCGCCTGCCTCCCACTCGGGTCATTACCACCTCTCTTCGACGGTGACCGTCGACGCGTTGCGGGCGAGCGCACTGCTGCGCGAGGGCCTCGCTGCACGGGACCACGTCGAGTGCGTTGCCCGCCTTCGCGAAGGGCTCCAGCTCGTGAAAGCCGAACCTCTCGCCGGAGTGCTCGCCGGCTACGCGTGGTGGCGGGCCGAGGGCCACGAGCGGCGCGTCGCCGATGCCGTCGTCGACGGCGCCTGTGCGCTCGTCCGCGCAGCGCTCGGATCGGGCGACATCGACATGGCGCGATGGGCGCTCGCGCAGGCGAGGAAGGTGGAGCCCTACAGCGAGGCGCTCACGCGGGCAGCGATGAGGGTGGCCGCCGAGAGCGGCGACGTGCGCCGCCTCCACGCCGAGTGGAGGGAATGCCAGCGGCAGGTCGACGAGCTGGACCCCGGCGGCACCCCTTCAGAGCGCACGGAGCAGCTCTACGCCATCTTGCGAGCACAGCTCGCCGGCGAGAGCCGTCACGCCAGCTTCGCTGCGATCGATGCGGCCCCCTTGAGCACGGTCCCGTCCGCGCCCTCGACCGTGTAGTGGTGCGAGGGTCGCTTGCGCGCTTCGGCCACCATGTCAGAAAGCAGAGTGCCGAACGGCACAGGCGGGTCGATCCACAGGTACCGGGCGAGGGAGCCCGGGATCGTGTTGATCTCGTTGACGAAGAGCTCCCGGCCGTCTGAGAGGAAGTCCACGCGCGTGACGCCGCGCACCGAGCACAGCCGCGCGACAACGGCGGCCGCCTCGCGCAGCCGCCGTTCGAGATCGCCGTCGATCCGGGCGGGCAGCTCTCGGGGGGCGCTCGCCATGCCCTCGCCGCCGACGTACTTGTCCGCGTACCCGAGGATGTCCGGCTCCCCGGCAGCCCCGCCGGCTCTCGGGGTCCGGAGCGGCCGCTCGATCGCGGAGAGGCCCAGCTCTGGCCACGTCCGCACGGCGACCTGGAGGTCGAAGAGGTCGGCGCGGTAGGGCTCGACGACCGCGCCGGCGCGCAGGTGGCGGTTCGCGCCGAGCAGCGCGACCGCCGTCTGGAGGTCCGCGACGTTCGCGACGATCCCGATCGAGGACCCGCCGAACCGCGGCTTCACGATGTAGGGGGGCCCGAACCCGACGTCGGTCGTCGACGCGTCGAGCAGCGCCCGCGGCAGCGTCGGCAGCCCGGCCTGGGCCATCACGTCGGCGAACGCGAGCTTGTCCATGCCGAGAGCTGCGCCGGCAAGGCTGGGACCCGTGTAGCGCACCCCGGCGAGGTCCAGCGCAGCCTGCAACGTGCCGTCCTCGCCAGGTCCGCCGTGGCAGCACACCACGGCGACGTCGACGCCGAGCGGGCGCGGGCGTCCGAACCGCCCCGCACCGGTGGTGAAGCCCGATTCGAGGAGCAACTGGACCCGCGTCGCACCCTGGGGCACCCCGTCGACGAACGCACTTGCCTCGAGCTCGGAGCTCACTTCGTGCCACTCGCCGGTCTTGGTCCAGTAGAGGCAGCGGGCGCCCAGGGCACGGGCGGCTTGGAGGCCCGTGAGCACGCTCACGTCGTGCTCGGGGGAAGGGCCGCCGAAGACGACGGCGAGATCGGAGATGACGTCAGCCACGATGCGCTCCCTGAGATGCGATACGCCGGGAAAGGGCCCCGGCGGCGGTCAAGGGTAGTGGTCCGGCAGGTCGTTCTCGTAGAGGACCGCGTCGCCGGGCCCGAGGTTCGCGCGCACCCACGCCACCGCCTCGTCACGGGTGCGGACGACGACGACCGGCCGCTGGCCGCCGACGCCACGGAGCAGTGCCCGCCGGTTCGTGAGGCCCACGACGACGATGCTCGACGCGACTTGGCACGCGGCGCGGGCGAAGGCCTCGTTCTCAGTCGCCTGTCGAGCGCCCAGCTCCACCATTCCCGGGGTCACCACGACCCTCCTGCCGGCCGCAGGCGCCGCCGCGAGCAGGGCGAGCGCCGCGCGGGCGCCCGCGGGATTCGAGTTGAAGGTGTCGTCGACGACGTAGACGCCCGCCGATGAGGTGTCGGCAGTGAGCCGGTTGGCCACGGGCGACAGGGTCGGGATGCGCTCGAGGACCGTCTCTGGAGGCACGCCGAGGTGCAGTGCGACGGCGACCGCGCAGGCGAGGTTGGACGGCTGGATCCCCGGGCGGAGCTCCACCGGGGCTCCGACCGGCTTGCCGCTGACGACGACCGCCGCCCTCCCGTCTTCCGTCCACAGGCGGACGTCTGCGCGCGGGTCGTCGACCGCCGCGCGGATGACATGGAGGCCTCGGTCCGACTCGAGCACGGCACCCAGCGCCGCGAGCCGGCTGTCGTCGGCGTTCACCACGACGGTCGAGGCCCGCTCGGTGATCTCGGTCTTGGCAGTGAGGATCGCGTCCTCCGAGCCGAACCGTTCGAGGTGCACCGGCCCGATCGCCGTCATCACCGCGATCTCCGGAGGGCACCAGCGGCACAGATCACGGATCTCTCCGGGCCCGTAGGTGCCCATCTCCGCGACGAAGACGTCGGTGCCCTCGGCCAGGTGCTCGTTCACCGCGCGGGCCAGACCGCCTCGGTTGTTGAACGACGCCGGCGTCGCCACCACGCTCTTGGTCCCCGCGACCAGGTGCGCGATGTGGTTCTTCGTGGAGGTCTTGCCGAAGGAGCCGGTGATCGCCACGATCGTCGGGGAGACCCTCCGCAGCCGCTCGGCGGCCATGGTCACGAACCGCGCCGAGAGCCGGCGCTCGACCGGCGCAGTGACGAAGAGCGCAGCGTCGACCAGCGCCGGCGCGGCGACCAGCCCCGCTGCCGCGAACGGCGCCGGATCCCCGACCGCGGCGCCGAGGCCGAGCAGCACCGCTTCGGCGACCAGCCAGACCGCGGCGAGCGACTCGAGCCTTCGCGTGAGGACGAGCGGAGACGTCCGGCCCCGGATCGTCAGATGCAGCGGTCCGAGCGCCGCCGCCACTGCCGTCGCCGCGGCAGCGAGCGGCCACAGGCCGCTCAGGACCACGCCGGCGAGCGCGACCACCCCGAGCGCGACGTTCAGCGGCTCGCTCGTCCACCAGCGGAGCGCGAACCTGCTGACCGAGTCGGCCAGGTAGTGCTCGCGCTGGGCCACGCGCAGCCAGCGCGCCCCGGCGGGCGCGAGCGCCAGGATGCACGCCGCGTAGACGCCCCAGGCCGCGCCGCTCGTCTCGCCGAGGACGCCCATCAGCGCGGGAGATGCCGCTCCACTGCCTGGCGCAGGGCGGACGGAGAGGTGAGGGGGACGAGGTGGCCCGCGCCGGGGAGGACCACGAGCTCCGCTCGGCCGGATCCCCCGCTGCGGAGCCTGGCGAGCGCCGCTCGTGCGACGCCGAGCGGCACCGTGGCGTCGTCGTCGCCCCAGACGAGGGTGACCGGGGCGTCGATGGCGTCGAGCTGCTCCTCGTAGCTCTCCGCCACGACCCGGCCATGGACCCTGCGCATGACACCTGCGGCGGCGGCATAGTCCGACGAGCCGTGCCGCCGCCGCGCGCGCTCCATCCGCTCCTCGCCGACGAGCCCTGCACGGTGCGCGACGCGCACGGCCCGGTACGCAAGCGACGGGCGGCGCACAGGCGCGAGGCGCAGGAGCGGCACGCCGCAGAGCACGAGGGCGGAGACGGCGTCGGGTCTGGCTGCGGCGAGATGGACTGCGACACGGCCGCCGAAGGAGTGCGCGAGCACCACCACAGGAGGCTCCATCTCGTCGAGCAGCGCGTCCACGCACGCGGCGTACTCCGACGAGCCCCACGGCTCGGTCGGCGGCGGGGTGGCGCCGAACCCGGGAAGGTCGACGGCGATCGCTGCGAGCTCAGTGCCCTCCAGCGGGCGGAGCACCCCGTCGAAGTCTCGGTGCGTCCGGTTCCAGCCGTGGAGCGCGAGCACCCTCGGCGCTCCGCCCCCCGATCGCGTGCCGAAGAGGGTCCCGCCCGCGAACGTGCGCAGCATCGTCAGCCAGCCTCCGCCGCGCGCCGGCTCCGCCGTCCGTCCTCACCCATGTGCTGCAGCATTCTCCTGTGCACCGTTACTCCCGAACCTGCCCGTTGCTGGCCTGGACGGGTACCCTCTCCAACGAGCCGGGGAGGGGTCGGCCTACGAGTGCGTGACGGGCTCGTAGGTGCCGTGGCAACGGTGTCACGGCGGGAGTGGCTTGCCCGGCACGAGCCGGTCGGGCCACGGACGACATAGACGCACCCTCGCTCAGGAGCGGACTGCCCGGGGGTCTCCTCAGGCAGAAGCCGTCAGCATCCCAGGTGGAGCGCCGCCCACGGGCATGAGGCCCAGAGCGCAGCGCCTTCCCCACGTCGGCATTGGTGACGTGCGCCTGCCCCGAGGGCCCGCTCCTGGGGACCAACCGGGCGACCGTCGGGCGGACCCGACAGGGAATGCCCAGAGCACGCCTCGCAATGATGCACGCCGCACCCTGGTCCACCGATACCCCGTGCACCCCTGCGTAGTTGGCCTGTCCCAAGACAGACGACCACGCAGGGTTCACGGAGACCAGCTGGACCCCCTCTCTCGCACAACGCGAGGAGAGGGTCGAAAAGAACTGCCTGTAGGCGAACGAAGTCAAGAGCCGCTTGAGGCGCGAAGAGCTGTAGCGAAGTGCGGCACGCGCCCGGGCAAAGTCTAGGTTCTCCACCGAAATGGCGGCCCCGTGACGGGTGGCGACCGCCACGAGCGCTTTCACCGCACACCCGATGACGTCGCGGTTGTGCTCGGAGGTGCCAGACAGGTCGATGTCGATCCGACCGAAGCCAAGCGGGTTCCCGTCCCTCTCCACGAGGCACCACGCAAGGTGGTCGGGATTGAGGTCGACGCCCAGCACATGAGTGAAGCGGCGGTTCTTCACCACCACCGGACGCTCGAAGCTCGCCTCTACGTACCATCCCTGACGCTTCTCGTTCCAAGAGAAGCGCAGCGTGACTGCGCTGGCGCATTTCAAGCGAGGCGGGCTCAGTGCGGGCTCTTTGGGCACTGCGGTGGGCACGCCTGCCGCAACGAGCGCACGCTGCTGGCGCTCATAGAGCTCTCTCTGGCCCTCCCACTTCGCCACCCGGCCGGCGTGGGAGGCCGCGTCGGGACAGGTCGCAGCTTCCAGAAGGACGCGGTTGTTCGAGAACCCCACCACCGGGATCCTCACCCACTCCTCGCCACCCGAGAGGTGCCGGAGGAACCGAGGGACCCGCAAGAGCACCGCGTCACCCTTGCCATCTACCCCGAGCAGCACCCGGGCCGAGTAGTTGCCAAGAGGTGACTCTGCGTCCCCGAAGCACACGAACCCCCCGCCACGCACCCGGTCCCAGTGCGCTCGCCACTCCTCGTGGTCCGCGTCGCCGTGAGCGGTCGGGTCGTTGCCCGCCAAGGCGAGCCTTCTTCCTCCGAAGCTGACCCGCACGTCGCCGTCCAAGAGGCGCTTTTCGAGCCGCTCTACCCTCGATGCGAGGATGTCTCGCCTGCGGGCGAGCCCATGGCGCTTGTGCCGCTGGCGCTTCTTCTTCGAGGTCTCCTCGAGCTTTGCTTCAACCACTTCTACGTCCTGGCGGGCTCGGGCCAATGCGAGCTTGGTCGACTCGACTGCTGCTGCCTGGGCCGCAGTCGCCGTCACCCATATGGTGGTCGCTTCTCGCTGGGACCAGCCTCTTTCGATGAGCTCGCCGCGCACCCCTGCGGTCGGGCACCCCTTGCCGGCCGGCAAGAACCACGGTTCTCCCCAGACGACCACTCTGGCGTAGACCTCGCGCACAGACTTGCTGAACACGTCACCGTAGGCCTCGACCAGCGCTGCGCGCGCGCCGGGCAGCACCTTTGCCGAGGAGCCGGCGGGGGGCGTGTTGGAGGACTTCACGAGACCTGCCTGGTCACGCACGAGCGCAGTGCCCGGACCCTTGCGCTTCGTTGGCCGTACAGGCGACCCGAGAAGCCGGTGGCCACCACGAGCATGTCTCGCACGGGCTCGGACTCAGCCGAAGAGGAGAGGGCCTCGTCCTCACCGATGACGCGCAAGGTGACCCCGAAGCCTGCGAGCAGTCGTTCGACGGTCGAGGTCTCGAACCTCGCGAGAGGTTCACGGTGGGTGACACGAGCTCGCCCACGTCCTCTGCCTGACAGCGTGCCAATGCACGGCGAAGCCCGGCCCGGTTGTCCGAAAGGCCCGAGGCGACATCGCGACAGCTCTCGACCGGGGCTGTCGGCCGGTGCGCTTCGGCCCATGCCAAGAGACGCTCGCTTGGACGTTCGAGGTCTCCCTCGCTTGCTTGACGACCCGAGGACACGCGCGCGTAGAGCACGACCACGCTTCGCTCCGGGGGCTCACCCAGGGGGCAGCCCATCGCCGCCTCGAGCTCTTCGTGCAAGAAGACCCGCTGGTTGCCGGCCGACCTGCGGTCCATGAGCCGGCCCTCTCGCGTCCAGCGCCGCAACGTCCCCGCGGACACGCCAGCCAGCACTCGGGCCTTGCGCATCGGAACGAGGTCGTCCACCAGCACCACTATACGTACACACGTTCGATGATCATGAATGGTCAGGAACCGGGGGAACTCCTGTGCACCCGGCGTCCTGCGCGCGATGGCCTTGCACGTCCGCCCGGCAGCTGCCGGGCCGCCAGCGCGAGCGGCTGGCGTTGCAGGACGCAGCCGCCAGAGCTCGCTCCGGTCGCCACGCGCCCGATGCCGGCACACCATACCGACCGAACGCTGGCTGGTGCCTCCTTGCCGCAGCCGACCGGCGACCGGCAGCGGCGACCGCCCTGAGCGCAGCGGTCTCGGAGCCGCCTCGGTAGCGTGGCGACGAGTGTCTCACCTCACGGACGTCGCGACCCAGCCCGACATCGCCCGGCTGGTGGCCGGCCTCGAGCCGGCCCAGAAGGAGGCGGTGCTGGCGAACGCCCCTGTGGTCTGCGTCCTCGCTGGCGCGGGAACCGGCAAGACGAAAGTCCTCACGCTGCGCGTCGCCCGTCGGGTGCTCGACGCCAGCGCGCACCCGAGCCACGTGCTCGTGTGCACCTTCAGCCGGAAGGCGGCGGAGGAGCTCCGCGACCGCCTCTTCTCGCTCGGGGTCGGGCGCGACGTCCGCGCGGGCACGCTCCACCGCGCGGCGCTCCGGCTGATCGCGCACCACCGCCACGACCGCGCGCAGAACCCCCCGCAGATCGTCGCCGACCGCCGGCCGCTGCTCGCCGAGCTCCTCGACCAGAGCGCCGGCGCGGCGTCACGCCGGCGCGGCGACGCGAGCAGCCGGCGCAGCAGGACGCCGCGCCCCGGCCACGAGCTGGGCGCCCGGCGCGCCGACGCCGCCCGCCTCGACACCGAGATCGGCTGGGCGAAGTCCCGGCTCGTCGGGCCGTCCGGCTACGAAGAGGCTGCTAGACGTGCCTCGAGACGGACGTTCGCCCCTGCGGCGAGGGTCGCCGAGCTCTACGCCCGCTACGAGGAGGAGCGGCGCAGGCGCCGGGTGCTCGACCTCGACGACCTCGTGTGGCACTGCGGAGACCTCCTGGAGCAGGACCCGGCCTTCGCCCAGGCGGTCCGTTGGTGGCACCGCCACCTGTTCGTCGACGAGATGCAGGACCTGAGCGACGCGCAGTACCGGCTCCTGCGCCTCCTCGCGGGCGAGGAGCCGGATCTCTTCGTCGTCGGCGACCCGAACCAGTCCGTGTACGGCTGGAACGGCGCAGATCCCGAGCTGCTGCACCGCGTGACCGAGGAGTTCGCCGGGACCCGCGTGGTGCGGCTCGAGACGAACCACCGGTGCACGGCCCCGGTGGTGCGGCTCGCCTCGGCGGCGCTCGGCCGGCCGACCCCCCCACCGAGCGCGCGAGGCGACGGCCCGCTGCCGACGGTGGCACGCCTCGACAACGACGTCGAAGAGGCCCGCTGGGTCGCACGCCAGGTATGGATCGCACATCGTCCGGGGCGGCGCTGGTCGACGATCGCCGTCCTCGCCCGCACCAATGCCCAGCTGGCTCGCATCGCCGAGGCGATGGTCGACGAGCACGTGCCGCACCGGGTCTCCGGCGCCGAGCTGGGACCCGCGAGCGACGTGCGGGATCGGGGGCCCGACCAAGCTCGCTTGGACCTCGCTGCAGGGGACGCCCGCGCTCGCGGCGCCTCGGACGAGTCGCACGATGGCGTCGTGCTGAGCACCTTCCATCGGGCAAAAGGGCTGCAATGGCGAACGGTGTTCGTGGTCGGCGCGTCCGACGGTCTCGTCCCGCTCGTCACCGCTCGATCGAGCGCCGCGAAGGCGGAGGAGCGGAGGCTGTTCTACGTGGCGCTGTCCCGGGCAGAAGAGGAGCTCACCTGCACCTGGGCTCTTTGGCCGGGTGCCGCGAGCGCGGTCGACAACGTGCCCGAGCGGCGCGCCTCTCCTTGGCTCGCCCCCCTCGAGCGTGCCCTCGAAGAGCTGCGACGTGACAGCGCCGAGGCGAGCCCCGCGCGTGCCGCGAGGCACCTCGCCGAGATGCGCGACCTCCTCTCCTCTCCGCCCCTCGGCACCACGATGTGATCCGGTGGACGTCCAAGAGCTCCTCCACGCGCTGCGCGCGATCACCGGTCCCGGCCATGTCGACGCGAGGGACGATGTGCGCGAGGAGGACACCCACGACGAGGCGCTGACCGGCGAGCCCTCCGTGCCCCTGGCTGTCGTCCGCCCCTCGACGACGGAGCAGGTGAGCGCGCTGCTCGCCCTCGCCGACGCCGAGCGGATCCCAGTCGTCGCCCGCGGCAGCGGCACCGGGCTCTCAGGCGGCGCCCGGCCCGTCGCCGAAGGGATCGTCGTGTGCTTCGACCAGATGGCCAAGATCCTCGAGATCGACGAGCAGAACCACGTCGCCGTCGCCCAGCCGGGCGTCACCTTGCACGAGCTCGACGGCGCCCTCCGTCCACTCGGCCTCGTCTACCCCGTCCATCCCGGGGAGATGCGCTCGTCGCTGGGCGGCAACGTCGCGACGAACGCCGGGGGGATGCGCGCCGTGCGCTACGGGGTGACGCGTCACCACGTGCTCGGTCTCGAGCTGGTGCTGCCCGGAGGAGAGGTGCTGCGCACCGGCGGCAAGCTCGTGAAGTCCTCCTCGGGCTACGACCTCACCCAGCTCGTGCTCGGGAGCGAGGGGACCCTGGCGCTCGTGACCGAGGTGACCGTGAAGCTCGTCCCGCGGTTCGCGCACCACGCGACGCTCCTCGCACCGTTCTCGACCTTGGGGCTCGTCGCTGCGGCGATCCCGCCTCTGCTTGCAAGCGGGATCGCACCGGTCATCCTCGAGTACCTCGACACCGGCGCGATGGGGGCGATCGTCGAGGAGGCGGGGATCGAGCTCGGCATCCCTTGCCACGTGCGCGAGACCACGGCCGCGTACCTGGTCGTCGTGCTCGAAAGCGCGCGTGCCGACCGCCTCGACGAGGACACGGAGTCAGCCGCAGAGCTCCTCGAGCGGCACGGTGCCCTCGACGTCTACGTGCTCCAGCCGTCGGCGGGAACGAGCCTCGTCTCGGCGCGCGAGCGCGTCTTCTTCGTCGCCAAGGCGCTCGGCGCCGACGACATCGTGGACACGGTCGTGCCGCGCTCGGAGATCCCCGCCCTCCTCGCGAGGGCCGCCCAGCTCGGCGACCAGCACGGGGCGATCATCTCGGGGTGCGGGCACGTCGGTGATGGCAACGTCCACCTCTCGGTGTTCCAGCCAGACGCCCGCCGTCGTCACGAGCTCCTCGAGGCGCTCTTTCGAGCGGCGCGCGACCTTGGGGGCGCAGTGTCCGGCGAGCACGGCATCGGCACCGAGAAGCGCTCCTACTTCCAAGAGCTCGAAGACCCCGCGAAGATCTCGCTGATGCGGCGGATCAAGGCCGCCTTCGACCCGAACGGCATCCTCGGACCCGGCCGGCTGCTCGACACCCCGCTGCCACAGGCTGCCGCGGCTTCGGGCCGGTCCGCCGCAGGCTCGGGCCCGTCCGCCGCAGCCGCGGGCTGGTCCGTCGAGCGTTCTTCGGAAGGGCGATGAACGGCGCGGAGGCACTCCTACGCACCCTCGTCGGAGCGGGTGTCGACGTGTGCTTCTCGAACCCCGGGACCTCCGAGCTGCAATTCGTCGCTGCGCTCGACCGCGTCCACGAGATGCGCGCGGTGCTCACCCTCTTCGAGGGAGTCGCGACCGGTGCCGCGGACGGCTATGCACGCATCGCAGGAAGGCCTGCGGCGACGCTTCTCCACCTGGGTCCGGGGCTCGCCAACGGGTGGGCGAACCTCCACAACGCGCGTCGAGCGCGAGTCCCGCTCGTCAACGTCGTCGGCGACCACGCGACCTACCACCAGCGCTTCGACGCCCCCCTCCAGTCCGACCTGTGGGGCCTCGCGCGCTCCGTGTCGGCGTGGCAGCGCTCGAGCACGCGCCCAGAGGACGTCGGCGCGGACGCGGCCGAGGCGGTGGCCGCGAGCTACGGCCCCCCCGGAAGCATCGCCACGCTCATCGTGCCCGCCGACGTGTCGTGGAGCGACGGCGCGGCAGCTGCGGCACCCCGGCCCGTCGCACCCGCGCCTGTGGTCCCGGCGCAGACCATCGAATCGGTTGCGAAGGTCTTCAGGTCCGGGGACCCGGTGGTCCTCCTCGTCGGGGGAGCGGCCCTGCGTGAGCGGGGGCTCGAGGCTGCGGCCCGCGTCGCGCATGCCACCGGGGCGAGGCTCCTCGCCGAGACCTTCCCGGCCGTCCACGCGCGCGGCGGCGGGCTCCCCGACGTCGAGAAGCTCGCCTACTACGGCGAGATGGCCACCAGCCAGCTCAGCGGCGCCCGGCACCTCGTGCTCGCCGGCGCACGCGCGCCTGCGTCGTTCTTCGCGTACCCCGGCAAGCCGAGCGACCTCGTCCCGGCCGGCACGGCCCTCCACGAGCTCGCGGGGCCGGCGCACGACGTGCCTGCCGCCCTCGACGCGCTGGCCGACGCGCTCGGCGCGGACGCGCCGGCGCCTCGCACGGCGGCGATCCGTCCCCCGAGGCCGTCGGGCCGCATCACCGCCGAGTCGGTGGCCGCCGCCGTCGGGCACTCGCTACCCGACGGCGCGATCGTGGTCGACGAATCGGTGACGAGCGGGCTCTCGGTGCCCGCCGCCACCTCAGGAGGACCCCGCCACGACTGGCTCGCCCTCACCGGCGGCTCGATCGGCCAGGGCCTGCCGGCGGCGACGGGGGCCGCCGTGGCCGCGCCGGGAAGGCGCGTGCTGTGCCTCGAGGCTGACGGCAGCGCGATGTACACCATCCAGGCGCTGTGGACTCAGGCCCGGGAGGGCCTGGACGTGACGACCGTCGTGCTCGTCAACCAGGCGTACGCGATCTTGCAGTTCGAGCTCGCGCGTGTGGGCACCAGCGGCGAGGGCGAGCGGGCACGGGCGATGCTCGACCTTCGTCACCCGACGCTCGACGTCGTCGCGCTCGCTCGAGGCATGGGCGTCCCTGCAACACGCGCACGCGACGCGGACGAGCTCGCCTCGCTCCTCGAGAGGAGCTTCTCAGAGGACGGTCCGAAGCTGATCGAGGCCCGCTTGGCCTGAGCGCCTCGTCGACTTTTGCCCATGTCCGTGCACCTGCGTCGTCGGTGCACTGCCTCATTCGAGATCCACCACGACGACGGTGTGGTCGGACGGCTTGTTCCCTCTCGGGCTCTTCTTGCGAGCGTCGCGATCGATCGTCGCGGAGACCGCTCGAGCCGCAAGGGGCTTCGACAGGAGCACGAGATCGATGCGCATGCCCATCCCCTTGTGGAAGCTCCCTGTCCGGTAGTCCCACCACGAGAAGATTCCTCCGTCGGGATGGAACCGGCGGAACGTGTCCTCGAGCCCCCACGCGAGGATCTCCCGGAGCGCGCGACGCTCGGGTTCGCTCACGTGCGTCGCACCGACGAGCGCCGCAGGATCCCAGACGTCGGCGTCGTCGGGCGCGATGTTGAAGTCGCCGCAGACGGCGACGGCGTCGTCGGGACTGTCGTGCTCGGCGAGGTACGAGCGCAGCCGAGCCAGCCAGTCGAGCTTCTGGCCGTAGTGCTCGCTGCCGAGGCTCCTGCCGTTGGGCACGTAGACGGAGTGCACACGGATCCCTGCGCACGTGGCCGCCAGCATCCGGCAGCCCTGCGCGTCCACCTCCGAGCCGAGGCCGGCAAGCGGCTCTTCGAGGCCGACGCGGCTCACGATCGCCACACCGTTCCACCGGCCGTCGCCATGGTGCACCGACTCGTACCCGAGCTCGGTGAAGGGTTCGGAGGGGAAGGCGCTGTCTGCGAGCTTCGTCTCCTGCATGCACAAGATGTCGGGGGCGTTCGCCTCCATCCACTCGACGACGAGCGGGAGGCGCGCGCCCAGGGAGTTCACGTTCCAGGTAGCGAGCCGCACCATGTTCAGTCCCGGTGCTCAGTCCCGGTCGACCAGCACGAAGAGCAGATCAGCTTCGCAGGCGGTCTTGCCGCCGACGTGCG
>JAKBTL010000010.1 GCA_021844425.1 Actinomycetes bacterium | reverse complement strand
GCGTTGTAATGCTCGACGTACTCGGTAAGGACTGCCTCGAGGTGGCGGCGGCCGAGGATGAGCATCCGGTCGAGGCACTCGCGCCGGATGGTGCCGATCACCCGCTCACAGATGGCGTTGGCCCGGGGTGCCCGGATGGGGGTCTTGATGGTGGTGGTGCCCTCGGCGTCGAAGACGGCATCAAAGGAGGCGGTGAACTTGGTGTCGCGATCGCGGATGAGGAACTTGACCGAGTTCGCCTGGTCGGCGAACTCCATCGAGATGTTGCGGGCTTGCTGGGTGACCCAGCCGGCGACCGGATTCCGCGTGATGCCGGCGACCCGCACGAAGCGGCTGTCGTGGTGGATGAACACGAGCACGTACAGCCTGCGGAGGAGGTGTCGACGTGGAAGAAGTCGCACGCCATCAAGCTCTTGGCCTGCGCGGCGAGGAACTCCGCCCAGGTCGGTCCCGATCGTCGCGGTGACGGCTCGATGCCGTGGCGCTTCAGGATGGCCCACACGCTCGAGGGGGCGATGACGATGCCCATGGTGGCCAGCTCGCCGTGGACGCGGCGGTAGCCCCAAGTCGGGTTCTCCTTCGCCAAGCGCACGACGAGCGCGGTGGTTCCCTTCGCGATGCCCGGACGACCGGGACGGCGGTAAGGATAGGTCCAGCGCTTCGTGACAAGGGCCCGGTGCCAGCGCAGCAGAGTTTCTGGTCGGACGAAGAAGCGCCCGAGTCGCCGACGGGGCAGCAGATGTGCGAGCCCCGCCATCACCGCCCGGTCGGCAGACTGCAGCGCCGGTCGGTGGACCTGGCGTCGGAGGACCGCCACCTCGTGGCGCAGCATGACGACCTCGATGGCGAGATCCGTGTCACTGCGACCGATCAGTCGGATGAGCTGCAGGATGCGGCAGAACGCCCAGTAGAGGAACGAGAGGGCCATCGCTGGATGCTCGCCGCGCCTGATTCCAGGCGTCAAAGTGCTGTTCGCAGGCATAGATGGCATTCTCGGCACCCACAGGTAGAGCACGACCACCGGGATCTTCCGGTGAGTTCTCGCTCGGTAGCTGGCCGCTACCGGGTACGTGCTCTCGAACCGCACGAGGAGTGCCTCGCGTTGGGTGTCGCTGAGGACGACGGCGGTAGCCGTCGAGGTCGTCCCGCCGATCTCGATGACCACCTCGGGATCCGAGACCAGGTTGTGGAACCAGTCCGGGTGGCCTGCTGCCCCGGCGTTGGCAGCGACGACGACGTAGCGGCCGTTGTCGACGAGATAGGTGAGCGGCCGGGTTCTCGGGATACCGGTTCTGGCACCGGGTGAGTAGGAGCAGTGGAGTGTCGGCGAAGTAGCCGTCGACGCGACCCGCGTTGGATCGGAACTCGGCCACCACGGCGCGGTTGGCGTGGTTCGGGTCGCGGTCGGGCTCCGCGGTCGTCAAGTGCTGTCCTCGGTCCGCTCGGGAGGCGGCTGCTCGGCGACCCGGGCGTAGCGTTCGAGCGTGTCCCCGGGACCCGGCGCGGCGAGGACGGCGACCAGTTGATCGGCGAAGGCAGGGTTGCAGCGCTCGAGGTGCGTGTAGGCAACGGAAACCTCCGTCGTCTCGGGGTTGCTCTCGTTGAAGTCGACCTCGACATGAGGCGCGTGCTCGTCGTCGGTAAGCGGCCGCCAGCCGGGTCCCACCCGCCAGGTCATCGCCACGCGTGATGGGGGAGCCCATTCGAGGACGATCCCCCGGATCGCTTCGGTCCCGTCGGCGGCCGTCTCGTAGAAGTGGCCGCCGACTCCGGGTTCGATCGTCATCGACGCCGTGTTCGTAGTCATCCGATGAGCGGGAGGGACCCACTCCAGTGCCCGTTCGACGTAGGCGCGGAAGGCGGTCTCTGCGGGGACCGAGACGGTGATGGTCTTTGGCTCGGGCCCCGACGAGGATCTGTGCGGCTCGCTCACGCTGCCTCCTTCTGGCTGCTTTTGGGGAGCACCAGCTTCGCCCCAGTATACATATGCCATGTCGATCATGGCGCATGTGCACCGCTGCTAGTGTCCAGTCGTGACCGAGGACCTCGACCCGTCCGGCCTCGTCTTTCAGATGCGCACCGGCTACCTGCTTGGGACGGTCGGCTCGATCGTCTACCAACGCTGGGCCGAGGTGCTCGCAGGGCTGGACGTGACCCCAACCCAGGCGAAGGTGCTGATGGCGCTCGGAGAAGCTGGTCCTCTCGGACAGCAGCGGCTCGCAGAGCTGGTTGGTGTCGACCCGAGGAATGCCGTGTCGGTGGTCGAATCGTTGGTCGGCGCCGGGCTCGTCAGTCGGGCGGTTGATCCGTCGGACCGCCGTCGGCGCGTCCTCGCCCTCACTGCTCCAGGCCGTCGACTCGTGAAGAAGCTCGTCGCCTCGACCGCTCGCAATGACGACGAGCTTCTTGCTTCACTCCCTGCGGCCGACCGTGAGACGTTGCGGCGTCTTCTCTCCGACGTGCTCCACGCGTCCAAGGGCGGCGGATGAGAATCCGAAGCGGTCACTGCGTGCCGAGCGGGATGCAGCGATGGGTTCGTCCTTGCACCACTCGTCGCGTGGCTGGGATGTCGACCTGACGGTCGGCCGCGAAGCGTTCGGGCGCGTTCACGCAGGATCGGCCGGGTGGGCCGTCATTCTGCCTCTGGGTTTCCCCGGCGGCTGGGGTCGCGGCCACCGTGTCGGGCGGGCCTGATCACAGCAGTGTGCGCTGCTCGTTCACGCGATCGCAGATCTCTTCCCAGGTAGGAAGTGGGCCGGTGCCGAAGTAGAGCTCGGGCATGGTGGACTCGTAGGCCTCTCGGAGCTGGGACGAGATGTCGCTGGTCAACTCGAATGCCGGGCAGTGGGCAAAACCGCCGGATGGGCGAACCTCGAGGCCGCCGCCCCCGAAGAAGGAACGGTTGACGTCCTCCACGCTGCGCAGCACGTGCTCGGTCTGGCCTCGGTCGGCGAGGAGGTCGAGGACCCGTCGGTCACCCAAGAGCTGGTAGACGTCGTAGAAGTGCCGGCCGCTGCGCCGGTCGATCGACCCGGTGCTGTCGGCGGCGAGCTGCTGAGCCAAAGAGTGGATCAGGACGAGCTTTTCGAGGAGGGTGCGCCCGGGGTGGAGGACAGCAACGTCGAACGGCTCCAGGTCATCGAACTCCCCGAGGTCGGTCCCGGCGGCTTCGAGCGTGTCGCCGAGGAGTGAGCTGATCGGCACCAGCTCATGGGGATGGGTCCCGCCCCGGCCGCCCATCTCGAGGAGCACGCTCGTGCGGATGAGGGCAGTCGGCTTGCGGGTGGCGGGATAGCCGATCTCATAGGCGCGGTGCCGGCCGGTCTCGCTCGCCCCGACGCCTCTCGCCGAGCCGCGGATGCCCTCGGCCGCGCTCTCGGCCATGGCCTTCATGAGCTTGTCGGTGGTGCCACGCCCACGTTCGCCGGGGACGACCAGGATGTCGATGTCTTCGGAGAAGCGTTCCGCCAGTCGGTAGCCCTTGGAGAGGCTGGTGCCACCCTTGAACACGAAATCGCCGGCGAAGTCACGGCTGAGCGCGCGCAGGACTTCGCTGACCCAGTAGTCCTTCTCCACTGCCGTCGGGCTGATCGAAAGCCGCTCGGCGGCAGCGTCGAGGGTGGGCCCGAACTCGGCGAGGTCAGCGAAACGGGCCACCAGCTCAGCCGACGAGCGCCAGGTCGCTGCGGACGGACTCGCTGCGCGCCGGGCGGACAGCCTCGGTCAAATCCGCCCGGCCGAGCGTGGCGAGGAGGTGGCGCAACCGCTCGCGGACCCGGGGCGGCTCGGTCGCCGACGCCCGAGCCACCCGGTCGAGGCGGAGCACGCCGTCGCTGGCGAGGTGCTCGATCCGGGCGACGGCGTCTGCAGCGGGAACCTCGACGAGGCCCTCCCAGTCCCGCAGCACCTCCAACAGCGCAACCTCGACCGGGCGGAGCCGCTCGTCACGGCGCTTGGTGCTGGCCGCCCGGCTGACGTAGTGGACGGCGCCGGGACTGCGAGGTGACCTTCCCGGAACGGCGATCGCCTCCCGGCGGGCGACCTGGGTTGACAGGCCGAGCGCCAGGGCGGCGCTCCACCCGGCCGGCCCGGAGCCCGCCCCACCGGCCACCGCGCCCGCGAGGCGCCCCGGAGGCGGGGGAGCCATGCCGAGCCGGGTCGGCGCACCGCGCCAGTACAGGCCGCGGCGGAGCCGGCGGACCTCCCCGGAGCGGGCCATTCGCGACAGGGCTTGAGTGACCGCGTCAGGGGAGCCGTCGAAGTCCTCGGGACGCCAGAAGCGGTCCCGCGAGCCGAGGACCCGCTTGCGGACCTCCGCTGCAGCGCTCGTCGTACCCATGGGCGACATCATACCAGCGTTGTCGACAATGCGATACGCGAAGTTGACGCATTGGCTCTCACGCTGCTGGATCCGTGACGCCGGCGACGACCTCGTCCCCCCAGGTCGCACCAGGGGTGGTCGGCGTGGGCTCGACGCGCACGTCGGCACCGGTGTGGGGGGCGTCGACCATTTGGCTGTTGCCGATGTAGATGCCGACGTGGGTGACGTCGGTGGGGCCGTTGCTGAAGAACACGAGGTCGCCGGGTTGGAGGGGGTCGCCGGGTCCGAGCTTGGCGGCGGCGTCGTACTGGTTCTGGGCGACCCTGGGGAGGGTGATCCCGGCGGCCTTGTAGGCGGCTTGGACGAGCCCGGAGCAGTCGAAGTCGACGCCGAGGGTCTCGCCGCCCCAGACGTAGGGGGTGCCGACTTGGGCGAGGGCCCAGTCGACGGCGATTCCCCCGGCGGCGCCCGCGGCGACGTTTTGGGCTCGGGTCTGGCCGTAGGTGTTGGCGAGGTCGAGCACCTCGCTCACATTCCAGGAGGCGTGGTCGTAGACGTAGAGGGCGGCCGCAAGGTTGGCGCCGTTGCCGGCGCCGTTGGCGCACAGGTCCCGGGCGGCGGCGTAGACGGCGTCGGTCGGGTCATACGGGCTGGGCGGGTTTCGCAGCGATCTGGCACAACGAGCAGATGGACAGACGCCCGGTTCGCTCGCTGCTCGCCTTCGACCACTGACCCCTTGGAATTGATCATCTAGGTGGCCACGGTCCCCGGCCTGGCGCCGAGCTCGCCGTGGATACGGCGGTAGCCCGGGTATGAAAGTGCTGGTCGCGGGCCATGGATGGCGTTCTCGGCACCGACAGCTTGCTCGCATGGCCATGAAGACTATAATTCTGGTCGATGAGCGTACTGCCGCTGTCCGAGGTCAAGGCCCGGCTGTCCGAGATCGCCGAAGAAGTGGCGACCACCCACGAGCGGGTCCAGATCACGAAGAACGGGCGCGAGTACGTGGTGCTCCTCGCCGTCGAGGACCTCGAATCGATCGAGGCCACCCTCGAGCTCCTCGCCGACCCTGAAGCCCAGGACCGCCTTCGGAAAGCAGAAGCGGACATCGCCGCGGGCGAGATGCTCGATGAGCGGGCAGTCCGAGATCTCCTCTCCGGCCAGCATCGCCAGCAGTCACGGTGAGCCACCGGGTCGTCGTGGCCCGTAGCGCGGCGCGGCGCCTGGCCGAGGAGCTGCCCGAAGTGGTCGCTGCGGCGTGCGTCGAGTTCGTCTTTGGCCCGCTCGCGGAGGAGCCCCGTCGAGTGGGAGCACCGCTGCGGAAACCCTTCGAAGGGCAATGGAGGGCCCGCCGTGGCGAGTACCGAGTTCGCTACCGCATTGACGACGAGACTCGGACCGTCTACGTGCTCGACGTCGACCACCGTCGCGACGCCTACCGCAGCTGAGAGCGGCTACGGCGCGAGTCCCACCGACGTCGACAGGGAGGCACCGACAACGTGTGATCTCGTATGTCCGGGATCGCTCGGCGGCTCGGCCGTTTCCGGTGTGGACGGGTGACGAAGTAGTCGAATGGTCACCGCCCCATCGCTCCGGGTGTTGACAGCGTGACTGGTTGAGCATCAGGGGACGCGTTCCGGCAACGCTGTTTGCGCGGGCGGTTGGGATGGCGGCGGCCGGATGCCAGCGGTGAGGATGTCCTGTCCCTGGACGTGCAGCAGGCCACGCGAGCTGGAGTCGCAGGATCTCGGCCAACTGCGCCCGTCGGTTGCCCGAGGAACCCGCCCGGTGAGCGTCGAGCGCCTGCACGGGTATGCACCCTCTGGTTGGCTGTTCTGGCGCCGGGCCTGATCGCGAAGGACACGTGCACCACAGCTGTTGCACACGTCGCCGCCCCTTCACTTGGCTCCCTGCCTGCATGAACGCGACGCTGGTGCTTCCCGCGCACATCGCGACCCCCAGAGAAGCGGCTCCACGGCTACTGCGGTCACGTCCCTCCAGCCGAGTACGAAGCGGCGTTCTACGCTGGCAACGACCTCGCCCCTTCGGGGCTTGGAAACCAATAGCCGGAGTCTCCATCAGACTCAGGGTGGTTCACTGTGAACCACCCTGGGCTCCTTGGAGGCTCCACACCTTGGAAAGGAGGACGGAGCCATGCCAACCGAGAAGATCCCGCGGAAGCCGCCGACGAGGCGGTTGGTTGGCAAGCGATGACCGTGTGAAGGTTCGCGGAGAGCTTGTGGACGCACGCCTCGAGCTGGGCAGTGACCGAAGCATGAG
>JAKBTL010000032.1 GCA_021844425.1 Actinomycetes bacterium | reverse complement strand
GCGGCGGGGAGGAGGAGACGCCGCAGGTGTTCGCGCTGCGCGCGGAGCGAAGGCCCGCAGCGGCGCGCTCCGACGACGACCCTGGGCCCGGCGGTTGAGCAAAGGTTGACGCCACGTAGCGGCCGGCGTGGCAACGGCGCCTGAGAATCGCGTGCCGAAGCGGTGGCGGGTGCCACTGGGCACTGGGTGCGGAGGCTGCTCATGGGCTCTGTTGGTGGGGAGGATCCCCGAAGCGTCGCGGCGCAGGCGTCCTCGGAGGGCGAGTGGCCACGGATGCGAGGCAGGCCGGCATGAGCGACGACCTCGCCGCGTACCTCGACTCCATCGACGCGCATCTCCTGGACTACCTGGACGCGGAGCGCGACATCTCGACCGACGCGTCCCGCCGGGTGCAGTGCTACACCGTGGCTCTGGTCGAGGGCCTGGTCCTCCCCGAGCACGTGCACGAGGACTGGCCGGACTTCTTCCACCTCGTGGTCGCGTTCGTCCTCGCCCACGGGTCGGCGAGGCTCGGGCATCTGGCCCGGCAGTCGGCGATCTTCGAAGGGGGCGCGGACGACCCGCTCACCGACGCCGACCGGGTGTTCCTCGTGACGCTCCTCGCCGAGGTCCACGCGTCCCTCGCGCGTAGAGAGCCGTAGCGGGAGCGACCGTGCGATGCTGCGTCTTCTTTCGGATTGCAGGCTTCCTTGGCATTGCAAACTTCCTGGGCATTGCACGCCCCAGGTGAGTTAGCCTTCTCGCCGTGGCCGAAGAGCGCTCGGAGGCGGGCTCGTCGGGCGCAGCTGCGCCCGAGCGCGCGACAGGTCAAAGAGCGTACGACTCGCTCGCGTCGGCGATCGCAGAGGTGCTCTCGGGGACGACACAGGCTTCCTCCGCTGCCCCCGGTGGGCAAGGAGCGCCGGCGGTCCCAGGCGGGTCCTCCCCAGTCCCCGAGGGCGACCACTCGAGCGACGAAGATCGGTCGAGCGGCGCGGTCGACGTCGAGCCGGCGGAGGTCGCCGACCCGTTCTCTGCGAACGGAGCCGTCATCCGCTCGAGGCGCGTGCCGCGCTCGGCGCTCGCGCTCCTGGGCGCATGGCTGTTCCTCTCGGCGGGGCTCTGCTACCTGGTCGCGAGCCAGCTTCCCGGGAAGCCCCTCGAGCTCGGGGCGGTCGCCGCCGTCGTCGCCGGCCTGGGGTCCCTGGTGGGCTTCGCCGCCGTGTCCGAGCGCCGGGCGGCGGAGCGCCAGCTGCACGCGGAGATCCAGCGGGCGTCGGACATCCTGCGCTCCATCGAGGCGGTCACCGACCCGGGGCTCGCCTTCCTCGGGCTCGACGAGCTGCTCGCCGCGGTGCTCACCCGCACGAAGGACGCCATGGGCGGCGACGTCGTCTGCGTGCTCCTCGCCGACGACGAGGGATCGGTGCTGCGGGTGAGGGCTGCGCAGGGCGCGGCGGAGCTCGCCCCGGTCGGCAGCGAGGTGCGCGTCGGTGAGGGGGTCCTGGGCGCCGCCGCGCAGTGGGCGCGCCCGGTCGTGGTGGCCGACGCTGGCGAGAAGGACGCCGCAGCGCTCCCGAGCTCCCAGGAGAAGATCGCGTCGCTCGTCGCGGCGCCGCTGATCGTCCACGGCAGCACCCTCGGGCTGGTCGAGGTGGGCTCCGTGAAACATCGGCGCTTCGGCCCGGCGGACCTGCGCCTCCTGCAGGTCGTCGCCGACCGGGTCGCCACCCTGGTCGAACGCGCCCGGCTCGACGACGTCGCGAGGCGCAGCCAGTTCGGCGCGGACCACGCCAACATGCACCTGCGGGTCCTCGCCCGCGCGGGGACCGTGCTCGGCGACGCGCTGGAGACCTACGACACCGCGATCGAGCAGCTCGCCGACGTCGTCGTCCCCGAGCTCGCGGACTGGTTCGGCGTCCACCTCGTCGAGGACTCGGGCAAGGTACGCCGAGCGGTCGCCCGCGCACAGCCGAAGATGCTGGGCGGCCACGTCTTCCGCAGGGTCGGCAACCCTCATCCCGAGGGCGAGGAGCTGGTCCGCCTGGCCATCGCCGAACGCCGCGCCCAGCTCCTCGTCCCGACCGGGCGCCTCGGCCGCGAGACGCTCGGCGCGGCGGTCCACACCCCCGAGACCCTGGGGGAGTGGGCCGACGTGACGTCGATGCTGGTGGTCCCCGTCGTGGTCCGCGACGCGGTGCTCGCGACGCTCTCGTTCGTCACCGGACCTGGGCGCCGCGGTTACCGCCCCTCCGACCTCCAGACCGCAGGAGAGCTCGCCGAACGGGTCGCGGTCGCGATCGAGCGCGTGCGGTCCTGGCGCGCGAGCCAGCGTGCCGGGGAGGTTGCCTTCCGCTACGCCGAGCGGCTCCGCCGGCTGGTGGACGCGTCGCTCGTCGTGAACTCCCAGTTCGGCGAAGACGACGTCCTCCAGCTCCTCGTCGAGCACACCCAGCGCGCGCTCGACGCCGACGTGGCCGTGGTGAGCGCGCGCCCGAGCGGCGGACCGCTCGCGGAGAGGGTGTGGCCGGCCGAGCGGGCCGTGGACCACACGCTCAGGGACGACGACGTCCGCGGGGTGGTGCACGCCGCGTCGGACGTCGTGGCGCGCACGGGCGAGGTCGCCCGCGGGCCCGACGAGTGGTCCGTCGACCCGTCGGGCCCGGGTGCCTCGGCGAGCCCCTTCGCGGCGGTCGTGGCGGCGGCGGCCCTCAGGGTGCGCGGCTGGGTGGCGGCTCCCGTCACCGACGCCACAGGAGAGGTGCGCCGGGTCGTCGTGGCGGCCGGCCCGCCCGGCACCCAGTTCAGCGCCGAGGACGAGTCGGTGCTCACCCTGCTCGCGCAGATGGCGTCGGTGGCGCTGCGTAACGCGCACCTCTACGCCGAGGTCGTCGGCAACGAGCAGCGCCTGCAGACCCTCGTCGACTCCTCGCCGCTTGCGATCGCGGAGCTGCACGCGACGGGCGAGGCGCAGTGGTGGAACCGTGCGGCGGCGACGCTGTTCGGGTGGGACGACGACTCGGTGCCGAGGAGGATCCCCGTGCGCTCGGGGTCCGAGCTCGTGCTGGCAGGCCTCCTCGAGTCGGCCTTCGACGGCAGGCCGGTCATCGGGGTCGCGATGCCGGTCGCCGGTGCGGGGGACGAGACGATCGAGCTGTCGGTCTCGGTCTCCCCGCTCGGTGCGGCCGGAGCGGTGAGCGGCGTCCTCGTCGTCGCAGAGGACGTGACCGAGCGCCAGCGGATGCTCGAGGAGTTCTACCAGGCCGAGCGCCTGAACTCGATGTCGCGGATGGCGGGCGCGGTCGCGCACGACTTCAACAACCTCCTGACCGTCATCCTCGGGTGCGCGGACGCGCTCATGCGGCGCCTCGGCGACGACGAGGAGCTCGGCGCGGACGTGGCCGCGATCCACCGAGCCGGTACCCGCGCGGCGTCGCTCACCAGCCAGCTGGTGCGCATCGGCGGGCAGCAGCGCCCGGTCCAGCCCGAGACGGTCGCGCTGGACGAGACGATCTCCTCGCTCGAGCCGATGCTCGCCGGCATCCTCGGCGAGGACATCCACCTCACGATCACCGCGGGCCTGGGGGACACCGCGGTGCTCATCGACCGCAGCGAGCTCGAACGCTCCGTGCTGAACCTCGCGATCAACGCGCGCGACGCGATGCCGGGCGGCGGGACGCTCGCCATCTCCACCTCGCCTGCCGCACGTGGCCGTCCGACAGGCACCGAGATGGTGGAGCTCGCGTTCGCAGACACGGGGATCGGCATGGACGAGGAGACGGCGGCGCACTGCTTCGAGCCGTTCTTCACGACCAAGGGCCGGGCGCGGGGGACGGGGCTCGGGTTGGCCGCGGTCCACGCGACGGCGACCCAGGCGGGCGGGGAGGTGCGCGTCGAGTCGTCACCGGGCGCGGGGGCGCGCTTCACCCTCACGCTGCCCGTCGCTCCTGAGGAGCGCCGCGCCGCTCTCGTGCCAGAGGAGCCCCGGTGCGACGCCGGCCCCGTGCTGCCGCCGGTGACCGCAGCGGGGAGAGCGGGGAAGGAGACGGTGCTCGTCGTCGACGACGAGGCCGAGGTCCTCCGCCTCGAGGTTCGCGAGCTCGAGGCCGCCGGCTTCGAGGTGCTCGGGACGGCCAACGCGAGCGAGGCGCTGCACCTCCTCAGCGCCCGCGGCGGGGCGGTGGACCTGCTCGTGACCGACGTGGTCATGCCGGGCATGAACGGGATCGAGCTCGCCTCGGCCGTCCGCTTCAGCTACCCCGACGTCGGGGTCCTCTTCGTGTCGGGGCACCTGGACGAGGACGCCGCGCCGAAGAGCCCCCTGCCCGAGCAGGCGTCGCTCCTCACGAAGCCGTTCGCCCCCGACGAGCTCACGCGCCGGGCGCGCGAGACGCTTGCCCGAGGGCGCGCGGGCACTCAGGGCTCGAATCGGTAGCCGACGCCGCGCACCGTGCGGATCCAGCGGTCGCGCGTGTCTGTGGCGCGCAGCTTCTGCCGGATCCGGCGGATGTGCTCGGTGACCGTGCCGTCGTCCTGCCAGGCGGACGACGAGCCCCAGACGTGGTCGAGGAGCTGCTCGCGGCTGAAGACCTGCCGCGGCGACGAGGCGAGGAAGGCGAGGAGGTCGAACTCCTTCAGCGTCGTCTCGATCAGCCTGCCGAACAGGTGCACCTCGCGCGCCGTCGTGTCGATCGCGAGGTCGCCGAACTCGAGGACCGCGGGCGTCGTCGGGCTGTGTGCGTAGCGGCGGAGCACCGAGGCGACGCGGGCTGCGAGCTCGGGGCCCGAGAACGGCTTCACCACGTAGTCGTCCGCGCCGAGGCGGAGCCCGAGCACGCGGTCGGACTCGTTCATCTTCGCCGAGAGGATGATCACCGGCACGTCGCTCGTGCGCCGGATCCCGGTCAGCACGTCGAACCCGTCCTCGCCCGCCAGCATCAGGTCGAGCAGGATCAGCTCGGGCGCACTGCTGCGGAGCGCAGCCGTCACCTCTGCCCCGCTCTCTGCTTCAGACGCGCTGTACCCTTCGTCCCCGAGCATACGTACGAGGACGCGGCGCACGTCGGGATCGTCGTCGACGACGAGCAGCCGACCCAGCGTCCCGCGCCGGCTCTGCTGCGGCACTACGGTGGCAACAGTCATCCCCATACCGCCTTCGGTTCCCTGGCCCCTCGAGGGCGTCTCCCCCTTGCACGACCAGTGTACCTCAAAGTTGATCGCCTGTTGAGAATCAATAGCGGCGCGGGTGGCCTGCACCCGCGACACTTGCCTCGACGTGTCGGGGCCCCGGTGACGGGGGCGGCACGCAGGATGCGGGGAGACGCGTGCAGGCGCGGAGCGGAGGCGTGGGGATGCTGGAGACCATCGCACGGCACATCGAAGACATCGAGCCCTGGCTCGAGGAGCTCTGGGACAACCGCGGGACCGACCTCCTGTTGACCGCGTACACGCCGCCGATGATCCGGGTCGACGGGAACATGCGGCCGGTCACCGGCGGCACGCCGCTCACGCCCGAGAACGTCGAGGCGCTGGTGCACGCGGTGATGGGCACGCACCTCGTCGGTCGTTTCGTCGAAGAGCGCGAGATCGACTTCGCGTTCTCCTGGCAGGACCGGGCCCGCCTGCGCTGCAACGCCTTCCACCAGCGCGAGACCTGCTCGCTCGCGCTCCGGATGATCCCCTACGAGATCCCGACGTTCGAGGAGCTCGGCCTCCCCGACGTCGTCGAGCGCCTGGTCGCCCTGCCGATGGGGTTCGTGCTCGTCACCGGGCCGACCGGCTCGGGGAAGTCCACCTCGCTCGCCGCGATGCTCGACTGGATCAACAAGAACCGGCAGTGCCACATCGTCACCATCGAGGACCCGATCGAGTACGTCCACCAGAACCACCTCTCGGCGGTCTCCCAGCGCGAGGTCGGCTCGGACACCCAGTCGTTCCACCGGGCGCTTCGCTCCGTGCTGCGCGAGGACCCGGACGTGCTGCTCGTCGGCGAGATGCGCGACCTCGAGTCGATCGCGACGGCGATCACCATCGCCGAGACCGGCCACCTGGTCTTCGCGACCCTGCACACGAACGACTCCGCGCAGGCGCTCGACCGGATCGTGGACATCTTCCCCTCCGACCGGCGCGACCAGATCCAGGTGCAGCTCTCGGCGGTCCTCGAGGGCGTGATCTACCAGCGTCTCGTGCGGCGCAAGCAGGGCGGCCTCGTGGCCGCCTACGAGGTGCTCACGACCAACCACGCCGTGCGGAACCTCGTGCGAGAAGGCAAGACCCGCCAGCTTCGCAATGTCATCACCACCCACCAGGCCGAGGGTATGCAGACCCTCGAGATGTCGCTCACGCAGCTAGTCCAAGACGACGTGATCGACTACGACGAGGCCGTCGGCGTCAGCATGTACCCGAAGGAGCTGGAGAGGAAGCCAGGTGCGCACTTCGCCCTCGCCGCGGCGATGGCGCAGGGGAACGGCACCGACGCAGCAGGGAGAGGGCCCGGCGACGGAACGGACACCGGCTCGGGCCCGGGAGGAGTGCCACCCCGTGTCGCATCCGTCTGAGGCAGTCCGCCGGTTCCTCTCCTGCCGCACGCCGGGCGCGCTGCGCCGGCTGCGCGACGCGGGCGACGAAG
>JAKBTL010000084.1 GCA_021844425.1 Actinomycetes bacterium | reverse complement strand
CCGATCGGGGTTCCGCCGCGCCCGGGTGAGGGCATCGGAGGGCGGGGGCCGGTCGGCGGCCGGGGGCCGGGTGAGGGGGCCGGGCCGGGGGTTCCGGCGCGGCCGGGGGCCGGAGTGAGGGGGCCGGGCCGGGGGTTCCGGCGCGGCCGGGGGCCGGAGTGAGGGTTCCGGCGCTCCCGGGGCGCCCGGCGCCGCGCCGAGCCAGAGGGCCGGGGTGAGGGGCCGGGTGAGGGGCCGGCGCGGCCGGCGGCCGGGGTGAGGGCATCGCGGGGGCGCGGCCGGCAGGGATCACAGCCCCCGGCAGTCGAGCCTGGCAGATCCGTCGCGGGTTGTCTCACGGCACATGCGCGCGATCAATGCCCAGGGGCTGGCGCGCCCTACTCCGCAGCCTCGGCAAGCGCCTCGGACAACGTGGGGTGCACAAGCATGCTCTCCACGATGTCCTGCACACGCAGCCCGGTCGTGACCGCGAGCGCGATGACCGAGATGAGCTCGGCCGCATGCTGGCCGACGATCGAGCCGCCGAGCACGACCCCGGTCGCAGGGTCCGAGATGATCTTCACGAATCCACGCGCGTCGTCGTCGATGAGCGCCTTCGCGGCGGCGGCGAACGGCACCTTGGTGACGCGGATCTTGCGACCCTCGGCGAACGCGTCCGCCTCCGCGAGCCCGACGTCGGCGATCTCGGGCTCGGTGAAGATTGCCGAGGCGGCCTTGTCGTAGTTCAAGTGCCGGTGGCTGACCGTGTGGCCGATCACCACGTGCTCGGCGATCTTGCGACCTTGCATCGACGCCACGGACGACAGCGGCAGCTTCCCCGACAGGTCGCCGGCCGCGTAGATGTGGGGCACGTTCGTCTGGCAGTGATGGTTGATCGGCACGTACCCGTGCTCGTCGACCTCGACCCCGGCGGTCCCGAGCTCGAGGCTGCCCGAATTCGGTATGGAGCCGATCGCGAGCAGCGCGTGCGAGCCCGTCGCCACGCGGCCGTCGTCGCAACGCACCGCCACTTCGTCTCCGGAGCGCTCGATCTCGACCGCTCGCGCTCCTTTCATGAGCTTCACGCCGCGGCGGAGGAAATCCGCCTCGAGCACCGCAGCGACCTCGGGGTCCTTCGTCGGCAGCACCTGCTGCCGACTGACGATGAGGGTGACCTGGGAGCCGAGCGACGAGAACATGTGCACGAACTCCACTCCGGTCACCCCTGAACCGATCACGACGAGGTGGTGGGGAAGATCCTTGGGCGGATACGCGTCGCGCGTGGTGAGGACCCGGTCTCCATCGATCGGCGCCCACTCGGGGATCCTCGGCCTGCTGCCCGTCGAGAGCAGGACGGCGTCGGCCTCGAGCTCGACGCGTCCTTCTGCGGTCTCCGCCACGACCGAATGCGGTCCGGCCATCCGGCCCTCGCCCCTGAGCAAGCGGACGTCCTGGCTGGTGAGGATGCTCTCGGTCGCGTGCCCGAGCCGCGTCGTGATCGCCGCGATGCGCTGGCGCAGCCGCTCGAGGTCGAGGAGCGGGCGCACCGGAGAGAGGCCCATCTCGTGGCTCCGGTCGAGGAACGCCATCGCGCCGCCGGTCGCGATCATCGCCTTCGAGGGGATGCAGTCCCACATGTCGGCAGCCCCGCCGATGACGTCACGCTCGACGAGGGTGACGTCCACACCGAGCCGGGCCGCGTACGTCGCCGCTTGGGTGCCCGCGGGGCCGCCGCCGATGATCACGAAGTGCATGACGCCAGGCTAGACAAGGGCGGGCTGACGCTCCGGAGCGACCCCGCATCGGGCGCTCGGCTCGACGACAGCCTGTCAGGCCTCAGACGGCCCGCGACGTGTAGCGATAGACGTTGGTCTTGCGCGGCGCGAAACCCATCCGGACGTAGAGACGGTTCGCCGCTTCGCGATCGGGGCGCGAGGTCAGATCGACCGACCGGGACCCTGCACGCTCAGCACGCTCCGTCGCAGCTTCGACGAGCGTGGCCCCGATGCCGCGCCCGCGTGCGCCCTCGTCCACGACGACGTCCTCGATCCAAGCGCGTACCCCGGTCGGAATGCGAAAGATCACCAGGGTGAGCGACCCCACGATGCGGCCGTCGCCGTCGCGCGCAAGGAGGAGGATCGTCGCTGGAGAGGAGACGATCGCCTCGAGCTCCTCCCTGCCGGGAGCCGGCGCGCTGCGTGAGAGCTGCGGGACGAGGGCGGCGAAGGCGGCGACGAGCTCCTCGTCGACCTGGGTCGCCTCCTCGATCCTCAACTGGCCGCTTCCCGCCACAGCGGTTCGCGCACCCGGTCGTAGAGGACGTCGCGCTGCTCGCCACGGATGGCGGCGAAGGCGTGGTCTCCCCAGCGCTCGTAGCCGACGAGAGGCGAGGGGAGGTTGACGTGGCTGAACCACCCCACGTCCGTGCACTCGAGCGGGTGGGGCGCCAACGTGCCGCCGACGGCTTTGCAATGGAAGACGAGCGAGTACAGGGGGATCCGGGTGAAGCCAAGACGAAGGCCGTCGAGCACCGCGATCAGGCGGACGGGCTCGACCTCGACGCCCGTCTCCTCGCGCACCTCCTTCACGGCGACCTCCGCAGCCGAGTAGCCGACGTCGCACCACCCCGTCGGGTAGAGCCACGCTCCGGAGTCGGCCCGCCGGATGAGGAGAAGCTCCCCGCGGTCGTTGCCAACGACGGCGCCGACGGCCACCTTGGGCGTCACGTAGCCGGACAGGCCTTCGCCCACATGGGAGAGCCACTCCTCCACCAGCCCATCTGCATCCTCGAGGGACGGGGGTGTCCCGGAGGCAGCGACGCGAATGTCGGCGGCGACGCGGAGGATCTCCTCGAAGCGCTCTCGCTCGTAGAGGCTCTGGGAGAACCCGAGGCCCGTGCGCGCCGTAGCTGCCAGGCTTTCGGCCCACCGGAGCAGGGTGCGGGTCGGCACGACTGGGTCCACGAACCGACGCTACCGCCTACGCGCCCGCACAAGGGCTCTTGCAGCAGCAAGAATCGTCACGTGGGTGTGAACACGAATTGCCGCCATTACGTCATGCAGAGCACGCGATCCGGTGACAAGGTCGAGCGATGCAAGCTCGGAGCGAACGAGTCGCTTCCCTTCTCTTGTCCGGACGGCTGCGTGTTCTACGAGCCTCGCCGCGTGTCGTCGGCCGGATGGCAGGTTCCCCGGTCACGCCCGAGCTGACCGTCGGAGCAGGCGGTTCATGCTCCCCGAGCGGAACCCTTCGAGATCGAGCGTCACGAAGTCGTAGCCTGCGGCCCTGACCGCTGCGACGACCTCCTCACGCCTGGCCCACGCGACGTCGAGCTCGTTCTCTGCGACCTCGACCCTCGCGACCGTCCCGTGGTCGCGCACTCTGAGCGTACGAAGGCCGAGGGACCGCAACCCCGACTCCGCCACGTCGACCGCCCGCAGCCTCTGCACGGTGACGGGCGTGCCGTAGGGGAGGCGCGAGGCCAGGCACGCGCCGGCAGGCCGGTCCCAGGTTCGCAGCCCGAGCTCCCTGGACAGCTCGCGAACGTCGGACTTCGACAGCCCGGCTTCGACGAGCGGGAACCGCGCTCCCGAAGCGGCGGCGGCAGCCTGGCCTGGCCGGTAGTCGCCGAGGTCGTCGGTGTTGACACCGAGCACGACGGTCGCCCCCGCCGGGGCGGCGATCGGATCGAGGACGGCCATGAGCGCGTCCTTGCACCTCGCGCAGCGGTCCGCGCCGTTCGCCACGTAGAGAGGGTCGTCCATCTCCGAGGTCTCGACGACCCGCCAGTTGAGCTCCCACTCGTCTGCGAGCGCTCGGCAGTGCGCCAGGTCGGACGCCGCGAGCGACGGCGAGATTGCGGTGACGCAGAGCACCGCGTCGGGCCCGAGCGTCCGGTGGGCGACGCTCGCGAGGAAAGCGGAGTCCGCGCCGCCGCTGAAGGCGACGACGACGCTGGCGAGCTCCAGGAGGACGGCCTCGAGCCTGGCCATCGCCACCGCGGCTGACGCGGCCCCCATGGCTGCCGGGCCCACCGAAGGGCCCACCGAAGGGCCCACGGCAGTGCCCGCCGCAGGGATGGCTGCGGTGCTCATCGCGCCGCCGCTGCAAGCACCGTCTCGAGGCCGGCGACCATGCCGGTGTAGAAGGGCCCGAACTCGGCGTAGAGCGCCGAGGCACGGTCGAAGCGCATCTGGTACACGCATTCCTTCAAGTCGTCTGGATGGACGGCGAAGAGCGTGACCCCCCACTCGAAGTCGTCGAGGCCGACCGAGCCCGTCACGAGCTGGAGCACGCGACCGTGGAATTGCCGTCCGATGCGGCCATGCCCCACCATCAGCTCGAGGCGGTCCTCGTAGTCGAGCACGTACCAGTTGTGCGCGTCGGGGGCGCTCCCCCGACGCTTCGACATCGGGTAGAAGCAGAACGCCGGCTTCCCCTCGGGGGGCAGCTGCGGGTACAGCCGTGATTGCTTCAGCTCCTCGGGCAGCCCCGCCGCGTACTCCGACACCTCGGTGAGCGAGACGTAGGACGAGACGGGCTCGAGACCCGCCGCTGCGACGGCGGACTGGAACCTCCGCAGCTGCCAGAGATCCGGGCCGAGCACCATCAAGGCGACATCGGCCTTGTGGCCGAGGATCGACGCTGCGATGACCTGACCGCCTGCTTTACGCACTGCGGTCTCCGCCTCCAAGACCGCGGGGGCGTCGAACCCGCCGGACACCCGGCAGAAGAGGTGCAGCACGCCGAGACCGACAGTCGGCGTGAGCGTCGGCTCCGCCTCGGCCGCCTCGGCCGTCTCGGCCGTCTCGGCCGCCTCGGTCATCTCGGTCGCCTCGGCCGTCTCGGTTATCTCGGTCGCCTCGGTCATCCATTCCAGTGTAGGAGCGTCCCCTGACGCGCCGCGAGGGCACCCCGAAGGGCGCCCTCGCGGACACGGGCCTTGTCGAGCCCGGCTGGCGAGGCCTGGGCGGGCCCAGACCGGCCGAGCATGGCCGATCCCGTTGGAAGGGGAGGGGTTAGAAGTCCTCCATGCCGGCACCGGGAGCGGCGGGGGCCTTCTCCTCGGGCTTGTCGACGATCACCGCCTCGGTCGTGAGGAAGAGCGCCGCGATGGAGGCGGCGTTCTGCAGCGCGGACCGGGTCACCTTCGCCGCGTCGATGACGCCCGCAGCGAAGAGGTCGCCATACTCGCCGGTGGCAGCGTTGAGCCCCTCGGGGCCGTTCAGGCTGCGCACCTTCTCGACGACGACGCCGCCCTCGAGACCGGCGTTGACCGCAATCTGCTTGAGCGGCTCTTCGACCGCACGGGCGACGATGCGCGCACCGGTGGCCTCGTCACCTTCGAGCTTCTCCGCGCGCTGGGCGACCAGGGCCTGCGCACGCAGGAGGGCGACACCGCCGCCTGGCACGACGCCCTCTTCGATCGCAGCTTTGGTGGTGGAGACCGCGTCCTCGATACGGTGCTTCTTCTCCTTCAGCTCGACCTCGGTCGCTGCACCGACCTTGATCACCGCCACGCCGCCTGACAGCTTGGCGAGGCGCTCTTGGAGCTTCTCACGGTCGTAGTCGGAGTCGGTGTTCTCGATCTCGGCCTTGATCTGGTTGATCCGGCCCTTGATGTCGGACTCCGAGCCCGCACCCTCCACGATGGTGGTCTCGTCCTTGGTGACGACGACCTTGCGGGCGCGGCCGAGCAGGTCGAGGCCGACGTTCTCCAGCTTCAGGCCCACCTCCTCGGTGACGACCTGGCCGCCGGTGAGGATCGCCATGTCCTGGAGCATCGCCTTGCGCCGCTCCCCGAAGCCAGGAGCCTTGACGGCGGCGCTCTTGAAGGTGCCGCGGATCTTGTTCACGACGAGGGTCGCGAGAGCCTCGCCCTCCACGTCCTCGGCGATGATCGCCAGCGGCTTGCCGCTCTGCATCACCTTCTCGAGCACGGGGAGCAGGTCGCGGACGGCGGAGATCTTCGAGCCGACGAGCAGGATGTAGGGGTCCTCGAGGACGGCCTCCATCCGCTCGGGGTCGGTCACGAAGTACGGCGAGATGTAGCCCTTGTCGAAGCGCATGCCCTCGACGAGGTCCATCTCCATCCCGAAGGTCTGGGACTCCTCGACGGTGATGACGCCGTCCTTGCCCACCTTGTCGATCGCCTCGGCGATCATCTCGCCGATCTCTGCGTCGGCAGCCGAGATTGCCGCGACCTGGGAGATCTGGCTCTTCGACTCGGTCTCTCGGGCGATCCCGCGGATCGCGCTCACCGCCTCTTCGACACCTGCCTCGATGCCCTTCTTCAGGGACATCGGGTTGGCGCCGGCTGCGACGTTGCGCAGGCCCTCGCGGACCATCGCCCACGCGAGCACCGTCGCGGTGGTGGTCCCGTCGCCTGCCACGTCGTCGGTCTTCTTCGCCACCTCCTTGACGAGCTCTGCCCCGATCCTCTCGAAGGGATCCTCGAGCTCGATCTCCTTGGCGATCGAGACTCCGTCGTTGGTGATCGTGGGAGCGCCCCACTTCTTGTCGAGCACGACGTTGCGACCCTTGGGGCCCAGGGTCACCCGTACGGCGTCGGCCAGCTTGTTCATGCCGGTCTCGAGCTTCCGCCGGGCGTCTTCGTCGAAGGCGATCAGCT
>JAKBTL010000124.1 GCA_021844425.1 Actinomycetes bacterium | reverse complement strand
TGGGCCTGGCTGGCCATGTCCGAGCATGCCTGTTCGATCTCGACGGTGTCTTGACCAAGACGGCGAAGGTGCACGCTGCGGCGTGGAAGGAGATGTTCGACGGCTTCTTGGAGGCGAGGTCGGTCGCCGCCCAGTGGCACGGGAAGATGATCGTCGACCGCAAGGGGGTAAAGATCAGGAAGCGACAGGGCATCGATAATTGACCTCGAGACCGACGAGCTGCAATCCGCCACGGTCGGACGTCGTCTTTCCCGCCGTTGAAGAGGCGTGCCGAGCCCGAGTGCTGAGTTGACGGCGTCAGCGGGTTCTTGCGAGGGCCACGCTGATGGTGGTCTCGTCAGGGGGGCGCTTCGAGAATCGCGTGGGGTCATCGGGCCCAGGGCGTCGTGACAGCCAGAGCGGCCGTATGGCCACGTTCCTCGAGATGGAGGATGATCTGCCGGAAGGACTCCGACAGGCTGGTCTCGCAGTAGCCGAGCTCGGTCGCCACGCAGAACTCCTTGACGAGGTTCTGGGCATATCTCAGGTTCGGTCGGGGCATAGAGGGGAACAGGTGGTGTTCGATCTGGTAGTTGAGGCCACCGAACATGAGCGTGGTCAGCCGTCCGCCCGCGATGTTGCGGGCGGACACCACTTGGCGCCGAGCGAAGCCCATCGCCGGGGCGGATGGGATGATCGGCATCGCCTTGTGGTTCGGTGCGAAACTGCAGCCTAGGTAGAGAGAGAACACCGCCTGTTCCACGGCAATGAATGCGAAGGCCTTCAGCGGGCTGAGCACCAGGAAGACCACCATCGAAAAGAGCACGATGTGGAACGCGACCAGTAGCGCCTCTACAGCTGCCGCCCGGTCGCGTCGTCGGAGGAGATGCTGGATCCCCGATACGTGCATCCCGAGGCTTCGCAGAAACATGAGGGGAAAGAAGAGCGGCGCCTGCCAGCGTGCAAGCAGCCATGCGAAGTTCCGGCGCGGCGTCCCGTGCCCGTCAGCGGGAGCCCACGCGACGAAGCCGTCACCAATGTCGGGATCACGGCCCACCTCGTTGGGGTGGGCATGATGAGCATTGTGCTTGGGAACCCACCACCCGTAGCACAGTCCAATCAGTACGTTCCCGACCATCAGCCCAAGGAGCCGGTTTGCCTGCCGCGAACCGAAAACCTGTTGGTGTCCGGCATCGTGCCCGATGAAACTCAGCTGGGTACACATCACTCCTAAGAATGCGGCGAGCCCGAGCGTCGTCCACGAGTTGCCTACGATGACGAACGCCCCCCAGCCGGCGGCGAACGCTGCGATCGTCACGCCGATCTTTACGCTGTAGTAGCCCGGTCGCCGGTTCAGCAGACCTGCCGCGCGCACTTGAAGGGCAAGGTCATGGAAGCCGGTATCCGATGCGTCGACGATGGTGGTGGTGGTGCTCTGCACGAGCTCTCTTTCCGAAGTCGTCGGAGGGCGCCACCGAGGTCTGGAGCAACGCTGAGCCAAAGCTCTTCCCTGCAGGGCATGCTAGCCCGATCCCGGTTCGTCCTGGGTTCGGTCTGGGATCGGTCTGGGATCGGGCCGGGCGAACGAGACGAGATGGAGCTCTACGCCGCCGATGCGGCGACCGAAGTCGAAAGAGGTCTGCTTGACGTGACCGCGCATGTGGACGGAGTGGCGATCCGCTGTCTGAGCTGTAGGTGCGAGCCCCGTCTCCTCGCTCATTCGAGGGACAGCTGGCAGTGGTGAGCGGAGCGGGCAGCACGACCGTGCTCAACGTCACCGGAAGGCTCGGGCGTAGGCGCGCCATTCGGACAGTGCCCAGCACGTCGAAATTGGCCTCGCGTGCCCGGTGGCGACTGACATGAGCGCGTCGAGGAAGCGGGCCGAGAGGTCCTCGAGTTGGGCGCTTCACGGCGGCAACCAGACAGGGGCTCGGGGCCAGGCCCGGCCGCCGACGCCCGGCGTTGTCGCAATGTCGAAACGCCCGGCCGAAGGGGGCGGATCTTGCTTGCCGCGGTGACGTGGTCCGATTTGGCGTCGTTCGCCGTGGCTGGGGGCACGCTCGTGCTTGCATGGATCACTCGTCGCGCCGTAGTGGAGGCGCGCCGGGCGTCCGACGCGGCTCGTGATGAAGGCCAGGCGACGCTTGCTATCGCGACCGAGGCACATCGGGATCGAGAGCTTGCGTGGCGACCCGTCCTCACCTGGGAGGTGAGGGACGTGACGGCGGCCGGAAGCGACACATGGGCAGAGAAGGTGGTCATCAAGAACATCGGCAACGGGCCGGCGATCACCTGCGAGTACGTTTCACTCGACAACGAACGCTGGGCCTATCGTCGTGGTTTCGCGCTCAGGGCCGGGGAGGTGGTCGAGCTGTCGATCGAGGCCTCGGATCCACCGTGGAAGAAGGAACCGCTGGGCTTGTTCGACCCCGCATATGGCGCGAGGCGTATGGGTCACCGACCAAGCCGGATGCGGGTGCTCATGTGCTCGGACATCCTTGGCCGACGGTGGCGGTTCTTCGAGGACTTCCCACCCGAAAGCGTGGCCAGCGACGAGCCGAACCCACCACCTTGGGCAACGCCGCCACAGTGAAGGATCAGCAGAGCAGTCTTGACGATCTTCGCGCTCCTTGGCGCGGTGTCGGCATTGTCGGCGACGTTCGGAGACGCCCTTCCTCATACGCGCTGGTGCGGCTCATGACGATCAGAACGCGAACGTGACCTGCCATCCGAGAGAGGTGCTTCCGGTGAGCACTCCGGCCATCGTCATCGTGCCGCCGAGGGCCTCGGCGTGCTGGCACGTGTTGCGTAGCCGCTGGCCGCCTCACGTTGCTCGTACCGGTGCCGTCGTCGGAGACCCGCTCGGTGATGTTGCCGTCGACGCGCACGAGGCTGCTTCTGCAGGTGGCGTGGGCGTGGTGGGCGACGTCGGACAGCGCTTCGGCAGCACGGCGAAGAGGTGGTCGCCCATCTCGTCGGGCACGGGCCTGGCGGTGAACCCGTCAAGGCGGACCGTCGGGTCGTGACCAAGTCCCGTGGATGCCCCGGAGATCACCTCGAGGACTTGGTCGCGAAGTCTGGGCGACGAGCTGGCACGGTGGTGTTCGAGGACGAAGATGGTGGTGCGGATTTCCCTATCACGGTGTCCAGCTCATCGACCGCAGCGGCGATCCACCGGGCCGCTTCTCTCTGGAGCAGCGACACCGAGACTGCGGCGCTGCACGACCGCCAGGCCGGCCCTTACGCCGAGGTAATCTCCCAGGAGAGGGACGGCGGGAGACCGCGCGTCGGACCCGGACCCTGTCGGGTGCCCCTTTCTCCTCACCCAGGCTCGAAGGGAAGGAGCTCCTGGTGATCGACGGACACGGCATCTTGGCGAGCGACACCTGGGACCGTGAGGCCGGCCGGTGTCCTCGTGGCCGGTGAGCGCCTGGAGCGGATCCTGGCCGCGTTGTCGGCCGGCAGCGGGAGGGAGGTGTCCACCCGTCAGCTGTGCGAGACGGCGGCCGGTGTCCTCGGGGTGGACGGCACCGGCGTGATGCTCATGTCCGGGGATGTGGCGTACGGGTCGCTGTGCACGACCAACGACGTCAGCGAGCTGATCGAGGAGCTGCAATACAGCCTCGGTGAAGGGCCGTGCGTGGACGCCTACAACTACGACCGGGTCATTGCCGAGCCGGATCTCGCCGACCCCGCGACAGTGCGCTGGGCCGCCTTCGGTCCACCGGCGCTGCAGGTCGGCGTTCGGGCGGTGTTCGCGTTCCCGCTCCGGGTCGGCGCCGTTCGCCTCGGCGCGCTCGACTTGTACATGGACCGGCCTGGGCACCTCAGTGACGATCAGCACGCAGACGCGCTGGTGATGGCAGACGTAGTGGCCTCGTGGGTGCTCGATGCCCAAGCCCGCGCCCCCGTTGGCAGCGTGGCGGCAGCGCTCGACGCCGAAGCTGAATTCCACCTCGTCGCGCACAACGCGGCGGGCATGGTGTCGGCGCAGCTCGGCGTGAACGTCACCGAGGCCATGCTCCGCCTGCGGGCCTACGCCTTCAGCCACGGACGCTCGCTCGCGAGTGTCGCCGAGGACGTCGTCGCAAGGAGGCTCCGCTTAAAATGAATGACGGACCGCGCAGCCATTGCCGTGCCGAAGGAGGCAGACGTCACCCTGAGAGGACCCCGGGTGCCGAATGGAGCCCGACGATCCGCCTCCCACGTCTTGTAGCCTTGTAACGGAGAGGACCGCAGATGGCACGAGAAGAGCTGGTCGTGAGGGCGCTGGTCGAGATGGCCGACACCCTCGTCGGTGATTTCGACGTGGTCGAGCTGCTCACGGGGCTGGCGTCGCGCTGCGTCGAGCTGCTCGGGATCTCGGCCGCGGGGGTCATGGTAGCCACGGTGCAAGGTGACATCCGTCTCGTCGCGTCTTCCAGCGAGGCGATGAGGGTGCTAGAGCTTTTCGAGCTCCAGACCGAAGAGGGGCCCTGCCTGGACGCCTACCGCAGCGGCGAGCAGGTCGATCACTTGATCCTGGGCGCCGGCAGCGGCCCGTGGCCGCGCTTCTCGGTGGCCGCACTCGAATCCGGCTTTCAGTCGGTGTCCGCCCTGCCGCTGCGACTTCGGGCCACCACCATCGGAGCGCTCAACCTCTTCAGCGTCGGCGTGGCGCCGATGAGCGAACCCAACACGGTGGTTGCCCGTGCCTTCGCCGATCTGGCCGCCATCAGCATCCTCCAGCACCGCAGCGCCGACGAGCATCAGCGTACCAACGAGCAGCTGTCGTACGCCCTGAACAGCCGAATCGTCATCGAACAGGCCAAGGGCATCATCGCCGAACGAGCAGGCGTCGACCTCTCCGGCGCATTCGACCGGCTCCGGGGTTACGCCCGCGACCACAATCTCCGGCTCACCGATGTCGCGCGCGCCGCTGTCGACGGCACGCTCGACCCCGGCGCATGGTCCTTGCCCCGTGCTCTGCGAGGTCCACGCGAATAGTGGCATAGGCCGCCCGCCTCCGCCTGCGTTCATGGGCAAGGGGCGGCCACCAAGAGGGCCGGCGCGCAAGGGCAGAAGCGGACCGGCTCAGCATTCAAGTTCTCGCGGACACGGCTCAGGACAAGGTCGAGGTCCGATGCGAAGGGCGACCTGCAGTTCCTTCCCCTGGGAGAGGTGGAGAAGCAGTCGGCATCGTCGACGGTCCTGCACCGCCCCACGGCTCATCGCGAAGAGCCCCAATGGTGGCATGTTCACTTCCGCCGACGGTTGCCCTGACCTCCCGTCCGGCCGGCTGCACTCAGCTGGGTGTCGCGGGCACCGAGCCTTCCGCGCCTGGGCTTTCACCAAACAGAGGTTCGCCGACACGTCTTGCAGCCTCGCTCTGCATCGTCGGGGTTACGTGGCTGTAGAGGCGGACGAACAGGGTCGGGTCCGCATGCCCGAGCCGCTCGGCGGCGACCTTGGGCGGCACGCCGCTTGCAAGCATGAGGGTGGCGCTCGTGTGCCTGAGCCCGTGTGCGGTCAGGGGCGGGAGGCCCAGCTCCGCGGTGCACGTCCCGAGCACGCGGGAAAGTCGCTGCGGATGGTAGGGGCGACCGTCGGGCTTCGTGAACACGTGGCCGGTCTCCTCCCAGCTGGTCGCGCTGTGGCGCTCAGCGTCTTGGAGCGCACGCTGTCGTTTCAGCACAGCGACGAGCCCGTCGTCGAGCACGACGGTGCGCACGGCGTCCCGGCTCTTGCCCGTCGAGGGCAGGAGGTCGTGTCCGAGGGTCGAGACGAACTCGACGACGCGCACCGCCCCCGCCTCGAGGTCGACGTTCGGCCAACGTAGCGACACGAGCTCGCCGATCCGGAGGCCGGAGCCGAGCAGGAACGCCCAGATCGGCCACGTCCGGTCCGACTCCATGAGCCCGAGGAACTCGCGCGCCTGTTCCGGCGTCCAGTGCTTGGGTACCGAGCGTGGGGGCTTGGGTCGAGGGACGGCCGCCATCGGGCTCACGGCCACGGTGCCGAGCTGCACGGCGAGCTTGAAGACCCCCGCAAGCGGGGCGCGAGCGAGCCTCACGGTGTTGGGCGCCAGCGCCTTCCCCTGCTTCGTCCCCCCGCCGCTGAGGAGGCTCCGCTGCCAGGCGAGCACGACTTCGGGCGTGACGTCCCGCACTCGCTTCTTGCCGAGGTGTGGCCGTACGTAGTCGTCGGCGGAGTGGCGGTAGTCGAAGCGCGTCTTGGCCGAAAGGCGCTGGTCGGCGTCGAGCCCGTCCAGGTAGAGGTCGAGCAGCTCGTCGAGCGTCAGCCCGGCCGGCGTGGGCCTGAGCTGCCCTCGGTCGACCTTCGCCATGAGCTCCCGGCGCGCCCTGGCAGCCTCGGTCGCCGTGGCGAACCCGCGCCGCGTGATCTGCTCGCGCCGCCCCGAGACCGGGTCGAAGCCGAGTGTGACCTTGACGTACCACCGGCCACCGCGGTCGCGGTACACACCTGGAGCCGTCCTGGGCACCTCGACCTCCGGACCGTGAGAACACTTGTGTTCTCAAAATGTTCTCACGGGGTCCCCTCGGTCGTAAGGCTCCAGGGCAAATGTGCCTCTGACCTGGACTTTCTCAGCGCGCTCGGAGGGATTCGAACCCCCAACCTTCTGATCCGTAGTC
>JAKBTL010000072.1 GCA_021844425.1 Actinomycetes bacterium | reverse complement strand
GCGCTGCGGATCTTCATGTTCTCGGCCATCGCCGAGTTCTCCTCGAGAGCGTCCCACACGTTGGCGTGCCGTTCGATCGCACTCATCATCTCTCCTTTGCACGGGTCATCTCGATCAACTGCTTGTAGCGTTGCTTGGCAAGATCCAGGTCCGCCCTGGACGTTCGCTGGGTCTTCTTCTGGAAGGCGTGTAGGACGTACACCGCATCGCCGATGCTCGCCACGTAGACGACTCGATACGCTTCGCCCTCGACTCGGACCCGGATCTCGCGACATCCCGGCCCTATGGAAGGCATCGGCTTCCAGTCAGTCGGCTCCCGTCCCGCCTGGACCCGATAGAGCTGGTAGCCGGCGCGTTGGCGTGCGACGGCCGGGAAGGCTCGGAGATCGTCTCCTGAGCCTCCGACAAACGCGACGTCCTTCACCGGCGACATTATACACGAGTTTGTATGTCCTAGATGTCGGTGCCGGGAACTTGTCCGTACCAAGGAGCTGATGTCGATCCTGTCGGTGCCGAGAATGCCAGTGGGTGCCGAGAACCTCATCTCTGCAGCTCAGGCGACGAGTCGGTACTCGTGGATCAGCCCGCCGAGGACTTCGGTTCGTCGCACGTCTTCCGGGTCGGTATCGGTGATCGGGACGATCGTTTCGGTCACTGCCGAGGGAGACCGTTGACCGAGGGCCCGGTGAGGCCGATGCCTGTTGTAGTGGTCCACGTACTCGGAGAGCACGGCTTCGAGATGGCGGCGGCCGAGGATGAGCAACCGGTCGAGGCACTCTCGACGGATGGTACCCACAACGCGCTCGGCGATGGCGTTCGCGCGGGGGGCCCTGACGGGCGTCTTGATGATCCTGATGCCCTCGGACGCGAAGACGGCATCGAAGGACAAGGTGAATTTGGTGGTATCCCGATCTCGGATGAGGAACTTGGCCGGTGTTGTCCGTTCCGCGAGATCGAAACAGAGGTTGCGGGCCTGCTGGGTGACCCAGCCACTGACAGGATTGGCCGTCACCTCTGCGATGTGGACCCGCCGGGTGTCGTGCTCGACGAAGAACAGCACGTAGAGCCGTCGGAGAAGAACGGTGTCGACATGGAAGAAATCGCAGGCGCTCAAGCCCTTGGCTTGAGCGCGGAGGAACTCTGTCCAGGTGGGGCCCGAGCGTCTCGGGGCCGGGTCGATGCCCCGACGCTTCAGGATCGCCCAGACGCTCGATGGGGCGATCACGATGCCCACGGTGGCGAGCTCGCCGCAAATCCGCCGGTATCCCCATGTCGGGTTTTCACGAGCCAACCGGACGACAAGGGTGGCGGTGCTGGTCGCGACCGGAGGCCGACCGGACCGGCGCTGTGGGTAGGACGAGCGTCGCCGGACGAGGTCCCGGTGCCAAGCCAGCAGCGTGGCCGGCTGGACGAAGAACCGTCCACGACGGGCCCGCGACAGCAGCCGTGAGAGCCCGGCGAGTACCGCCCGGTCCGCAGGTCGCAACGCTGGCCGAGCGACCTGACGGCGCAGCACCGACACCTCGTGGCGCAACATGACGACCTCGATCGCCAGATCGTCCTGAGCGCGGCACATGAGCCGGACCAGCTGGACCACGCGGACGAAGGCCAAGTAGAGGAACGAGAACGCCATAGAGGCATCCTCTCCGTTGGCACCGTGCACCGAAAGTCCTGGTGGCAGCTACGGATGACCTTCTCGGCACCCACACGTGCTCGGCGTGGAACGCGCCACGATAGAGGTCTCCCGAACCGAGACAGCTGACGGAAGGACTCCAAAGCTCAAACCGGCAAAGGCTCCCTGGGCCGCCCGAGACGTTGATCAGAGCAGTGCGTATGCATGCCCTGTGCAGCCCTATGCACCAGCAGCTCCAGCGAGCAACCCACCGCGAACCGGCAGCTCAGCGGCCGCACGCGCCGCGCCACCCTGCCATGGCATGCACTACGCAACGTTGATGAGGCCCGAGAAATCCACCCGAGAAACTCGCATCTCCGACGAGCGCCGGAACGAGAAACCGCTGGTCACGGCATCGTGCCTATGCATGCATACGCAGCCTGCCTACTCAAACGCGCCACTGACGTGGCTCGGGCCCCGAGAAACCCGCTCACCCACGAGGTCTGGGAAAGGAAAACCCGGCCCTCGAGGAGCCGGGTCGTATAGCACTCCCCGAGGGGAGTGAGACCCAGTTTACCAGGTCACGGTTCCGATCGCTACCAGCCCTTCGGCCGCGACACGCCGGCAGCCGGGTCAGGAAGCTGGTGAGCGCGGAGATCGGCCGGAACCAGCTGGTACCACCAGTGCCGGCCAACGCCGTCGGCGGCGCTCCCTCGCAGATCGCCGGCCAGCTGATTGGGCGTGGGGTTCACCACCCCGACCGGGACTCGGTGGCGGGCCTGCTGGACGGGGTAGCGCAGATCGTTGTCGTTCGAGACGACCACCGCAGCGTCGACGTCCCCTCGGAGCACGTCCACCAGCAGGTGGGAGGCGACGTTCACGTCGGAACCCTTCTCCTCCAGGTAGGCATAGGAGACCCCGATGGGTGAGGCGAGCGTCAGCGCGCCGACGGCTTGCCGGCACCCATCGAGGCGGAGTCCCGCAGCGGGCTCTTGACGGCCCGGCCAGCTCCGGCGGCCACCATGGAGGTGGAGGGGATGGCGCCCCCCTGCGCATCATCGGGGCGATGTCACTCTTCATCCCTTGTTCTGGTGCCAGCCCCTCTGCCGGCCCTCTGGCCGTGCCGACGGCCGGCCCCTCGCATCGCCCTCCCGCACCGACGAGGGCTTTGGTTGCGGCCGAAGGCTGCTCTATGGGCTCATCGCCATGATCGAGTACCTTGGCCTTGCTCCACTGCAAGCCGCCGTAGGTGCTCCATCATGGGACGCTCCGAACAGTTGAGGCCGGCCGACATACAGTCGTGCGGCATCGATTCAGACGTCGATGGCGAAGGCGAGAATTCCGTGGTGGCGGGGGTTCAGGACCATCGAGTGAGCATCGGGTACAGATCCGACGAAGCCGCCGGTCACGGCGTCTGCTCCATACACTGCACAGGGCACTGCCCTGATCACTCACGGCGCCGCCGGCGATCAGGACCGAGAAACTCTGCGCTTCGGCGCTACGCGCTCTTCAGGTACTGCCGGAGGGCTCTGCGGATGAGTTCGGAGACCGTGACGCCCTCGGTCTGTGCCCGCCGAGCGACTTCGTCACGAAGGCTGGGTTCGAGCCGCACCGACTCGACCGACTTGGCAGCCTCACCGAGCGGTGGCCGGCCGGGTCCCCGGCGACGTCCCTTCAGCTGACCAGGCTCGTAGCCGCGCTCAGCCTCCTCGACAAACCGCTCGATCATCTCGTCGGTAACTGGCTCGCCGCTCTTGGTTTCTCCGTACGTGTGCTTTTGGGTCATCACTCGTCTCCGAAGATCTCCTGGGCGGTCGAGGGCCGAAGTCCCATCGCGTGGATCACCAGCTCATCTCCTCCGAGGTCCAAGACGACCAGTTCGAGCATGTTGCCGGCGCGGTCGGGTCCGGCGAGCAGGTAGCGCCAAGGGTCATCGCCGAGCTCGACCCAGGTGACCGCGTGAGCCAGCGCGTGGTGGATGTCCTCGTCGGCGACGCGGTGGCGCCGAGCTGACGCGTGGATCTGCACACGGGATAAGCGTAGTACGAGAAAGCCAGCGGTGGGCGTGCTGGCGGCGTGCCTTCCTGATCACCGGGAGCCCGGTTCGGCGGTGGTCTTTGCGCACCGATTCCTTGGACAGGCTGGCCTGGAGGTTCGGCGGGGGGCGAGGATGAGCCGTCCCTGAACGCGCGGGACCCCTTCTCGCCCACAGTTCTCCCTGACGCGAACAGGTGCCCAGGGCGGTGTTGCCACCGATGACCATCGATTGGCCTGCGCCACGAGGTGGCGGTCCTCCGATGCCAGGTGCACCGACCCCGCGCTCGAGCCGGCGGATCGAGCCGTGGTGGCCGGGGATGGGACGGCTGCTGCCCGCGACCGCCTCGGGCCCCTCTTCGTCCAGCCGGCAACCTTGCTTCGCTGGACCGGGACCCCGTCGCCAAGCACTGGACGATCTGTGAGCGCGTCATCGGCGCCATCCGGCGCGAGTGCCTGAAGGGTGCTCATACTCGGCCGCCGTCACCTCGAAGCAGTCCTTGCCGAGTATGTCGCCTGGTATAGCAACGAGAAAGTCGTCGCCGGATGCTCGCCGCGGATGGGACCAGGCATCAATGTTCAGTTCACCGTCGCTGGATGACATTCTCGGCACTGACAGGCGATCTCGGCCGCTCTCGGGGTCGGGACGGATGCGAGCCGCCGCAGCCCCAACGGAGTGCGTCAGGACGCCTGGCGCCCGGTCGTCGTAGCCGGGGCGACCGCTTCGATCGCTTCTGCGCGATACGAGATGCCCGCGCGGTCGCCCATCGCCCACGGGGTGACGGTCAGCCCGCGGACGTGGACCGCCTGACCGACGGCGAAGCCCGCCTGGGGGTCACCGGCCACGCGCACGGGAACCACCTCGGCACCGCCGGAGGTGAGGCCGACGGGCAGGACGACCGACAAGGGGCGGCCGTCACGGTCGAGACGGGGCTGGCCGCTCGCGCGGTCGATGACCGGCTCCGCCGGGTGGGCGACGACCCGGTGGACGCCGCCACATACTTCAAGGGGCAGTGGGGACATGGGAGGCTCCTTCTGTCAGGGTGCCGGTCTCTCCGGCACCTCTGATTGACCCATGGCCCCGACGTCGCCAATTTTCGGCCGGATCCACAACCTTGTCTCTGACCGTGGGACCGGATGCCGGCTCCGCCCGCCCCGGTCCGGCCTCGGGCGTCAGCGAGAGGGTGATGGCGGGCGCCGCGAGCCCGGTGTCGTGAGGAATGCCTTTACGGGCTCCAGCGCGCAGTGAGCGACGCGGCCGTGGCAGCGCACGCGACGAAGGGACCCCGAGGGGCCCCTTCGTCGCTACTTCTTGCCTCGGCCGGGATGCTGCGCCGGCCGATCGAGATCAGCTGATGTCTGTCAGCATCTTGCTGATCACTGCAGGCGACACCGCGAGCGGCCCTCCGAAGATCTGGAGGGACGAGACCATTGAGGCAGTCGCCGTTGGCCCTGTCGCACCGTACGCCTTGAGGAAGGCTGTCAGTGTGGCACCGACGGTCGTCGGGCTGAGGGTCAAGAGCAAGGGCTCAGGCGTCGTCGCTGTGCCGTAGTTCGCCGCGGTGTTGCCGGCAACGACTGCGCCGACGAGGCCGTCGGTGAAGCCGTTCCCACGGGCGACTGCGACCGTGGTGCTCTCCCAGTCGAGGCCCTTCGGCGCTGTGGCGTACTCGAACTTCGCGAGCTCAGCCGCGGTGCCTGTGTAGTTCTGACCGGCGATGCGGAGCACCTCGATGCCGTCGCTCACGAGCGTCGTCACGACCGAGTTGGTCACGGCGAGCTGCCCGCCCATCAAGATGACCTGCTTGGCCCCCGTTGTGGCGAGAGCACCTGCGGCATTCGATGTGAGCGACGTCGGCGAGGTGAGCACGATCGGCAGGCTCTTTCCTCCTGCCCGCCAGTACGACAACGTGCTCGCCGCCATGGCGTCTTGGAACTCTGCGCCGCTCGCCATGATGACGGTCGGAACCGCCGCCGAGGTGGTCGGCGCCGAGCTGAGCCCAGCGGTGGTGTTGAACATGCCGGTGCCCTTGTTGGAGTTCACTCCCACGTACGCTGTGACGAACGACTCCGAGGCGACGTGCGTGGAGGGGACCAGGCTGTCGATCGCCTGCGCCGTCCCCTCGGCGGTCTGCCCGTAGATGCGTGTCACGCTGATGGTTCGCACGTGGCCGCTTGTCTTGAGCTGGCTCGTGCCCCCGCACGTGTACGCCGGGAGTGCCTTGAGCTGGTTCTCGACCGCTGTGCTCACCGCAAGCGGGCCACCGACGATGTCGACCTGGGTCACACCTTCGGTCTTGAGCGCCTGGATGGTCACCGAGGGAAGGCTCCCGTAGCTGGTCAACAGCACGCCGGTGCGGAGATCACTCGCCAGGTACTGCGCGGAGAGCGCGTCCTGGAAGTGTGTCTCGGTCGCAATGACGACCGGCCGGTTGTCGTTCGCTGTCGTCGCTGTCCCGGGGCAGTGTCCTGCGGTCGCGGTGAACGAGGTCTCGAGCAGCTTGACCGCGGTGGCTGCCGCTGTCGCCCCGTAGATCTGCGTGAACCCGGGCAACGTGGAGAGCACCGTCTCGGTGTTCGGCGACGCGCTGGCACCAACTGCGGTTGTCAGCAGTGTCGCTGTCCCAGACGTCGTCGCACATGTCGCCGTCTCGCCATCACGGGCGGTCACTTTCACCGTCGTCGTAGATCCCGACGGTGCGTTGACCGCGAGCCCGGACACCGTGAAGGTGCTCGGGTGTGTGGCTGTGGACATCTTGGTCACATCGAACATGGCCGTCTTGTCTGTGGTCTTGTAGGAGACCGCCGTGCCGGCCGTGCCGCCACCTGTGGTCTTCACGCTGGCCGACGCCGATGTGTTGAAGGTTCCTGTCGACAGCGTCAGGCAGACGTACCCCGTCGGAACGGTGTGGCCCTTCGCCTCGACGACCTTGACCGGTGTGGTCGCGTGGTCGAAGGCGCCAGCGCTCACGCTGACCGGCGTGGTCGACAC
>JAKBTL010000058.1 GCA_021844425.1 Actinomycetes bacterium | reverse complement strand
AGACCCACGGCCTCGACGTGGACCGCGACCTGTTCTCGGCATTCCTCGGGCTCCACGTGGAGCCCGAGACAGGGAAGGATGTTCTCGACCTCGTGGGAGCACGAAACGCTCTATCTGAGCGCGCTAGTGCGCTTGCACCACAGCGCCAAGATCTCGGCGCGAAAGTGGTGTCCAATCGGACGCCATGGCCGGAGAAGACCCCCGTACGCGACGGGGAGAAACCACGAGTCCGGCGTCGGCACCCTCCTGGGCGTCGTTCGCTGGTACGGGTTCGCAAGCGCTTGGCCTCCAAGTGCTCCGACAGAGTGGTTCGGCCCGAAGACGGCAACACCATCCCCGATGGCAACACCATCCCTGCACCGGCACTCGTCGGTGGTCCGCTTACGGCACCGGAGGCGGCGTGATGCCTACGGTGAGACAGCCAGGGAGACACGTCGGAATCCCCCGGCTTCAGCCGTGGGAGGAGGTCAACGCAAGGATCGCAGTGACGGCGCCGGTCCCGAGGGCGGGCTGGAGCTCGGAGAGCTCTTCGTCGGGGTCGCGCTGGCGTCCGCGGTGCTCTCGGCGAGCGCGGACCGGCTCCGGGACGTTCGGCCCTGGCGAGGGCCGCCCGTGGGGACGATGCTGGCACGCGGAGGAAAGACGGCACGCGGGAGCCACGGGCACGAGAGGGGAACGCCGTGTTGATGAGGTCCGATCCATTCCGGGGGCTCGACGACTTCGCCGACCAGCTGCGGGACACCAGGCGGACGCGCTCCATGCCGCTCGACGCCTACCGCATCGGCGACGTGTTCCACGTGGACCTCGACCTTCCGGGCGTGCAGCCAGGCTCGATCGAGGTGACGGTGGAGAAGAACGTGCTCAGCGTGAAGGCGGAGCGCCAGTGGAAGACTGAGGGCGTGGAGATCGTGGTGAGCGAGCGGCCCGTCGGCACGTTCACGAGGGAGCTGTTCCTCGGCGAGAACCTCGACACCGACAGGATCGCCGCCGCCTACGAGGACGGGGTGCTGCGGCTGACCATCCCCGTCGCCGAGCAGGCCAAGGCCCGGCGCATCGAGGTGAGCACGTCGGAGAAGAAGGAAGTCATCCCCGCGGCGAGCGCCAGTTGAGCGACGTCGTCGCTGGGCAGCTGCGATGAGCCGGCGTGATCTCACCGCGCTGCCCGACTTACTGAGCGAGACCCCGCGGGCAGGGCCCGTCCGGAGCCGCAGGCCCGTCTACGTCGACCTGCTGCCTCCGTGCAACACAGCCTGCCCGGCGGGAGAGAACATCCAGGCCTGGCTGGCCGAGGTCGAGGCAGGGCGCCCCGAGCAGGCGTGGCGGGTCCTCGTCGCCGACAACCCGTTGCCGGCCGTGCACGGCCGCGTCTGCTACCACCCCTGCGAGAGCTCGTGCAACCGCGCGGAGCTCGACGAGGCGGTGTCGATCCACGCGGTGGAGCGGTTCTTGGGCGACCTCGCCCTCGAGCGGGGATGGGCGTTCGAGCAGCCGCCTGCCCGCAGCGGCAAGCGGGTCCTCGTCGTGGGCGCCGGACCGAGCGGGTTGTCGGCCGCCTACCACCTGGCGAGGCGCGGCCACGACGTCGAGATCCGCGACCGCGGCGCGGAGCCCGGGGGGATGATGCGCTACGGCATCCCCGCCTACCGGTTGCCCCGCGACGTGCTGTCCGCCGAGATGGAGCGGATCGCTGCGCTTGGGGTGAGGATCACCACCGACCACCACGTCGAGGACCTTGCGGCCGAGCGGGAAGAGGGGCGGTTCGACGCCGTGTTCGTCGCGGTGGGCGCGCACCTCTCCAAGCGGGTCGACATCCCTGCGAGCGACGCGACCCGGATCGTCGACGCCGTCGGGTTCCTCGAGCGGGTCGCTGCCGGCGAGCGGCCGGCGATCGGGCGCCGGGTCGCGGTCTACGGCGGCGGCAACACCGCCATGGACGCGGCGCGCACGGCGCGGCGGCTCGGAGCAGAAGAGACCCTGATCGTCTACCGCCGCACCCGGGCCCAGATGCCGGCACACGAGGAAGAGGCCGAGGAGGCCGAGGCCGAGGGCGTGCGGATCAACTGGCTGCGCACCATCAGCGCCTTCGAAGGGCCCGAGCTGACCGTCGAGGTGATGCAGCTCGACGACCACGGGGTGCCTCACCCGACCGGGCGGTTCGAGACGCTCCCTGCCGACAGCCTGATCCTCGCCGTCGGACAGGACGCCGACACCGACTTCCTCCGAGCGGTGCCGGGGGTGGAGCTCTCTTCCGACGGCACCGTCAAGGTCTCCGCGACGATGATGACCGGCTGCCCGGGGGTCTTCGCCGGCGGGGACATGGTGCCTGCCGAGCGGACGGTGACCGTCGGCGTCGGGCACGGCAAGGTGGCCGCCCGGCACATCGATGCCTGGCTCTCGGGCTCCGAATCCCCCGCCGCCCCGCGCCACGCGCTGGCCACTTTCGAAGGGCTGCACCTGTGGTACTTCGGCGACTTCTCCCGCCGGCGCCAGCCGGAGCTCGCGCCGAGCGAGCGGGTGGCGGACTTCTCCGAGGTCCGCGGTGGTCTCAGCGCCGAGGAGGCCGTCTACGAGGCGGCCAGGTGCCTGTCGTGCGGGAACTGCTTCGAGTGCGACGGCTGCGTGGGTGCGTGCCCTGAGGACGCTGTGATCAAGCTCGGGGTCGGCCAGCGCTACCGGTTCGACTACGAGCGCTGCACGGGGTGCGCGGCGTGCTTCGAGCAGTGCCCGGTCCACGCGATCGAGATGGTCCCCGAGGCGGGTACTGCCGGGGACAGCGCCTGATGCGGGCGGCGGGGGAGGGATGATGCGCGCGACGGTCGACGGCAACGAGGCGGCGGTGTCGGTCGCGTACCGCATGAACGAGGTCTGCGCCATCTTCCCCATCACGCCGGCCTCGCCGATGGCAGAGCTTGCCGACGAGTGGTCGGCCAGGGGCCGCACCAACATCTACGGCAGCGTCCCGGTGGTGGTGGAGATGCAGAGCGAGGCCGGTGCCGCCGGCGCGCTCCACGGCGCCTTGCAGGCGGGCGCGCTCTCGACGACGTTCACCGCCTCCCAGGGGCTCCTTCTCATGATCCCCGACATGTACAAGATCGCAGGCGAGCTCACTCCGGCGGTGTTCCACGTGGCGGCCCGGTCGCTCGCGGCCCAGGGGCTGTCGATCTTCGGGGACCACCAGGACGTGATGGCGGTCCGGCAGACCGGCTTCGCCCTGCTCTCGTCGTCCTGCGTCCAAGAGGCCCACGATCTCGCCGCGGTGGCCCAGGCGGCCACGCTCGCCTCGCGGGTGCCCTTCGTCCACTTCTTCGACGGGTTCAGGACCAGCCACGAGCTCAACACGATCGAGCTGCTCTCCGACGCCGACCTCGCCGCCATGGTGCCCACCGAGCTCGTCCGCGCCCATCGCGCCAGGGCGATGTCCCCCGAGCACGCGTTCGTGCGGGGGACCTCGCAGAACCCCGACGTCTACTTCCAGGCCCGCGAGACCGTGAACCCGCTCTACGCACGCGTGCCAGAGCTCGTGGAGCAGTCCATGGAGGCCCTGGCGGAGCGCACCGGCCGGCGCTACGGGCTCGTCGACTACACCGGCCATCCCGAGGCCGAACGGGTGGTCGTGGCCATGGGCTCGGGCGCGGAGACCGCCCGAGAGACGGTCGCCCGCCTCGCCGATCGCGCAGAGCGGGTGGGAACCCTCACGGTCCGCCTGTACCGGCCCTTCCCCGTGGACGCGCTCCTCGCCGCGCTGCCGGCCTCGGTCCGACAGGTCGCGGTCTTGGACCGGACCAAGGAGCCCGGATCGTTCGGGGAGCCGCTCTTCCTCGACGTGCTCGGCGCCCTCGCCGAGGGGCACGCGCTCGGCCGCCGGGACGCCATGCCGCGTGTGACGGGCGGGCGGTACGGGCTGAGCTCGAAGGAGCTCACCCCTGCGATGGTCGCCGGCGTGCTCGACGAGCTCGCCCGCCCTCGCCCCCGGCAGCGGGTCACGGTGGGCATCAACGACGACGTCTCGGGAACGAGCATCTCCTACGGCGAGCCGGTCGACATCGAGCCGCCGGGGACGCTCCGGGCGGTCTTCTTCGGGCTGGGGTCGGACGGGACGGTCGGCGCCAACAAGAACACCATCAAGATCCTCGGCGACGCGCAGCGCTACGCCCAGGGGTACTTCGTCTACGACTCGAAGAAGTCCGGGTCCGAGACCGTCTCGCACCTCCGCTTCGGTCCCGAGCCGATCAAGGCGCCGTACCTGGTCGACCAGGCCGGCTTCGTCGGCTGCCACCAGTTCGGCCTCCTCGACCGCGACGAGGTGCTCGCCCGAGCGGCCCCCGGGGCCACCTTGCTGCTCAACTGCCCGTACCCCGCCGCCGAGGTCTGGGACCGGCTGACGCGGCCCGTGCAGACCCAGATCCTGGAGAAGGGCATCTCGCTGTACGTGATCGACGCCGCCGACATCGCCCGGGAGCTCGGCCTCGGGAGCCGGGTGAACACGGTCCTCCAGGTGTGCTTCTTCGCCATCTCTGGCGTGCTCGAGCAGTCGACGGCGGTCGCGCGCGTGAAGGGGGCGATCGAGAAGACCTACGGCCGGCGCGGGAAGGTGGTGGTCGAGGCCAACCTCGCCGCGGTCGATCGGGCGCTCGAGCGTCTCGAGCGCGTCGAGCTGCCGGCACGGGTCACCTCGGCAGCGGAGCCGCCGCCGCTCGTCCCGCCGAGCGCTCCGGAGTTCGTGCGGAACGTCACCGCAGTCATGATGGCCGGCCACGGCGACGAGCTCCCGGTGAGCGCGCTGCCGGCCGACGGCACCTGGCCGAGCGGTACCTCCGCCTACGAGAAGCGCAACATCTCGGACCTCGTGGCCGAATGGGACCCGGACCTGTGCATCCAGTGCGGCAACTGCAGCTTCGTCTGCCCCCACAGCGTGATCCGCTCCAAGTACTTCGACTCGTCGTCCCTCGAGCAGGCGCCCCCCGGCTTCCTCGCCGCGCCCCTGCGCGCCCGGGGGCTGCCCGGCACGGTGTTCTCGCTCCAGGTCTACGTCGAGGACTGCACGGGCTGCGCGCTGTGCGTCGAGGCGTGCCCGGTCGCGTCGCCGAGCGATCCGTCCCGCAAGGCGGTCAACCTGGCCTGGCGCGAGGCGCTCGTCGGCGCGGCGCGAGAGCACGTCGCGTACTTCGAGTCCCTCCCTGCCCCTGAGCGCCCGCGGGTCGACTTCGGCACCGTGCGCGGCACGCAGTTCCTCACCCCGCTCTTCGAGTTCTCGGGCGCCTGCGCGGGCTGCGGCGAGACCCCCTACCTGAAGCTGCTCTCCCAGCTCTTCGGTGACCGGGCGATCATCGCCAACGCGACGGGCTGCTCGTCGATCTACGGCGGCAACCTTCCGACCACGCCGTGGGCGGCGACCCCCGAGGGGCGCGGCCCTGCGTGGTCCAACTCGCTGTTCGAGGACAACGCCGAGTTCGGGCTGGGCTTCCGCCTGGCCGCCGACCAGCACCTCGCCCTCGCGCGCCTGCGGCTGGGCGAGCTCGCCGACGTCGTCGGCGCCGACCTCGTCGACGAGATCCTGACGGCACCCCAGCGCACGGAGTCCGAGCTCGAGGACCAGCGCCAGCGCCTCGCCGTGCTGCGCGAGCACCTCGAGAGCGCCGAGCGGCCCGAAGCCGCCGACCTCGCCAGCGTCGCCGACCACCTGCTGCGCCGCAGCGTCTGGATCGTGGGGGGCGACGGGTGGGCCTACGACATCGGCGCAGGCGGGCTCGACCACGTGCTCGCGAGCGGTCGTGACGTGAACGTGCTCGTGCTCGACACCGAGGTGTACTCCAACACCGGCGGCCAGGCGTCGAAGGCGACCCCGCTCGGTGCGGTTGCCAAGTTCGCCGCGGCGGGGAAGCGCACCGAGAAGAAGGACCTCGCGCTGCAGGCCATCGCCTACGGGAACGTCTACGTGGCCCGCGTGGCGATGGGGGCCGACCCCCAACAGACGCTGCGGGCGTTCCGGGAGGCAGAGGCCTACGACGGCCCCTCCCTCCTCATCGCCTACAGCCACTGCATCGCGCACGGCATCGAGATGCGTGACGGGCTCTCCCAGCAGTACCGGGCGGTGGCGAGCGGGTACTGGCCGCTCGTCCGCTACGACCCGGTGCTCCGGGCCGCAGGGGCGAACCCGTTCCTCCTCGACTCGCCGAGGCCCCGCATCCCCCTCGCCGAGTACACGGGTCGGGAGCTGCGCTACTCGATGCTCGCCCGATCCCGCCCGGCGGAGGCCGAGCGCCTGGCCGGCCTTGAGCAGACGGCGGTCGACCAGCGATGGGACACCTACGAGGAGATGGCGACCCGGCCTGCCGGCCGCTTCCCGGCGGACGCCCGCAGGGAGACCTGAGATGGACCTCTCCGCTCGCTACCTCGGCTTACCGCTCGCCAATCCGGTGGTCGCCTCCGCCTCGCCCTGGTCCCACACGGTCGAAGGGGTTCGCCGGCTGGCCCGCGGCGGGGTCGGGGCGGTCGTGCTCCACTCGCTGTTCGAAGAGGAGCTCGACGAGGAGGCCGAGCGCCAGGCGCGCCTTGTCGAGGCGGGGACCGAGAGCTTCGCCGAGTCGCTCACCTACTTCCCCGACGTGCCCGGCGCCGACCGCGGCGCCGCGTACTACCTGAGCCTCCTCGAGCGCGCCGCGGGCGCCGTCGAGATCCCGGTGATCGCCTCGCTGAACGGGGCGACGCAGGGTGGCTGGACGAGCTACGCGCGGCAGATGCAGGAGGCCGGCGCGGCGGCCCTGGAGCTGAACCTCTACGCCTCTCCTGCCGCCCCCGGCACGCCGGGGCGCGACATCGAGGCGCGCCACGTGGACATCCTCGGGCAGGTGAAGGCGGCGGTGTCGGTGCCGGTCGCGGTGAAGCTCTCGCCCTACTACACCTCGGTCGGGGAGATGGCGCACCGCCTCAGTGACGCGGGCGCAGACGGCCTCGTGCTCTTCAACCGCTTCCTGCACCCCGACGTCGACCCTGGAGGCGTGGCGGCCGTCCCGTCCCTCGGGCTCTCCCACCCCTTGGAGGGCCGGCTCCCGCGGGCGTGGATCGCCCTCCTGCGCCGGCACCTCGCGATCGACCTCGCGGGGTCGACGGGCGTCGAGGGGCCCGAGGACGTCGTCCGGTACCTGCTCGCTGGCGCGGACGTGGTCATGACCACCTCGGCGCTGCTTCGCCACGGCCCCGAGCACGCCCGTGCCCTCGTCGAAGGCCTGGCGAAGTGGATGGCTGGCAGGGGCTTCGAGAGCCTCCGCGAGCTGCGCGGGCTCGTCGCCATCCCCGACGGCGACGACGCGGCGGCCCATGAGCGCGGCGCCTACGTCGCCGCGCTGCGCGAGGCCAACGCGACCCTGCACGGACCCTGGTGAGCCCGTTCCGCGCAGCCCGAGGGCGTGCGGTGCACCCGGACCGAGAGCCCGAGAAAGGGGCACGATGACCCCGCTCCGCGCCACGCGAGGTTCTTCGAGACGTTCGGCATCGCGGACGTGCCGCTCGTCGGCGGGTAGAACGCCTCCCTCGGCGAGATGTACCGCGAGCTGTCGCCCAAAGGCGTTCGGGTCCCCAACGGCTTCGCCGTCACCTCCGACGCCTACCGTGCCGTGCTCGACGCGTCGGGCGTCGCCGCCGCGCTGCACGAGGCGCTCGACGGGCTCGACCCGAGCGACGTGACCGACCTGGCCCGGCGCGCCCGTCAGGCTCGTGACGTCGTCTACGCAGCGGGCGTGCCCCCCGAGGTGGAGGCCGAGATCCTGGCCGGCTACCGGCAGCTCCAGGGCCAGTACGGCGAGGACGTCCGCCTGGCGGTGCGCTCCTCCGCCACGGCGGAGGACGTCGCGTCGGCCAGCTTCGCCGGCCAGCTTCGCCGTCCAGCTTCGCCGGCGAGCTTCGCCGGCCAGCATGACACCCCCTTGAACAACCGAGGGGACCAGCACCTGCGGGGCCTGGCGGCGCTGCTTCGCGAGCCTCTTCACCGATCGGGCGGTGCACTACCGCGTCGACGAGGGCTTCGACCACTTCAAGGTGGCGCTCTCGATCGGGGTGATGAAGATGGTCCGTTCCGACCTCGCCTCCCCGGGGGTGCCGCCGCAACGGCATCCACTCCGGGCTCTGCGGCCAGGCGCACTCGGACTACCCCGACATCGCCCAGCTCCTCGTCGAGATCGGCATCGACTCGATGTCGCTCAACTCGGGCCCCGTGATCCTGACGACCGAGGCCGTGCTCGACGTGGAGCAGCGCCTCGACCGGGTGCCCGGCGCGCGGGGCGCGCGGGGCGCTCGGGGGGGATCGGGCGTAGCATCACCGGTAGTAACCACAGGAGCGGCCATGCCAACGAGCGCACGTGCATCGACGAGACATCCGCAGGTCCCGGCCCCGAGGACGGCGCAGGTCTCGGGCGGCGGGTTCGTCGTGCCCCTGGTCCACGTCCACCTGTCCGAGCCTGCGGTCACGCGCGCCTTCTACGGCGGGCTGGCCGCGGCGGTCGTGCTGGGCGCGGTCGACCTCCCCGTGGGCGTGCTCGTCGGCTTGGGCGTGGCGATCGCCCGGCACCGTCGCACTTGACCGCGCCGCTCCTGCGTTCCTGCCTGGTGGCTTCGGAGGAGTGAAGCCGCTCGAGCTCCTCCGAGCCGGTGCGGCGGTCCCCGGTACTGTGCTCGGCGCCGCTCTCGGCTCGGGTCGTCGACGGCGTCGGGTGTGGGCGGGCCGTGGCAAGGCGCACATCGAGGTGCGCGCGGTCCACCGCGCCGGCATGGAGGCGCTCGCGCGCGACGTGGAGCGGGCGCTGCACGCCGCCGAAGGCGTGCAGTGGGCGCAGGTGAACGCGCTCACCGGCCGGGTCGTGGTGGCGTTCGATCCCGACGGTCCGTCGGTCGACGACCTCGTCGGCGTCGTCGAAGGGGTCGAGGAGGCGCACGACGTCGAAGATGAGCGCTTCCCCCGCGAGCGCCCTGAGCATCCGGGTGACATCGAGCCGCTGCGCCGGCAGGCCGTGGCCATCGGTGCCGACGTGGCCGCCCTGGGAGGCAGCCTCTTCGTCCAGTTCCTGCGCGCTGCCCCCGTCCCCGCCGAGCTCGGCTCGCTCGTCGCGCTGGTCGAGAACGAGCCACGGGTGCGAGGGCTTCTCGAGCACCACTTCGGCGTGGCGCTCACCGACCTCGGGCTCGGGGTGACGAGCGCTTTCACCCAGGCGCTCTCGCAGGGCCCCCTGTCCCTCGTGACCGACATCACCCACCGGGCCGGCCAGCTCGGCGAGCTGCAGGCGCACCGCCGTGCGTGGGAGCGCCGGGAGGGGGACCTCTGCGACGCGCCCTGCGACGAGCCCCTCCGTGCCGCGCGCCTCCCCCCTCGTGCGCGGCCGCTTCGGTCCGGCCCCGTCGAGTCCTACGCCGACACCGCCGCGGCGGTCAGCGTCGCAGGGGTGGGTGCGACGCTCGCGGTCACGAGGAGCCCGCGGCTCGCCGGAGGCGTCGTCACCGCGGGCGTCCCGAAGGCGGCGCGCCACGGTCGCGAGGCGTTCGCGTCGCGCCTCGGGCGCGAGCTGGCGGCACGTGACGTCGTCGTGCTCGACCGGTCGGCACTGCGCCGGCTCGATCGGATCGACGCGGTGGTGCTCGACGCCGCCGTCCTCAGGTCGGGCCGCATGCTCGTTCGCCGCGTTCGGGTGCTGGACGGTCACGACGCCGCCACGACCACGGACAAGGCAACCGCGCTCTTCGACCCTGCCGATCCCGGCCGTCTCGTCCGCCGCGGTCGCTGGGCGGTGGGCCCATTCGAGGCGATCGCCGCGGAGGATCCCCACGCCCCCGAGGTGCGTGCCGGAGTCCGAGCCGGGCACCTGGCAGTGGGGGTCGCCCTGTCGGGCCGTCTCGCCGGTGTGATCGACCTCGAGCCGGAGATCGACCCGTTGGCGCAGCCGCTCGCCGAGACGGTGCGACGTCTGGGGCTCAGGCTCGTCCTCGCAGGGAAGGGGAGCGGGCTCGCGGCGCAGCTCCGAGCCGACGAGGTGGTCGCCGGGGGCACCCTGCTCGCCCGGTCGGTGCGGTCGCTGCAGGCCGAAGGTCTCGGCGTGCTGCTGGTCTCGGGGGGGCCGACCCACGGGGCCCTACGCGCGGCGGACGTCGGGATCGGTGTGGAAGGGCGCGGGCCGCACCCCCCGTGGGGTGCTGCGGTCGTGACCTCCCAGAGCCTGGCCCACGCGCACCTGGTCGTCGAATCGCTGGCGGCGGCGCGCTCGGTCAGCCGGTGGGGCGTCGGGCTCTCCGCAGCTGGGTTCGCCACCGGCGCGACGTGGTCCATGCTCGGGCTCCCGGCGAGCGCCTCCCGGCGAGCGGCACTGCCGGTCAACGTCGCCGCGCTGGCTGCGCAGGTGGCGGGAACCGCGGCAGCGGCGTCCGTCGGGCGCCACCCCGCCCTGACGCCGATCGCAGAGATGGCCTGGCACGCCATGAGCCCTGACGCAGTCCTGCGGGCTCTTGGGACGAACCGCCGGGGGCTGCCGGTCGCCGAGGCGGCCCGACGCCACGCTGCGCTCGCGCCCGAAGCGCCGGCTCGACCGAACGTCGGCAGGGCGGTCGTCGCCGAGCTGGCGAACCCGCTCACCCCGGTGATGCTCGTGGGCGCCGGCATGGCCGCCGCAGTGGGCTCGGTGACCGATGCCGCGCTGGTGGCGGGAGCCACCGCGGTCAACGCGCTCATCGGCGGGGTCCAGCGTGTGCGCGCCGACGCCTCGATCGCCACGCTGCTGCAGGCGACGACCGCACGCGTCGACGTCCGACGAGGGGGCCAGGTCGTGCCGAAGGAGCGGTCCGAGCTCGTGCCCGGCGACGTCCTCGAGCTGAAGGCCGGCGACGTCGTCCCGGCGGACTGCCGGCTCATCGAGACCGCCGGATGCGAGATCGACGAGTCCGCCCTCACCGGGGAGTCGCTGCCCGTGGCCAAGCAGAGCCAGGCGGTCGAGGGCGGAGCGCTGGCCGACCGCAGCTCAATGGCCTACGAGGGCTCGGTCGTCGTGACCGGGAGCGCCCTTGGCGTGGTCGTCGCCGTGGGGGACCAGACGGAGGTCGGACGGAGCCTCGTCGGCACGCCCGAGCCGCCGCCGAGCGGGGTGGAGGCCCGGCTGAGCTCCCTCATGAAGGTGACGGTCCCCGTGTCCGTCGCCAGCGGCGCCGGGGTCGTGGGTCTCAGCCTGCTGCGGGGACGCTCGCCGCGCGTCGCGGTGACCTCGGGGGTCAGCCTCACGGTCGCCGCCGTGCCCGAGGGCCTTCCACTTCTCGCCACCGTGGCCCAGCTAGCTGCGGCACGTCGCCTCGCCCGCCGGGGCGTGCTCGTGCGCAACCCGCGGACGATCGAGGCGCTCGGCCGGGTGAACGTCCTGTGCTTCGACAAGACCGGCACCCTCACTGCCGGAAGGATCGCCCTCCAGAGCGTGTCGGACGGCGCCCAGGTGCACAGGGTCGCCGAGCTGTCCCCCCGGTGCGGGTACGTGCTGGCGGCAGCGCTGCGAGCGAGCCCGATCTCGGACGGGGAGGCCGACCTGCCCCACGCCACCGACCGGGCGGTCGTCGAGGGCGCGCAGGCCGCCGGGGTGCAGGTCCACGACGGTCTCGGCAGCTGGACCCTCCTCGGCGAGCTGGCCTTCGAGCCGTCCCGCGGGTACCACGCCGTCGTCGGCGACAGCGCCGCCGGCCCGCGGGTCTCGGTGAAGGGCGCCCCGGAGACCGTGCTGCCGCGCTGCACCAGATGGAGGAGCCCCGAGGGCCCCGTGCCGCTCGAACGGCGCGTCCGGGCGCACCTGGACGCCGAGGTGGAGCGCCTGGCGAGCCGGGGTCTGCGGGTCCTCGCGGTCGCAGAGCGGCCGGCTTCGTCGAGTGCTGCCCTGGGCGACGAGCGCATCGCCGGTATGGAGCTGCTCGGCTTCCTCGGCCTGGCCGACGGGGTGCGCCCGACGGCCGCCGCCGCGGTGGCGAGCCTGCGGGCCGCGGGGGTCTCGGTCGTGATGATCACCGGCGATCACCCGTCGACCGCGGCGAGCATCGCAGAGGAGCTCGACATCCTCAACGGCGCAGCCGTCGTCACCGGGGCCGAGGTCGACGCATGGGACGACGCCTCGCTCGAGGCGGCGGTCGCCGGCGCGACGGTGTTCGCCCGCGTCACCCCGGAGCAGAAGATGCGGATCGTGCGCGCCTACCAGCGCATAGGGCGCGCGGTCGCCATGACCGGGGACGGTGCCAACGACGCGCCGGCGATCCGGCTCGCCGACACCGGGATCGCGCTCGGCGGGCACGGGTCTCCCGCCGCGCGGGAGGCGGCCGACCTCGTGGTGCTCGACGACCGGATCGAGACGATCACCGATGCGATCGTCGAAGGTCGGGCGATGTGGGCGTCCGTCCGGGACGCGCTCGCGATCCTCGTCGGCGGGAACCTCGGCGAGGTCGGCTTCGTGCTGGCGTCGACGGCCATCTCGGGGGGCTCACCGCTGGGCGCTCGCCAGATCCTCCTCGTGAACCTCCTCACCGACATGGTGCCGGCGATGACGATCGCCCTGCGCCCACCGCCCGGGCGCACCTCCGAGGAGCTCCTCCACGAGGGGCCCGAGGCGTCGCTCGGCGGCGCGCTCGCCCGACAGATCGCCCTGCGAGCCGCCACGACGGCGGCCGGTGCGACCGGCGCGTGGCTGATGGCGCGGCCGACGGGCAGCTCGAGGCGGGCCGGCACGGTCGCGCTCGTCGCGCTGGTCGGCACGCAGCTCGGGCAGACGGCCGTCGTCGGGGGCACGAGCCCCCTCGTGCTCGCGTCTGCGGCTGCGTCCGCCGGCGTGCTCGTGGCGATCGTCCAGACGCCCGTGGTCAGCCACTTCTTCGGCTGCACCCCGATGGGCCCGGTCGGATGGGGGATCGCGCTCGGGAATGTCAGTGCCGCGACCGCTGCCTCGGTCGCGCTGCCCTGGGCAGCGCGCCGGTTGTCCGGGCGACCGCCGGCACCGGGCCGGTAGGCGACCGTCCCCGTAGGTGACCGGGCGCAGCGGCGCCACCTTGCGACGGAGCGCGACCTGCCCGCTCACGTGGTTCGACGTCGTCGGGATAGAAGGCATGGTGGACGCGGGCCTCGCCGTCGGGGGGCGTGATGACCAGCACGCGGTCTCCGGCGCGCAGCTCACGGGCGGCTGCGGTGGCGATGGATCTTGCGTGGCGGACCACGGCCGCGACCAGGTCGCCAGGGCCAACCCGAGCTCGGCGACCGACCGTCCCCGGGCCGCCGAGGTCGCGGTCACGGTGGCGTCGCCGGCGACGAAGCTCAAGCCCCTGGTGGCGAGCTGCGCCCCGCGTCCGGGATCGAGGTCGCCCAGAGCCCTGTCGGCGACGGCCAGGATCGGCAGCCCCTCGTGGGCCATCGCGTCGTTGGCCCCGGTGACCACCTGGCGCAGCCCGTCGTCGAGCGCCACGGTCCCCCCGTCCCACGCGGCGGAGGTGGCGCGCTCGAGCACGGCTTGCGGGGCTCCCTTCACGTGGGCCACGACGCCGCCTGGGGTGCGGTGCAGCGTGGTCATGAGGTTGGGGTCCGGGTCGAAGGGGAAGACGCCGATGCGCGGCGTGCGCACCGACTCGGCGTCGAGGTCGAGGCCGGCCTTCGTGCCCGCCACCACGGTGGCTCCCTCGGTGGTGTCGCCGAGGACGCGCCAGGCCTCTGGGCCCGAAGGTGCCAGGATGCGCGCATCGGCGTACAGCGCGCCGGCCCGGAGCACCCCGAGGATCGGTCCTGGGTCCTCGACTTGGCCGACCGGCTCGTAGCCGACCCCGCTCACCCGCAGGACCCGCCCTGAGGCGTAGACCTGCTGGGCGGTCATCTCCGCCTTCGTGAGGGTGCCGGCCTTGTCGGTGCAGATCACCGTCGTCGAGCCGAGCGCCTCCACTGCGGGCAGTTGCGTGGTGAGGGCCTGGTGCGCCGCCATGCGTCGCACGCCCACGGCGAGGGACACCGACAGGGTGGCCGGGATCCTCTCGGGCACGAGCGCGACCATCGCCGCAAGGGCGAAGACGAAGGAGTCGACCGAGGCGTTGCCGGTGTGGATGCGCAACGCGCTGAGCAGCGCGCCCGCGGCGATGGCGATCGCCGCCACCCGCCGGGCCATGTCGGCGACCTGGCGCTGGAGCGGGCTGGGCTCGGGGGGCTGCTCGGCGGTCAGCCGGTAGACGCGGCCGATCCCGGTGGCCGTCCCGGTGGCCGTCCCGGTGGCGAAGACGACGGCCTTGGCAGCGCCGCGCACGACCGAGGTGCCCATGAACACGCAGTTGCGGGCGTCGAGCGACGTGAGCGAGCGCGCGGGCACTGCAGCACGGACCGAGCCCCGCGCCACCTCGTCCGTCGCAGTCTCCGCACGGCAGTGCGTGTCGCGACGCCTCCATCGGACCAGGGCCGAAAGCCCGCGAGCGCCCGGAGGTGCCCGTGGTCACGCTGGGCGCGGCAGGGAGCCCGGCTCAGCGCTCAGACCTCCGCGAGCACCACGTACCACAGGCGGTCTGCGACCGCCTCGAGGAGGTCCGCTGCCCGGGCGTAGGGACGGTAGAGCTCCCGCCCGACCAGAGCCGCCTGGAGATCGTTCGATCGGTACAGCTCGGCGATCGCGTCCCGGTACCGCCGTACCACCGTCCGGGCCTCCGCCCTGACCTGGTCGGCGGCCATCCCTGCCTGGTCGAAGTCGTGGCGGAGCTTGGCGAACCCGCCGACGAGGGCCGTCATCCCGGCATCGAGGTGCTCGGCCATGCGTGCGGCGTGCTGGTCGGGCTTCCACGCCAGCGCTTCGGCCTCGAGGGCGATGTCCCGGACGGCGTTCACGACACGATCGCAGCGCTCGGAGAGGATGTACAGGTCCTCCTGGTCGATGGGGGTGGCGAGCGCTCCGCGTAGCGCGGCCAGCAGGGTGCGCCGCGCTGCGTCCGCCTCGTGCTCGAGAGCCGTGAGGGTCGCGGCGTCGCCGCTGCCCCTGGACCACTCGAGGAACTCGCTGGTGGCCGCGGCGGAGATCTCCCCTTGGGTGACGAGAAGGCCGACGACGTCTGGCGCGACGTGCTGGAAGAGCCGCCGGAGCCCATGGGGGTGCCACCGGCGCTCCACGGTCACGGGATCCTCCGCAGCACCTCGTAGGCGCCGGCGGCGACGACGCCGCACGCCGGCACGGTCAGCGCCCAGGCCACGAAGATCCGGAGCACGCCGGCCCAACGCACGTGGCGGCGGCGCGCGGAGACCCCTGCCCCCACCATCGACGAGGTGACCACGGTGGAGGTGGACAGCGGCAGACCTATGGCGGCGGCGGCCAGGATGACGCCCGCCGACGCGCACTGGGCCGCGAGGTCGTCGACCGCCCCTCCGCGTGCCAGGCCGCGAGAGACGCGTGCCACCACCCTGCGGCCGCCGAGCACGGTGAAGGCGGCCAGGACGAGCGCGCACGACACGCGCTCCCACGGCGCGATACCGCCAGCGCCCGCGAGCGCGCCGGTGCCGGAGACCACCACGGCGAGCAGCCCCATCGCCTTCTGCCCGTCGTTGGTCCCGTCGGCGACGGCGACGGCCGCCGACGCGAGCCACAACCCCCCGCGCAGCTCCTTTCTGGCCGACCCGGGAAGCCGTATGGCCGCCCGTCGAGCGAGCTGGTCGACGAGCCCCGCCGCGCCAGCCGCCAGGAACGGCGCGAGGAGGATGCCGATCAGCACCCCGAGCACGCCGACGAGCCGCACGCCCGCGAGTCCGCCCCACTCGACGGCGCCCGCGCCGCCGGCTGCCAGCCCCGCACCAGCGAGCCCGCCCACGAGACCCACGCTCGCGCTGGTGGGCAGCCCTTTGCGGGTGGTCGCCCACGTGAAGCCGACGGCGGTGAGGCTCGCCGCCGCCAGTACCGGGGCGGTGGCCGTCGCCCCGACGTGCACGATCCCTGCGATCGTGCGGGCCACCGCGACCCCGGCGAGGAGCCCGCCGGCGACGTGCCAGGCGAGCGACCACGCCGCCACGGCGGAGTAGGAGCCGGTGCGAGACGCCAGGAGCGCAGCCGCGGCGTTGGGCGCGTCGCTGACGCCGAGCAGTGCGGCCAGGGCCAGGGCGCCGGCCACGCCGATTGCGAGCAGGATCATCGAACCTCCGAGCACGGTCGGCGCGCGCTTCGCTCGCCGTCCCGGCCCTCGCGCCCAGAGCATGCCATGGCGCGGGGCGAGAGGTCCGGTGCCGCAGCGCTGCAGGCGTTGCTCGGGACCCTCCCCAGCGCCAGTTGCGTACGTCGGGCAGGTCCTCTCCGGTCGCGACGATGTAGCGCTCGTGCTCGGCGAGCACGTCGCGGCGCCACTGCTTCGTGGACGCTGCGTGCGACGCCAGCTTCGCACCCGCTCGGCCAAGTCGCTGACGAGGTGGAAGCGGTCGAGGTCGTTGGCGACCGCCATGTCGATGGGGTGGTGACGCTGCCCTCCACCTTGTACCCGCGGACGTCGATGGTGTCGTGGTTGATGCGCAGGTAGGTGAGCGACGGGATCGGCCGGCGCCACGGGATCTGCTTGCACTTGGAGATCCGATTGGCGTGCTGGTTGAACATCGAGTCGACCACGTGGGCGAACGCCTCGTCGGTGGGGCGGAGCTCCCCCATGAGCTCGTGGTCGGTCACCTCGAAGAGGCGGCTCAGGCGGTTGGAGGAGGTCCCGTCTGGTCCGAAGACGCCGAAGCGGTCGGAGCTCTCCGCCATCACGTCGCGCAGCCGGGCCGAGAGGACCCGGTTCACCTCGACGTCGGCGCTCCCGGGTGAGGGGACGGTGACGGCATAGGGCTCGACGTCGGGCAGCAGCAGGAGCACCAGGCGCGGGGTCGTGACGAAGGCTGCCGTCGCAAGGAGCCCCTACCCGAGGAACAACGACACCTGGAACGTCTCGGCGATCTTGTTCAAGGTGTAGGTGAGCATCCGCCGGTAGACGCGCCGAGCGGTCTCGACGGCCGCGACCACGTTGGGAGCCCTTCGTCGGTCAGGACGAGGCCGGCCAGCTGGAGCACCCCGTTGACGACGACCAGCGCTGCGACGATGATCGACTCTGCCACCATGCCGGTCGCCAGCTCGAGGACGATGGCCGCCTCCAGCAGGTACGGCACCGGGCCGGTCAGCTTGGACGCGAGCTTGCGCACCAGGTGGCGGCGCTCGGCGGCCAGGGGCGAAGGCCCTCGACGCGCGTACGCACGGGAATCAGCCGATGCGTATATCGGGTTGAAGGAATGTAACCTGCGCGACAGGGCAAGGAGCCAGCCAATGGACACGAGCGCTCGACCGGCCGTCCTCGAGGTGGGGGGCATGACCTGCGACGACTGCGCCCGCCACGTGACCGCCGCCTTGAAGGGTGCGGGCGCCGGGGACGTCGCGGTCACCTGGCGAGCCGGCGAGGCGCGCTTCTCATGGCCCGAAGGGCTCGCCGGGGAGGCCGTGCGGGCCGCGGTCGAAGGTGCCGGCTACCGGCCCGGGTCCCTGCGCCTCCTCGGCACGGGACTTGCCACGGAGGCCGCGGACGGACGTGTCGACTACGACCTGGTCGTCGTGGGCGGCGGCTCGGCCGCCTTCGCCGCGGCGATCAAGGCCACCGAGGCCGGCTACCGCGTTGCATTGGTCGAGCACGGCACCCTCGGGGGGACGTGTGTGAACGTCGGCTGCGTGCCGTCGAAGGCGCTGCTTCGCGCAGGCGAGCTCGCCTGGGCGGCCGGGCACCACCCCTTCGCGGGGCTCGCGACGACCTCGGGGCCGGTCGACCTTCGGGCCCTGGTCGCCCAGAAGGACGAGCTGGTCGAAGAGCTGCGCCAGATGAAGTACGCCGACCTCGTCTATGACTACGGCTTCACGGTGATCCCGGGCCACGGCCGCTTCAGCGGCCCCGAGGTGCTCGAGGTCGACGGCCGCAGCATCCGGGCCCGGGTCTACCTGGTGGCGACGGGTGCCTCGCCTGCGGCGCCCCCCATCCCGGGGCTCGCCGAGGCGGGCTACCTCACCTCTGAGGGCGCGCTCGAGCTGTCCGAGGTTCCCAGGCGCCTCGTCGTGATCGGTGCGAACGCCATCGGACTCGAGCTCGGCCAGTTCTTCGTGCACCTGGGCACCGAGGTCACCTTCGTCGACGTGGCAGAGCGGATCGCCCCCTACGAAGAGCCTGAGGTCTCGGAGGCCCTGGCGTCGGTGCTCGGCTCCCAGGGGGCCGCCATCCACACCGGCGCCCAGGTGCTCGGCGTGCGGCGGAGCGAAGACCGCGTCGAAGTCCGCGTGCAGGTGGGGGGGCGCGAGCTCGACCTCGTCTGCGACGAGGTCCTCGTGGCGACCGGCAGGCGGCCCAACGCCGAGGGGCTCGGCCTCGAAGCCGCCGGCGTCGAGCTCGACGGGCGCGGGGCGGTTGTGGTCGACGAGGAGCTGCGCACCACGAACCCGCGGATCTTCGGTGCAGGGGACGTGACCGGGGCGCCCCAGTTCGTCTACGTCTCGGCCTACGAGGGCGCGCTCGCGGTCGAAAACGCGCTCTTCGGCGCGGGGCGCACCGTGGACTTCACGGGGCTTCCCCGGGTGACCTTCACCGCGCCGCAGATCGCAGCAGCCGGCCTCACCGAGGCGCAGGCCGCCGCTGCGGGCTACGAGGTGGCAACCTCGGTCCTCCCTCTCTCTGCAGTCCCCCGGGCCCTCGTCAACCGCGACACCGCCGGTCTCGTCAAGCTCGTCGCAGAAGCCGACACCGGACGGCTGCTGGGGGCGTCGGTCCTCGCCGAGGGGGCGGGCGACGTGATCCAGGCGGCGGTGCTCGCCATCCGCCACGGCGTCACCACCGCCGAGCTGGCCGCCACCTTCCATCCGTACCTGACCATGGCAGAGGGCCTGAAGCTCGCCGCCCAGACCTTCACCCGTGACGTGGAGAAGCTCTCGTGCTGCGCGGCGTGAGGGGGCGGACCGCGCGTCGTCGGCGAGCGGCGTCGAGGTCGAGAACGACGCCGACCTCGGCCAGCCGCCGGTCGCCTATTGGGCCGGCGCGACCCTCGTGCACGCTGCGACTCCTGCAGCGTGGTCGGCGACCATCGCTGCGCCGAGGCCGACCAGCTCGGCGACGCGGGGGTCGGTCACCTGGTAGTAGGCGAAGCGGCCCTCTCGCCTGACCTCGAGGAGACCGCAATCGACGAGGCAACCCAGGTGCGCCGAGACGCGCCCTTGGGAGAGCCCCGCGTGGGCGACGCACTCGCTGCCCGTTCGCTCACCCCTGGTGCAGAAGGCAAGGAGGGCGAGGCGAGTGGGGTCGCCGAGCGCGCGGTAGAAGCGGGCGAGCAGATCGCGTCCGGCGGGGTCGTCGGGGACGGGGGGCACGAGTGCTCGGGGGCGACGGACCCTCGTCGCGGACGGCTGGGGGGACGGCATGGAACCTCCTCGACGTGCAGCCTTCCGTTCGGAGGCTAGCCGCCAGTGTGCCGGATCCCGCTCGAGTGGTCGGAGAACCCAGAGGACGTCAGAGGAAGTAGAGGCGCGAGAGGCACACCTGGTCGACAGGTTCGGACGAGAGCGCCCGCCCGTCGAGCCGCACTTCGCTCGTCGCCGGATCCACCTCGACCGTGCCGACCTGGGCATTGCGGCACATGGACGCCGGGCCGATGCCGCGGCACTGCGTGACGGCGACGCGCCGGCGCCTGGTGGGAAAGGCGGACGTCGGGCCTTCGAGCCCGGACCGGGAGACGAACGCCACCGAGATCTCTGCCGCGGTGGCGCCCATCGCCCCGAACTGGGGCCCGATCACGAGAGGCTGCGACGACTCGATGCTGGCATTGGGGTCTCCAGTCGCCCCCCAGGCGGGGAACCCGGCTTTCAGGACGAGCGACGGCTTGGCGCCGAAGTACCGCGGGTCCCACAGCACGATGTCGGCAAGCTTGCCCACCGAGACCGAGCCGACCTCGTGGCTCAGCCCATGGGCGATCGCCGGGTTGATGGTCAGCTTCGCCAGGTAGCGCAGGATCCTCTCGTTGTCGTCGCGCTCGTCGGCGATGAGCGGTCCCCGCTCGCGCTTCATCTTCGCCGCCATGGCGAAGGTGCGCCGGAACGTCTCGCCGGCACGGCCCATGCCCTGGGCGTCGGACGACGTGATGGCGATGAGCCCGAGATCGTGCAGCACGTCCTCGGCGCCCATCGTCGTCGCGCGGAGGCGGTCCCGGGCGATGCGGACGTCGGAGTCGACGTCCTTGCGCAAGCCGTGGGCGGCACAGATCATGTCGAACGCTTCGGCCAGCGCATCCCGGGCGTAGGGCAAGGTGGGGTTGGTCGACGAGGCGATCACGTTCGGGAGCCCCGCGAGCCGCAGCACGTCAGGCGAGTGCCCCCCGCCGCACCCTTCGACGTGGAACGCGTGGACGGTCCGGCCCTCCAATGCGGCGATGGTGTCCTCGACGCTCATCCCCTCGTTTAGGCCGTCGGAGTGCAACGCGACCTGCACGTCGTGCTCCTCGGCCACCGTGAGGGCGGTGTCGATCGATCGGCGGTGGGCCCCCAGGTCCTCGTGGACCTTGAACCCGCAGGCACCCCCTTCTTCGAGGGCCTCCACCAACGGCGCGGGGTGCGAGGACGACCCGCGTGCCAAGAAGCCGATGTTGACCGGCCAGGCGTCGAACGCTGAGAAGACGTGCGAGAGAGCCCAGGGGGAGTTGATCCCCACGCCCCATACCGGTCCGAACTCCTGGCCGATGATGGTCGTCACGCCCGAGGACAGGGACGCTTCCATGATTCTCGGCGACAGCAGATGGACGTGGGTGTCGATCGCCCCCGGGGTGGCGATGAGCCCGGTCCCCGAGACGATCGAGGTGCCGGTCCCCACGACGACCTCGACGCCGTCCATCGTGTCGGGGTTGCCGGCACGTCCGATTCCCGCGATCCGCCCCTCGCGTACCCCGATGCTCGCCTTGTGGCAGCCCAGCACCGGGTCGAGCAGCACGACGTTGGAGATCACGAGGTCGCAGGTGTCGGCTATCGAGGCAGCCTTCAGGTGGATGCCGTCGCGGGCGGTCTTCGCGAACCCGACGAGAAGCTCGTCGCCTCGCCTCTCGGCGTCCGACTCGACGCGCAGGAGGAGGCCGGTGTCGCCCAGGTGCACCAGGTCGCCCGTGCTCGGGCCGTACACGGCGTGACGGGCGGGACTCATTCGTCGAGATCGAGGTAGCCGCAGATCCGGGCCCTCTCGAGGGCCCGCTCCTTCGCACCAGGCGCGTCCAGAGGACCGTCGACCAGCCCGGCGAACCCGTAGGCCACCCTCGCGCCCTGGATGTCCGCGAGCTCGACGCTGACGGTGGCACCAGGGTCGAAGCGGACGGTGGTCCCGGCTTCGACCGCCAGGTGGCGGCCGTAGGCGGCGGCCCTGGAGAACCGAAGCCGAGGGTTCGCCTCGAAGAAGTGGAAGTGGCTCGAGACGCTGATGGGGACACGGCTCTCGTTCGTGACCTCGACGACGGCGTCGACGCGGCGCTCCGCCTCGTGCGCTGCCTCGAGCACCTCTCCCGGTACGAGAGGATCCTCGAGACGGCCGTCGTCGCGACGAGAGCTCCGCGACGGTCCCGCCGCGCAGAACGGGTCGCTCACCACGACCAGGCGCGTCCCGTCGTCGAAGGTCGCCTCCACACAGACCTCGTCGACCAGCTCCACGACCCCGTCGAGGACGTCGCCGGGCCCAAGGACGCGCCGCCCTCGTTCGACGGCGCCGGCGAGCCGGAGGCCGTCCCGGGCGGCTTCGGCGACCGTATCCGCGATGAGGGCGGTGGCTTCGGGCGCGTTGAGCAGGAGCCCTCGGGCCCGTCGTGCCCTCGCCAGCTCGGCGGCGGCGAACACGAGGAGCCGGTCTCGTTCAGCTGGCGTCAGTCTCATGGATGGGCACGCGTCGTGTCGACCGCGTCTCTACCACGTCTCTGGCATGACCGGCGCGGCCAGTGGCTGGAGACGCCGGGAGCGGCGCTTCGAGGGCGTGGACGAGCAGCGAGGCGTAGTACTGAGCGCCCTGCGGGTCGAGATGGACGCCGTCGGGATAGAAGTACTGCGGCGTGCTCGCGCTGAGGCTGTACCAGTTCACCATCGTGGTGTCGGGCCAGCTGCGGGCGACCGTCGCGATCGTCTGGTTCACGGCCTGCTCCCAGGGGCGTGTCTCACGGGTGTTCACGAGCACGGTGCGGCGCATCGGCCCGAGCGAGCGGAGCAGCGACTCGAGCTGCGTCACGCTGTAATAGCCGTTGGTGCCAAGCTCGAGGATCAGCTCGTTGCCGATGTCCCCCTCCTGCTTCAGCTGCGGCACCTCCGCCTGCACCTCGTAGAGCTGCTGCCCCACCTGTGCGTCGATCACGGCCCCTGGGAGCATCCGGCGCAGGTACGGCGCGGCGTCGATCATGATCGAGTCGCCGATGATCGTGACGCCGGTGCCTGCGGGGAGCGTCGTGGTGGTGGTCGTGCCCCCTGCCCGCAGCGTGCTGCGACCGCGCCCGCTCGCTGCTGGCCCTCCCGGGTCCCTGGTGGGGAGGCTCGACGAGGTCCGCTCGAGATGGTGGTGCGGGGGGAGGATGCTCCTCGTCGCTTCGCGGACCGCCGGTGCGCCCGAGATCACTCCGGAGAGCCCGAGCGAGCACACGAGCGCGGCTGCGAGGACGGCTCCCGTCGCCGTCCACGCCTCCGTGCCGGGCATGAGGTTCGCCCAGTCCCTGCTGCGCCACCTGTCGCGCAGCTCGTGCCAGCGCCGGCTCAGCGCTCCGTGGCGCACGGGCTGCTCGACGAAGCGCCACGAGAGCGCTGCGGCGGCGATGATGCCGGCGACCTGGAGCGCGTCGCGCAGCAGGTTCTCCTTCGCCCCCTGTGGGGTGGTGAGGACGATGATCGGAAGCGACCACAGGTACATGCCGTAGGAGCGCTCACCGATCCATCGCAAGGGTCCGATCCCGAGCGCGCGCCCGACCCGTGCGCCGGGGTGGACGCACACCGCGATGAGGATCGCGGTGAGCACGGAGAGCAGCACCATGCCGCCGCGGTAGACGAAGGGGTCGTACTGGCCCGTCTGCCAGTACATGACGAGGATGCCCGCGAGCGCTGCGCCTCCGGCGACCTCGAGCACGGCGCGCGCCCGCGGCGTGATCGGTGCGACGCGCGTGGTCCGCGGCCAGAGGAAGGCGAGCGCCGCGCCGATGAGGAGCTCGAACGCCCGCGTGTCGGTGCCGTCGTAGACCCGGGTCGGGTCCGTGTAGGGGACGAAGAGGAGGGCCATCTCGATCGCGGAGCCCGCCGCGAGCACGAGGGCGCCGATGATGAGCAGGCGGCGGCTGCGCACCCAGCGGAGGGCGACCAGGAGGGCGAACGGCCAGACCAGGTAGAACTGCTCTTCGATCGCCAGGGACCACAGGTGGCCGAGCGGGGACCGCGGCCCGTACTGGGCGAAGTAGGAGACGTGGTGGAAGATGTACCACCAGTTGCTGTAGTAGAAGACGGCTGGCAGCAGGTCGTCGCGCAGGCCTGGGATCTGGGACCTGTCGAACAGGGTGGCCCACGCCACGGTCACGAGCAGCATGACGAACAGCGCCGGCAGCAGCCTTCGCGCCCGGCGCATCCAGAACATCCCGAAGTACCTCGCCCCGCGCGTGCGGATGCCGGCGACGAGCAGGTCGGTGATCAGGTAGCCCGAGAGGACGAAGAAGACGCCGACGCCGAGCAGGCCGCCGCTCGCCCATCCGAGATCGAGGTGGTACGCGATGACGCCGAGCACCGCGATCGCGCGGATGCCGTCCAGACCTGCGTTGTACGGGCTCGATCCCTCGACTGGTCGCGGCATTTGCTACCGGAGCTCCTCGTTCTCTTCCACGCCGCTGACGCGGGGCGCGCGTCTCGCGCCCGTCCGATCGTGGCAGGCATCGGAGGGCGAGTCGAGGTCCCCTCCGAAATAGGCGCGTGGGCTGCCCACATCCGCGCGGCGCCTCCGCCGCACGCAGCGCGACGCCCTAGCCTCGGACCGGTGGAGGTGGCCCAGCGCGGTGGGTGACTCGGTGGAGGTCACTCCTGCAGGGTTCCGCACGTACCGCTGGTCCGACCCCTCGCTCGTCGCCGTCGCGCTGCTCGCCCTCGTATCGGGTTTCGGGCAGTTCGGCGCGGTGGCCGCCCTCGGAGACGTGTCGAAGACCTTCGGCCATCTGGAGCACGGGGCGACGTTCGCCGACCAGGCGGGACTCTCGGGGAGCGTGATCGGCATCGGCCTCGCCATCATCCGCGCCTCGTCCCTGCTGGGCCTCCCCCTGGCCTCGCTCGCAGACCGCTTCGGTCGCAGGCCTGTGCTCGCGACCATGTGCGCGACCGGGCTTGCGTTAACCGCGCTTACGACCCTGAGCCCCACCTACTGGTGGTTCGTCGCGATCTTCGCCCTCGGCAGGCCCTTCCTGAGCGCGGGCGTAGGGCTGACCCAGGTGAGCGCTGTGGAGCTCACCACGTCGCACGAGCGGGCGAAGGCGGTGTCCCTCATGGCCGCGGGCTACGCCGTGGGTGCCGGTCTGGCGGCGATCGTCCACAGCCTCGCCGAGAAGGCGCTGGGCTTTCGCGGGATGTTCGCGCTCGCCGTAGTGCCGCTCGTCTTCCTCCCCGTGCTCTTCCGCCGGGTCGTCGAGCCTGACCGCTGCGCGCGGGTCGAGGCATCGGCCACCGGCGCCGAGCCCGTCCTCGGCGCGGTCGCCCGGCCGTACCGGCGCCGGCTGCTCGTCGTCGCACTGCTCGCCTTCAGCATCTCGGTCGTCACCGGGCCGGCTGCTCGTCGTCGCACTGCTCGCCTTCAGCATCTCGGTCGTCAACGGGCCGGCGAACAGCCTCGTCTTCATCTACGCCGAGAACTTCCTCCACCTGGGCGGTTTTCTCACGAGCGGCATGGTGGTCGCAGCCGGCGCGGCGGGCCTCGGCGGCCTGCTCGTCGGGCGGTGGCTGTCGGACCGGCTCGGTCGGCGTCCCACGGTCGCCGTCGCGATGGCGGGCATGGCGATCTTCGGCACCCTCGCGTACAGCGGGCCTGCGTGGGCGCTCTTCTCGGGCTACGTCGCTGGCGTGGCGTGCGGCGCCGTGTTCGCGCCGGCAGGCGGGTCGCTTGCCAACGAGCTGTTCCCGACGTCGGTGCGCGCGTCGGTCGCCGGGTGGTACATCGCAGCTGGCGTCGCGGGGGCGGTCGTGGGACTGCTTGCGTTCGGCGTGGTCGCCGACGTCCGGGGCACGTCGCACCACCTGGCGCTCGCGGCGGTCGTCGTCTTCCTCCCGATGATCCTCACGACGGGGTTCCTCCTGCTCCTGCCCGAGACCAAAGGGAAGGAGCCCGAGGAGCTCTGGCCGGCCTTGCCGGCGGGCTCAGCGGGCGAAGACGTGGATGCCGAGCCACGCCCAGCCGACGACGACCGCGACGCGCAGCCACGTGCGGGTGCCGAGCGCCTCACGAAGCGCGGCGGAGGGGCGGCGGATCCGGATCCCGCCGATCCGCCACGCGTGCGCGGAAGCGAGCCATAGCACGAGCGCGGCCAACGCGATCGCGGTCCACAGCCCGTAGGTGACCTCGGCCCACGTCATCGCCGTACGAGGTACCAGCCGAGGACGATCCAGGCCAACCACCCTGCGGCCTTCGCTGCGCGGTGGCGCAGCAGCGCGTTCAAGCCGAAGCTGATCGTCGGGTAGTCGGCACGGGGCCCTGGATGGAAGTACGAGGCCAGCTCGATGCCGAGGAGGACGACGATCACGACAAGCCAGGGGATCACCGTGCCCTCGCTCGTCGGGCGGGCAGGGTCCAAGCGCCGCCAAGGCCCGGCGCCGGGCCGCGACCTCTGGGCGACGAGGACACCGACGCACAGCACCGATGGCAGGGCCACCGCGGCGTAGGCAAGGATCGTGAACGGCTTCACGCCTGACGCCAGTGCCGCGTAGAGCGCCGCGGCGCAGAGCGCGGCGGCGCTCGCGCGCCGCGTGCCCGCCGTCGGGAGGTGCGCCGTCGGGAGGTGCGCCGTCGGGTCCCGCGCCGTCGGGAGCCGACGGCGGCGTCCCGCGCTCACGGCGGCCCTTCAATCGCGAGTCTCACCCGCAGTGGGAGGTGGTCGGAGCCCACCGTGCCGAGCACGGTGCCGCCGAGCACGAAGAGCCGGCCGTGCACCAGCACGTGGTCGACCTGGCTGTGCGGGCGCCACGCCGGCCAGGTCTTCGCGCGCAAGGCCCTGCGCCATCCAGGAAGCAGCAGGCTCACAGGTGGTCCCCAGAGGTTCATGTCGCCGGCGAGCACTGCGGGGCGGGGCCCGACCGTGCCGCGGATTGCGCGACCGAGGCGGAGGAACTGGGCGGGTGCGCCGTAGGTGATGTGGGACATGTGCGTGCCGACGACCGTGACTTCGGCCGACGCGCCGACGGCCACCGCCAGAGCGGCCCTGCGCGCCCGGTCGCGTGCGAGCCGGCCGAGGTCCAGCACGTCGGTGCGCGCGACGGGCAGTCGGCTCAGGACCGCGATTCCCCAGTGTCCTCGTTCGGCCTCGGAGAAACGCTGCGACCGCACCACCTTCTCGCTGAACGGCAGCTCGCTGTCGAGGAAGATCGCATGGCTCTTTCCCCGCCAGTCGAACGGGCGCATCCATCTTCTGTCGGCGTCCGGGTGGGGCCGCGCCAGCCGTCCGGCGGCGAGCGCGAGCTCGCGCACCTCGTACCCGAGCACGTCGGCGACACGCGCTGCGAGGCTGGGCCCGTCGTCGGGTGCCCAGTTCTCCTCGAGCACGAGCACGTCCGCGTCGATCAGGCGGCACGCCGCGACGACGTCGTAGGGGCGTCCCCACCCGTCCACGCCCGCGTGCGCATTGAAAGTGGCGACGCTGAAGGTGAGCGAGGGGTCTGGACCGTCCACTGGCGCCATGACGATAGGCCGCGGGATCGCCGCGCTTCGCACCGGGCCATGCGAAGGCGTGCCGGGCAGCCCGGGCACGCCCGGTACGATCGCGTCGCGTGTCGACCCCTCTGCCCCCAGGGCGGCTCGCGCCCTTCTCGACGACGATCTTCGCCGAGATGACCGCGCTCGCGATCGCGACCGGCTCGCTCAACCTCGGGCAGGGCTTTCCCGACACCGACGGTTCCGCCGAGATCGCAGAGGCGGCGATCGCGGCGATCCGGGCTGGCGAGAACCAGTACCCCCCGGGTCCCGGCATCCCCTCGCTGCGCGCCGCCGTCGCGGGCCACCAGCGCCGATGCTACGGTCTTGAGTACGACCCCGACGGCGAGGTGCTCGTGACGACCGGTGCGACGGAGGGCATCGCTGCGGCCCTCCTCGGCTTGTGCGAGCCCGGCGACGAGGTCGTGATGTTCGAGCCCTTCTACGACTCCTACGCGGCGTGCGTCGCGATGGCGGGAGCCGTCTTGAAGACGGTCACCTTGCGCACGCCGGACTGGTCCTTCGATCCCCAGGAGCTGGCCGCGGCGGTGTCGTCGCGAACCCGGCTGGTGCTGCTCAACTCCCCGCACAACCCGACGGGGAAGGTCTTCTCGGCCGAAGAGCTGCACGCGGTCGCGCGGGTCTGCGTGGAGCACGATCTCATCGTCGTCACCGACGAGGTCTACGAGCACCTCGTCTACGACGGCGTCCACGTGCCCATTGCGACCTTGGACGAGATGCGCGATCGCACTGTGTCCTTGTCGTCGGCGGGGAAGACGTTCTCGTTCACGGGCTGGAAGATCGGATGGGCGTGCGGGCCCTCGGACCTGGTGGCCCGTGTGCGCGCGGCGAAGCAGTTCCTCACGTTCGCGACGGGCACGCCCTTCCAGCACGCGGTCGCCGCGGCGCTCGACGCGGGCGAACGGCTGGTCGCGCCGCTGCGCGCCTCTCTGCACGAACGTCGCGACCTTCTCTGCGACGGGCTGGAGTCCCTGGGCCTCACCGTGCACCGCCCGGCGGCGACGTACTTCGCGACCACCGACATCGCATCCATCGGAGAGGACGACGCGCTCGCGTTCTGCAGGGAGCTTCCCGAGCGCTGCGGAGTGGTGGCAGTGCCGTCGTCGGTCTTCTATCGCGACCCTGTTCCCGGCAAGACGCTCGTGCGATGGGCGTTCTGCAAGCGTCCGGAGGTGCTGCGCGAGGCGCTCGGTCGCCTGAAGGTGCTCGCCCGTTGAGCCCCGGTCCGCGTCACGCTCGAAGGACGGCCCGTCGGTGACCGACGCCCGGGTGCCTCTGTTCTGGGTGGACGCATTCTGCGAAGGTCCCTTCACCGGCAACCCTGCCGCCGTGTGCCTTCTCGAAGGACCCGGATCGGACTTCGGGATGCAGGCGCTCGCGCGCGAGCTCGGCCTGTCCGAGACGGCCTTCGCGTGGCCTGAAGGCGAGGCGTTCGGCCTGCGATGGTTCACCCCGGTGTCGGAGATCGAGCTCTGCGGACACGCCACTGTCGCGGCCGCCCATGCCCTCGCACACTCAGGACGCCTCGAAGATGGCCACGCGCGATTTTCGACCAAGAGCGGCTGGCTCGAAGCGACCGTGGACGGCGAGCAGGTGGAGATCGACCTCCCGGCGGAGACGCCCGTGCCTGCCGACCCGCCGCCTGAGCTCGCGGCGCACTGGCCGGTGGTGCGAGCAGCGGCCGGGCGTTTCGACCTGCTGGTAGAGCTCGAGAGCGAGGACGCCGTCCGTCGTCTCGACCCGGAGGCCGTCGACCTCGCCGCACTGTGCTGTCGCGGCGTCTCGGCCACCGCGAGAGGAGGGGGAGCGGACTACGTCCTGCGGTTCTTCGCTCCGAGTGTCGGGGTTGCCGAGGACCCGGTGACGGGCTCGGCCCAGTGCCTGCTCGGCCCCTACTGGGCGGCTGCTCTCGGCAGGACTCGGCTCTGCGCGACGCAGCTGTCCGCGCGCGGCGGCGTGTTGCGTGTGAGGGTGGGCGCGACGCGAGTGGGCGTAGGAGGTCGTGCGTCGACCGTGTTCGTCGGCGAGCTCGCAGGGAGTGCGGCACAGCAGCTCTTGGCCGCCTCCTGAGGCGCCGGCTGGAGGCCTCTTGGGGTGCCGGCTGGAGGGTTCGGGGGGCGGCTGGAGGGTTCGGGGGGCGGGAGCCCTCGCAGGCCGGGCGTCGCTGGCTGGGCCTCGCCAGGCGCCCGGGGCTGTGGTAACGATGAGGCTCGTGCCGACGTCCCCGGGGTCCCTCGACGCGGCGGCATGTGGGGCAGTCGGGCCGTCGGCTCCTGCGGGCGTGCGGGGGACTGCGCTGCATCGCCACCGTCGTCTCGGTCGGTGGCTCCAGCCCGGCGGCCACGTGGACCCGGGTGAACTGGTCGATGAGGCTGCCGTGCGCGAGTTGCTGCAAGGGGAATTGCGTGTGGCGCGCTCCGAGCTCGGGAGGGCGGGACCATGACTCGTGAGGACCGTGCGGCAGGCCCCGAAGACCGTGCGTTGAGCGGGACGCAGGAGCCACCCGACGGACGCCGTGCGCTGGACGCCCTGCTCGAGCTCCAGGACCTCGACACCGTGATCTCCCAGCTCGAGCACCGCAAGGGGGCGCTTCCCGAGCGTCAGCAGCTCGCCCGGGTGGCTGCAGCGCTGCGCGGCGTCGAGGCTCGGGTGTCCCAGGTGGAGGTCTCGCGGACGGCGCTCGTTGAGCGCCAGCGCGCGCTCGAGTCGGACATCGCAGCGGCGACCGCGCGCCGGGAGGTGCTCGAGCAGCGAATGTACGCTGCGCGCGGCACCCCTGCCCGGGATCTCCAGGCCATGGACGACGAGATCCGGCATCTGCGCGAGCGGCAGGACCAGCTGGAAGACGCCGAGCTCGAGGTGATGGTCGCCCTCGAGCCGCTCGATGCGGAGAGCGCCGCGCTCGGTGCGGAGAAGACGGCGCTCGGTACCGAAGCCGGCCAGTTGCGCGCCGCGCTCGCCGAGGTGGAGACCCAGATCGAAGCTCAGCTCGCCGTCCAACGGGTCGCGCGCACGGCGGCGGCGGACGCGGTTCCCGAGGACTTGCGCGACCGCTACGAGTCGCTTCGCGCGCGCCTTGGCGGGACGGGTGCGGCACGTCTCGTCGGGAACCGGTGCAGCGGGTGCCACCTCGAGCTGCCCTCGATGGAGGTGGATCGCGTCCGCCATCTTCCTGCTGGCACGGTGGTCACCTGCGAGCAGTGCGGCCGGATCCTCGTGCCGACCTCCTCTCCTGCGGACTGACCTGGCACCGCTGCGGGCGCGGAGTCAGGCGCGGACTTACGGGCACGGACTGCCGACGGGCGCGGACTGCCGGCGGGCACGGCCGGCGTGCACGGACGGCCGGCGTGCACGGCCGGCGTGCGGCTAGCGCTCCAAGACGGCGGTCAGCATCCGAGCGACGACCCGGCGGGCGGTGGCGCTCGGAAGGCCCTGGGCGTGGCGGAGCCGCTCCCACATCTCCCACGATCCGACCGCCTCGAGCGCGGCGCCGAGCTCCCGGCGGTCGTGTCCGGCTGCGCGGAGCTCCTCGGCGAACGTCACTTCGAGCCACGTCCGCAGCATCGCGTTGGTCTCGTCGAGCCCCTCGGCCACCGCTCGGTGACGTGCCGCGAGGACGACAGCCCTCCGGCGTACCTGGCTGATGGTGTCGAAGAGCGCTGCGCGCTGCGCGACGGTCCGGTCGATGCGCTTAAAGAGGGGGAGGTCAGGGGGGACGGGGCGGATCGCGCGCCAGTGTCGCTCGATCTGGGCTCTGGCGACGGCGCCGTACAGCGCGTCCAAGTCCTCGAAGTGGTGGAACACCAACCGCACGGAGACGCCTGCCCGGGCGGCAATCTCCTTCGCGGTCGGTGGGTTCTCGCTCTCACCGAGCAGGTCGATGACCGCCTGGGCGATCGTGGCGCGCGTGCGCTCGCCGCGCTGCTTCGAGGCTTCCCCCTTGCGCAGCCTCCCGTGTTCGGTGGTCGCGGCGGAGGTCACGCCGGCAGGGTCGCTGGTCCTGGTGTCAGCAGCGCCAGCCCGGTGATCAGCGTCGGTCGGGTGACCAGCGTCGGCATCGAGGACTCGCAACGTCGTCGAATGCGGGGCAGAAGGCCGCAGGGCGGGGTTTGTCGATGTCATTGCGGTTCCGAGCGGCATGAAACCTCGAGGCTAGCAATTCGCAACCTGGTTGCACCGTCATACGGAAGTGGGGCGTTCGGCGCCGTGCTCGTTGGAGAGCGCGGGACGCGCCGTGTCGCGAACTTCGGCGGCCTCGGCACCGTCGAGGACGTGAGCGACCCGCCCGTTCTCCATCACGACGACTCGGTCGAGGTGGCCGAGGTCTCCGGCTCGGTGCGTGACGAGCACGACGCTCGTGCCGCGCGTCCGGGCGTCGTCGACGATGCCGGCGACGAGTCGCGCGCCGCTCTCCTGGTCGAGCCCGGCGGTCGGCTCATCGAGCACGAGCACCGGCGCGCCGGTGAGGAGCGCTCGTGCGAGGGCGATCCGCCGCCGCTGGCCGCCCGAGATCTGGGCCCCTTCTTCTCCGACCTGGGTGTTCACCCCGTCGGGCAGCGTCGCCACCCAGTCGGCGAGCTGCGCGCGTGCGAGGGCGTCGTCCACCTCGGCCTCGGTCGCCTTCGGCCGTCCCAGCGTGACGTTCTGCCGGATGGTGCCGGCGAAGACGTGTGCATCCTGGTCGACGACTGCGATCGCACGGCGCACGTCTCCCTGACGCAGGGCGTCGAGCGGGACTCCTGCGAGCGACGCCGATCCCTCCTGCAGGGGCCAGAAGCGCAACAACGCGTGCACGAGGCTGCTCTTTCCTGCGCCGCTCGCCCCCACGAGACCGACGTGCGCGCCCGGCGCGACGTCGAGCTCCATGCCGTCGAGCGCCCAGGGGAGGTCGGGTGCGTACCGCAGGCGCGCGTCGTGCACGGCGATCTGCGGGCAACCGGGGGGAAGGGCTGCGGGTTGCTCGGGATCGACGACCGGCACGGGGATCGACGCGAGGTCGAGCAGCCGGCGTCCTGCGGTGACCACGTCGGTCGCGCGCAGCGCAGCGGTCGCGACCGCAGGGACGGTCTCGAACGCGCCGACTGCCGCGAGCGGGAGCACAGCGAGCATCACCGGCCCCATCTGGTGCGAGTGCACGGCCGCGACGCCAAGCGCGAGGACGGCCGTCACCGCCGCGCCGAGGCAGACGGTCACGATCGCGCCCGACGCTCCCGTCGACCACGCTCGGCGACGCGCGATCACCGTGAGCTCACGGTCGGACCCTTCGACCGCCGCGAGCGCTGCGGCGTCACGGCCGAAGGCGAGCAGCTCCGGCGCAGCGCGCAGCACGTCGACGACCTCCGCTCCGAGCCGGCCGCGCAGCTCCGCTTCGCGTCCCCTCGCCGTGCCCGCGGCGACGGCCACGGCGGGAGCAGCCGTCAGCGCGACGACGAGCGCCGCCGCGAGCACCGCTCCGGCGACGGGGAGCACCACGGCGACGAGGACGACCGCGAGGGTCGCTGCTGCCACGGTGACGCCGACAGGAAGGAGGCAGCGCAGGTAGAGGTCCTGGAGCGTGTCGACGTCGTCGGTGACGCGTGCGAGCACGTCCCCGCTGCGCCAGCCGAGCAGGCCGGCGGGGGCGAGCGGTTCGAGCCGGTCGTAGAGCCAGACCCTCCAGCGCCCGAGCGACCGGAACGCGGCGTCGTGGCCGACCAGCCGTTCGCCGTAGCGCAGCGGCCCGCGAAGGAAGGCGAGCACCTCGACCGCAGCGAGGACGCCGGCGATCGCGCCGAGCCCCGGCCGGAATGCCGCACGGTCGACGACGTAGCCCGAGCCGGCGAGGAGCCCGACGGTCGCGAGGGCGCCGAGCACGCCGAGCAGGGCGGCGAGCGCGAGCTTGCGCCATGGCGGCGCGCCGATGCGCAGGAGCTCCCGCACGACCGCCGCGGCGCTGAGTGAGCGGGTTCTGTCGTCCGTCACTGGCTCGCAGCCTCGGCGACGTCTTCTGTTTCTCCTGTGCCCTTCTCGAGGTCCTCCGCTGCGTACGCCGCCTCGTGCTCCTCCTCGTACGCCGCCTCGTGTCCCTCCTCGTACGCCGCCTCGTGTCCCTCCTCGTACGCCGCCTCGTGTCCCAACCGTGGTGAGTCCTCGTCCACCTCCTCGGGCCCGGAGTCAGGCTCAGAGTCAGCCCTCGAGACACCGGGCCCGGTGCCGAGCCGGACGACGCGGTCGAGGCGCGCGACGAGCTCGGGCCGGTGCGCGGCGACGAGCACCGAGCGCGATTCGAGCCATGGCCCGAGCGTGTCGCGCAGGGCTGCTTCCGTGTGTGCGTCGAGGTGCGCGACTGGCTCGTCGAGGAGGACGATCGACGCATCGCGCACCACCGCGCGCGCGAGCGCCAGGCGCTGGCGCTCGCCGGCGCTCAAGGACACGCCGCCCTCGCCGACCATGGTGGAGATCCCGTCGGGAAGGCCGTCCACCGTGTGCGAGAGACCGACCAGCTCGATCGCCCTGGCGAGCCGTGCCTCGCTCGCGTCGGGGTCGGCGATACGCAGGTTGTCTTCGATGGTGCCGTGAAGGAGATGGGGGCGCTGGGGCACCCAGGCGAGCAGGTCTCGCCACGTCGCGGGTTCGGCCAGTGCGACGTCGTAACCGCCTACGACGACCCTTCCGGCGCCCGGGCGCACGAACCCGAGGAACAGGCCGATGGCGGTCGACTTGCCCGATCCGGACGGTCCGACGAGCGCGACGTGCTCGCCGTCGTGGAGCTCGAGCGAGAAGTCGTGCAGGGCAGGGGTCGGGCGACCGGGGAAGCTGACCGTCACGTGCTGCGCGCTGAGCGCCGCGCGACGGCGAGCAATGCTGCCGCTCTCCCGCCCGGTGCGAGTCAGGTCGGGGGGAGGCTGAACGCTTCCGCTGCGACCGTCCCCGCGGCTCCCGAGCGGTACCGCCTCGACGTCGAGCACCGAGAGGATGCGGTCGGCTGCGGCCTGTCCTTCGGCGCTCGCGTGGAATTCCGCGCCTGCGCGGCGCAGCGGCAGGAAGACCTCGGGAGAGACGAGCAGGACGGCGACCGCCGTGTACAGGCTCACGTGACCGCCGAGGAGACGAAGCCCGAGCACCATCGCGACGAGCCCGGTGCCGATGCCGGCGAGGAACTCGAGGGCCAGCGCAGAGGCGAACGCGACGCGCAAGGTGCTGAGCGTGGTCTGGCGCAGCCCGTCGGTTGCCTCCGCCACCTCTCGGCGGCCGTGCGCCTCCCTTCCGAATGCGCGGAGCGTCGGAAGGCCGTGGAGCATGTCCAAGAAGCGCGCGGAGAGCGAGGAGAGCCTGCGCCACTGAAGACGCGTGCGGGTCGCCGATTCCCTGCCGAAGTGGACCATTGCCACCGGGACGAGCGCCACGAGCCCGAGAAGGATGACGAACGACGGCCAGTCCTCCGCCCCGACCCATGCCAGGATCCCGATCGGAGCGAGCGCTGCGAGCACCGCCTGGGGGAGGTAGCGCCCGAAGTAGACGGTGAGCGCGTTCGTGCCACGGGTCGCGGCGAGCGAGAGCTCGCCGACCCGTTCGCCGCTCAGCCAGACGGGTCCTAGGTCCAAGGCGTGGCGGAGCAACTGCCGGCGCAGCGTCGAGGCGACCGCCGCTCCCGTGCGCTGTGCTGCTGCCTCGCCCGCCCAGCCGAGCAGGGCCCGGGCGACGAACGCTGCAGCGAGACCCGCCAGGCGGGGCGCGACGGCACCGAGTGTGGAACCGTGCAGGACGACCGAGGACACGATGGACGCGAGCAAGACGGCTTGTGCGACGACGCAGGCGGTGGAGGCGAACCCGACGCCTACCGCGGTGAGGAGGTACCGACGCGTCGCACTGACCCGAGCGGCGAGGCGACGGTCGATCAGGCCACCGCGGCGTCGCTGTACGCCAGTGGTGGACATCGGCACGCCACGCTACTTCCGCTGCGTCGGCGTGCGGCAGGCGCGCGGCGGCAGGCGCGCGGCGGCAGGCGCGCGGCGGACCGCCGCGGGTGTCGAGCGACGGTGAGCCGGCCTGTAGGCGGGATT
>JAKBTL010000136.1 GCA_021844425.1 Actinomycetes bacterium | reverse complement strand
ACCGGGGCTACTTCGTGCTCCTCGCCGTCGTGGGCGTCGTGGCGTCGGTCGGCGCGTACCCCTACACACACCCGCCGCTGCTCGGCGCGGCGCTCAAGGCCTTCATGGACGACACCACCGCAGGCTTCGCGATGCGGTCCACCGACCGGGCGACGCCGCTTGCGCTGCTCGGTCTCGCGATGCTGCTCGGCGCAGGGGTGACCGCAGCGTGGCGACGGCGCATCGCGGCAGGGTGGATCGCTGCGACCACGCTGTCTGCGGTGGTGCTCGCCAACAACCCCGCGATCTTCAACGGCGACGCCGCGGTGGTCCACGGCCTCACCCAGCCGGCGACGCTCCCGTCCTACGACCTTGCGGCCGCGAGGTACCTGAGCTCGGTGCACCGCGGGACCCGCGTGCTCGCCATCCCGGGAAATGCCTTCGCCGCCTACACCTGGGGCGACACGAACGACACCCCCCAGCCGGCGGTGCTCACGAGACCCTTCGTCACCCGCGAGCAGCAGGTGATGGGGTCGCTCGCGACCGCCGACACGCTCTACGCGATCGACGCGCCAATCCAGGCGCACGTGGAGCGGTGGTCGGCGCTCGCGCCGATGGCACGGCTCGTGTCGGCAGGCGACGTCATGGTCGAGTACGACCAGACACCCCTGCGCTACGGAAGCCCGCAAGCGGTGCCGCTCGCACGGTCGCTGGCGAGAACGCCCTCGGGGCTCTTCGACCCGAGGAGCTTCGGCATGCCAGGCCAGCGTGTCGCGAAGCCCGTGGTCGATCCCGATCTCCTGGCGGGGACACCGCACACGAAGAAGCCCCCTCCGGCCGTCGTCTACACGGTGCGCGATCCGAGGCCGATCGTGAGGGCGGAGCCCGACACCGGCGCGCTCGTGGTCGCAGGCGACGCCACCGGGCTAGAGACGCTGGCAGCCCAAGGCGTCCTCGACACGACGAGCGCCATCTACTACGCCGGGACGCTGGACAGGCATCCCGCGATGCTCCAGCGGCTCGCCGCCGACGGCGCGACCCTCGTCGTGACGGACACGAACCGCAAGCAGGGGTTCCGCTGGAACGGTCTCCATGCCAACGCGGGACAGGTCCAGACGGCGGGCGGCAACTCCACAGCCACCGTCACAACACGCACACCGACCGACAGCCCGATCGACCTGTTCACGACTTCGACGGATCCGAGGACACCTCCGGGGAGCCGAACGGTGGCCACCTACGTCGGCGCGGCGGACGTGACGGCCTCCTCCTACGGCAACCCGGTGACCTACGTCCCCGGGGACCGGCCCTACAGCGCGATCGACGGCGACCTGCGCACCGCCTGGGAGACCGGCACGTTCGTCTCCGACGTCGCCGGCCAGTGGTGGCAGGTGGCCTTCGGCCACCAGGTCCGCGCGGACCACGTCACCCTCGTCCAACCCCTCTTCGGGACACGGAAGCGCGCGATCAGCCAGGTGACCCTCACCTTCACAGGGAGAAGGCCGGTCACCGTGCACCTGGGCCCCGCGTCGCGACGGCCCCACGGCCAGGTGGTGCGCTTCACGAGGCGGACGTTCCGCAGCCTTCGCATCACGATCGACGCCACGACCTCCGAGCACGGCACCCCGGTGGGCTTCGCCGAGGTCGAGGTGCCAGGGCAGCACGTCACCGAGCTCCTGCAGATGCCCACGGACCTCTTGGCGCGCCTCGGGGCGTCGTCGCTGCGGGACCGCCTGGTCATCTCGATGACACGCACCCGGGGGTCGCCGTACACAACCGCGACGGCCGAGCCGACAACGACCCTCGCGCGCGCCTTCACGCTCCCCACGTCGCGCACCTTCACCCTCACCGGCACCGCCACCCTCTCGCGCGACCTCGGCGACGCCGAGATCGACCGGCTCGTCGGCGTCCCGGGATCGACAGGCCGAGGCGTCGTCGCGACGTCGTCGAGCCGGCTCACAGGAGCGCTCCAAGACACCGCTGGCGCCGCAGCCGACGGGAACCCCTCCACCGTCTGGCAGTCCGGGTTCGGGGCGAAGGACGTGGTCGGCGCCTGGCTCCGCTACGGGCTTCCCTCCCCCATCACCTTCGACCGCATGTCGCTCGTCGTGGTGGCCGACCGTCGCCACTCCGTCCCCTCCGCACTCGCGATCAGCGCGACCACACGTGCGACCGGCCGCACCGAGACCCGGGACGTCGCGCTCCCCCCTGTCGTGCGCAGCGCGGTGCCCGGGACGACCGTCACCCTGCCGCTGTCGTTCCCTGCGGTGACCGGCTCGGTCGTCAAGGTGACGTTCGCCAAGGTGGCGGAGAAGCGCGCCACGCTGGCCGACGGCAAGCGGACCGAGATCCTCCCGCTCGGGATCGCAGAGCTGGGGATCCCCGGCCTGAGGGTCCCCTCGCCCCCGGCGATGCTCCCGGGGACCTGCCAGGCGGACCTCCTCAGGATCGACGGCCGTCCCGTCACAGTGCGCGTGGTCGGCCGAGTGTCGACCGCACTCAGCGGTGGCCAGGTCACGCTCGAGCCCTGCGGCGCCGACGCGCGCGGCATCCGCCTCTCGGCCGGTCGCCACGTCGTGGAGAGCGCCTTGGCGACGGCACCTGTGCTCTCGCCGGCCGCCGGAGCGTCTGGCGGAGGGACGTCGTCCGGCGGCTCGCCAGCCGACAGCTCGCCAACCGGCGCGCTTGCCGGCACGCCCCCCGACGTCCCGGGGTGGAACGTCGACGAGCTCACCCTCTCTTCTCTCGCCGGTGGTGGACCGGCGCCGGGCGCGCCGGGCGCCGCTGCCCCGGTGCCGGGCCCCAAGCCCCGCGTCCAAGCGAAAGAGACCTCTGCGACGTCCTGGTCGCTCGCGATCCGCCACGCGACCGCCCCCTTCGAGCTCGTGCTCGGAGAGAGCCTCGACGCAGGCTGGCACGCCGTCGCGACCCCAGGGCCCACAGCGACGCGCGGTGCGCGCTCGGTCACACTGGGCGCGCCAGAGCTGGTCGACGCGTTCGCCAACGGCTGGCAGGTGAGCCGTGCCGATCTCCGCACGTTGGGCGGTTCGGACTTCACCGTGTCGCTCGTCTGGACGCCTCAGCGCCTCGCATGGGCCGGCATCGCGATCTCCGCCGCTGCGATCCTCGGGTGCGTGCTGCTCGCAGCCATCCCACGACGCCGGCGTCGGCACCACCCTGCGCGCGCGGGCAGGCGAACCGTACTCCCGGAAAGGCCGGGCGAGGCCGTCGCGTCCGCGCCCCGCGATCCTTCGCTCGCGCTTCTGCTGGGCCGCGCCCCGCCCCGAAGGCTCCAATGGTGGCGCGTCGCGACGATCGCGCTAGTGACCGGCGCGCTCGGTGCCACGTTCACCTCGCCGCTCGTCGGGATCGCGGTCGCTGCGGCCGTCGCGGTCGGGCTCACGTTGCGACCGCTCAGGGTCGTCGCCGCTGTCGCCGCGGTCGGGTGCCTCGCGGCCGCGGCCGCCCTCGTCGTCACCGGCCAGCTGCTCCATCCGGCGCCGGGCGGAGGGAGCTGGCCCGCCGAGTACGCCGGCGCGGCAGCCCTTGCCGCGGTCGCGGTGGCCTTCCTCGGAGCCGACGCCGTCGTCGACTACGCGACGGCGCCTGCACCGGCGCCTGCGCCGGCGCCTGCACCAGCGCCTGCACCGGCGCCTGCACCGGCCGACGACGAGTAGGTCCCTTCCGCCGCGCGCGCCTCTTCGGCGAGGACCTCGAGCGTCGCCCGCGCCGCCGCCTCCCAGGTGAACCTCCGTGCGTAGGCGAGCGCGCCTGCGCTCAGCCTGGCACGCAGCGCGGTGTCCACCAGCACCCGGGTGATCGCCGCTGCGATGGCTTCCTCTCCGTCGGCGAGCAGCCCGGTGCGTCCGTGGACGACGGCGTCGCGATGCCCGGCGATGTCGGAGGCGACCGCCGGCGTGCCGCAGGCCCCGGCCTCGGTGAGCGTCATCCCCCACCCTTCGCGCCGAGACGCCGACACCGCGACCCAGGCTCGGCGGTACAGGCCGACGACCTCGTCGTCGCGCACGTGGCCAGGCAGGGAGATCCACGCTGTGGCGCCGAGCGATCGGCGAAGCGCCTCGAGGCGAGGCCGCTCGTAGCCGTCGCCGGCGATCACCGCCCGGAGCGACGGCAGGCGCGTCTTGACCCTCGTGAGCGCGCACATGAGGAGGTCGAACCGCTTCACCGGCACGAGCCTGCCGACCGCTGCGACCAACGGGAACGGTGAGCACGCATCAGGGGGGCCCGGACAGAAGCGTCGCTCCACGCCGGGGGGGATCACCGTGACCTTGTCCGGACGCAGCCCGAGCATGTCGACGATCTCGGCGCGCGAGGACTCCGAGAGGGTGATCACACGAGTCGAGCGGTACAGCGGCGGTGCGACGCGGCGTTCGATCACCTCCCCGATCCGCGCCATCCTCGGAGGAAGGGCCATGCGCCACATCTCCGCGTGGACGTGGTGGAGGAAGACCACGTGCGGAGCGCGAGACCACAGCGGCGACCAGAACGGCATCCCGTTCCAGATCTCGACCAGCGCCTCTCCCCTCTCTCGGCGGCGGAGCAGCCCCTCGACGCCCGCACGCGCGAACACGCCGTAGCGCCCCCCGCGCCGCACGACCCGGTAGCCGGAGCGGTCGACCACCCGCTCGCCGCCCGGGACCTCCGACGTCCGGATCTCCACGCCGATCCCCGCGGCTGCCCAAAGGCTCGCGATCCGGTGCGCATGGAGCTCCGACCCGCCAGCTTCAGGGTGCTCGAGGTCCCGCCACGCGACGACTCGGACCCGCTCGAGGCCGCTCGCCGAGGCGATCTCCCAGAGCGCGGACGCCGCGCCCGGCTCCGCGCCAGACGGCACGGCCTGCTCCTGGTGCTCATGGTGCTCCTGGTGCTCCTGGTGCTCCTGGTGCTCCTGGTGCTCCTGGTGCAGCTCGCGTACGGCGCTGCGCCGGTACGGCCGCGCGACTGTGGGGCCGGTCATTCGACTTCGAACCTCCGGAGCGACCCCGCGCCCGTCACCGGCGGGAGCGTAGCTCCGGGCGCCGCGGAGGCTGTGCGGTTCCTTGCGCCACCTCCCCAATCGCCCGACGCGCCTCCTTGCGCCACCTCCCCAATCGCCCGACGCGCCTCCTTGATCCTTCCGCCCCCTCTTTCCGGTCTATCCGGGGAACCACCTCGAGCGCAGCGGGAAGAGGTAACGGTCGGTCACCGCGTTGAGCACGCGGCGCGCCTCGTGAAAATGGTCGGCGACGTCGCCGACCACCGCGAAGGTCCCCGTCGGCGGGACGCCGGCGGCGGATGCCAGGCGGGCCGCCGTCCGGTACCAGGTCGACCCCAGCCGTTCGAACAGCGTCATCCCGTCGAGGTCCTCGATCTCGCCCGCTTGGAGACCGCCGTGGCGCAGGAGGCGGTCGGCGGCTGCTCCACCCGGGAGCGGGGGATGATCGGGAAAGACGCCGAGGAGGAAGAGGCACAGATCGCCCAGACGGCGGTACACCCCCGGTCGCTCGCTCGGGCCGACGACATCCAAGAGGGACGCCAGGCGGACGGGGTCGAGCTCGCTGAAGCGCTGACGCCTCCAGCCGAGCGGCGTTCTCCGCCAGGTGACCCCGCTCGAGACCCTCGTGTACGACGCGAGCAGCTCCACGAAGAAGTACCGCCGCAGCGGGTCGCGCAAGATCGCGCGGAGCGCGGCAACGTCGAAGACGGGGATCCGCCGGCGAGCCCCAATGCGCTCGTCGACGAAGGTCGCGTGCTCGAGCGCAGCGGCGGTGCGATGCACCGCGACGGCGAACGCGAGGAATGGCGAGACGTACGCAGCAGGTCCGCTCTCCTCGTCTCCGAAGACCACCGCTTCCAACGCGGGCGACTCGAACGCCGCGACGAGACCGGTGCTGCCCGGCGACGAGCCGGTGCTGCCCGCCGACGAGACGGTGCTGCCCGCCGACGAGACGGTGCTGCCCGCCGACGAGACGGACTCGACGAGCTGGCGGTCCACCTCGCTCAGCTGCTGGCGGTAGAGAAGCTCGACGTCGATGCGCGCAGCGTATTCGCCGGCTGCGCGACGCCGGGTCGCGCACACCCGGCGAACGAGCCGGTGCCTGGGCGTGCGGCGCCGCGCGGGGTGCGCTGGCGCCCGGAGGGGAGCATGATCGCGCGTCGACGGCGCCCGGCCGCCGACCGGCAGTGCACGAGCGAGGAGGAGCACGATGGAGAGCCGTGGCACAGCCACCCTGCCGCTCTGGCGCCAGCGACTCGGGCGCGTGGGCGTGTGGGTTCCAGGCGGGGCGATCGACGAGGACCCCGGGACGTTCGCGGCGTTCGTGGAGCGCCTGGGCTACGGCGCGCTGTGGATGGGCGGCGGCAACCCTGACTCGGCGGCCTTCTCGCGGATCGAGACGATGCTCTCGGCGACCAGCCAGCTCATGGTCGCCACGGGCATCACCAGCATCTGGGCCTGGGAGCCCGCTGCGCTCGCCGCGCGTGCCAAAGAGCTCGAGGCCGCCTACCCGAGCCGGTTCCTCCTCGGGCTCGGGGTCAGCCACGCCCCGATCGTCGAGCAGATAGGCCGCCGGTACGAGCATCCGTTCGACGCGATGGTCGCCTACCTCGACGCACTCGACGCACTCGACGCACTCGACGCCTCCGACGCCTCCGACGCACTCGACGCACTCGACGCACTCGACGCCTCCGACGCCTCCGACGCACTCGACGCCCGCGGAGCCACGGGCGGGTCCGGGCCCGCCCCGCCGCGCGTGCTCGCTGCACTGGGACCTCGAATGCTC
>JAKBTL010000115.1:21425-35251 GCA_021844425.1 Actinomycetes bacterium | reverse complement strand
CGGTTCTACGGCTCCACGGGCGGCAAGCCGCTCGACGCTCCCGTCGTCGGGATGGCGGCGACCCCGACAGGCGGGGGGTACTGGCTGGTCGCGGCCGACGGCGGCATCTTCACCTTCGGCAGCGCCCGGTTCTACGGCTCCACGGGCGGCAAGCCGCTCGACGCTCCCGTCGTCGGGATGGCGGCGACCCCGACAGGCGGGGGGTACTGGCTGGTCGCGGCCGACGGCGGCATCTTCACCTTCGGCAGCGCCCGGTTCTACGGCTCCACGGGCGGCAAGCCGCTCGACGCTCCCGTCGTCGGGATGGCGGCGACCCCGACAGGCGGGGGGTACTGGCTGGTCGCGGCCGACGGCGGCATCTTCACCTTCGGCAGCGCCCCGTTCTACGGGTCGCTCGGCGGCGGCTCCCTTCCCTACCCGATCACGGCGATGGCAGAGATGTTCAGCGGCAAGGGCTACTGGCTGACCACATCGCAGGGTGCGGTCACCAACTTCGGCGCTGCACAGCTCTTCACAGTGACGCCCACGGTCTCGTCGCCTGTCGTCGGCATGGCCCCGGCGAAGGGGAACGGCGACCCGGTCCCGCCGTCCTACCCTCCGGGCAGCTACGGCTACGACGTCTCGAACTACCAGTGTGGGAACTTCCCGAGCGGGGCCCACACGATCGGCATCGTGGAGATCGACGGGTGGGGGAGCTCGTACACGAACCCGTGCTTCGTGACAGAGGTCGACTGGGCCGGTCCAGGGGTGAACCTCTACATGTTCATGGTCTTCGGCACCTCGGCCACACCGCAGCCCGGCTGTGCCGGCACCCCGGACCCCGCGGCGTGCAACTACGGGTACGCGACCGCGAGCAGCGACTTCACGACCGCGAGCAGCATGGTCAACGGCCGCGCCACCATGCCGTGGTGGCTCGACATCGAGTCGGCGAACTGGTCGGCGAGCACGAGCGCGAACGCGTCGGTGGTCATGGGAGCGATCGACGCGTTGCACGCGGATGGGGTCGCGACAGTGGGCTTCTACTTCGCCCTGGACCAGTGGACAAGCCTGATGGGCACGTACGACCCGTCCGGTCCGATCTTCCCCGCGTGGTGGGGAGGTCCCTCGCCGGCGACAAAGTGCGCCACGGCACGCTCGGTGGCCGCGTCGGGAGGGCACTTCATCCCCTCGGGTCCCATCCGGCTCATCCAGTACACGGACAACGTCAACGGCTTCGACGGCGACTACGCGTGCTGACCCGCCGGGTGCCGCCGAGGGCCGTCCTGCGGGCGCTCCGGCTGGCAGCGGCTCGGCGGCTGCCGCCTATCATCGCCGTCGATGAAGCGTCCCTATCGCGTGGTGGTGGCCAAGCCCGGGCTCGACGGCCACGACCGGGGCGCCAAGGTCATCGCTCGCGCGCTGCGCGACGCCGGGTTCGAGGTCGTCTACACGGGCCTCCACCAGACCCCCGAGCAGATCTCCCAGGCCGTCGTCCAGGAGGACGCCGACGCGCTCGGGCTGTCCCTCCTCTCCGGTGCGCACCTCACGCTCGTCCCGAAGGTCATGGCGCAGCTCTCTGCCGCGGGCCGATCCGACGTCTTGGTGATCGTGGGCGGCATCATCCCCGAGGCTGACGTCCCGGTGCTCGAGGCTGGGGGCGTGGCCAAGGTGTTCACGCCAGGAGCAACGCTGCCGTCGATCGGGGCATGGCTCGAAGAGGCGCTCGACCGGCGCGAGGCGCGCCACGTCGTCTAGACCGGGGGCAGGCGCGAGGGGCCGGCCGAAGCGTGCGCCGGCAGAAAGGTGAGACAACTCGATGGACCTCTACGAGTACCAGGGCAAGCAGTACTTCGCCCGCTACGGCATCCCGACGTCGCCGGGCGGCGTCGCCGACACGGTCGACGAGGCCGTCACCCAGGCCGAGGCCGCGGGCTACCCGGTCGTCGTGAAGGCCCAGGTGAAGGTGGGCGGCCGCGGCAAGGCCGGCGGGATCAAGCTTGCGAACGACGCCGACGAGGTGCGCGCGCACGCCGGGGCGATCCTCGGCATGGACATCAAGGGCCACGTCGTGCGTCGGCTGTGGGTCGAGCACGCGTCGGACATCGCCGCGGAGTACTACGCGAGCTTCACCCTCGACCGTCCGGCGAAGACCCACCTCGGGATGCTGTCGAGACAAGGCGGCGTGGAGATCGAAGAGGTCGCCGAGACCAACCCCGGCGCGATCGCGCGGCTCCACGTCGACCCGGTGCGCGGGCTCGACCTCGACACCGCACGTCGGTGGGCGGACGACGCCGGGCTCGACGAGGCGGCTCGCGCACAGGCTGCCGAGGTCCTGGTCACTCTCTACCGTTGCTACGACGAGGGCGACTGCGACCTGGCGGAGATCAACCCGCTGATCCTCACCGCCGACGGCCGCATCCATGCGCTCGACGCGAAGGTCACGCTCGACGACAACGCGCGCTTCCGACATCCCGAGTGGGAGGAGTACGCGGCAACCGAGACCGACGACCCGCGCGAGAAGATGGCCAAGGAGAGAGGCTTGAACTACATCGGCCTGGCGGGTGACGTCGGGATCATCGCCAACGGCGCCGGGCTTGCGATGAGCACCTGTGACGTGGTGAACCAGGTCGGCGGCCGGCCGGCCAACTTCCTCGACATCGGCGGCGGCGCGAACGCAGACGTCATGTCGGCTGCCCTCGAGGTGATCAACGCCGATCAGTCGGTGCGGGCGATCTTCGTCAACATCTTCGGCGGCATCACGCGAGTCGACGAGGTCGCCAAGGGTGTCATCGAGGCGCTCGGGCGCGTCGATCTCCGCTCGCCGATCGTGCTGCGCCTCGACGGCACGAACGCTGAAGAGGGCCGTGCGCTCCTCGCGCCGCACCTCACGGACCGGCTCGTGGCCGAGCCGACGATGCTCGAGGCGGCGCGCCGGGCGGTGGCGATGGCCGCAGCAGCGGGCTCTCATGGGGCGGTCGGTGCAACAGCGGAGAGAGAAAGCGAGAACCAAGCGTGAGCATCTTCGTCGACGAGACGACCACCGTCGTCGTCCAGGGCGTGAGCCCGACGAGCCAGGGCCTCTACCACGGCCTTCGCAACCGGGCGTACGGCACGAAGGTCGTCGCGGGCACGAACCCAAGACGTGGGGGGGAGGTCATCGAGGGGCTCCCTGTCTTTGCGACGGTCGCCGAGGCCGTCGAGGCGACGGGTGCGACGGCGTCGTTCATCTCGGTGCCTCCGCCGTTCGCCGCCGCGGCGATCCTGGAGGCGGCGGAGGCGGGGATCTCCTTCATCGTCTGCATCACCGAGGGGATCCCGGCCCACGACGAGGCGCGCACCTACAACCGCCTCGTCCAGGAGCATCCGGGCACCCGCCTGCTCGGCCCGAACTGCCCCGGCATCATCTCTCCGGGCAAGTGCAACATCGGGATCACGTCCGGGGACATCGCGCTCGCCGGCGGCCCTGTCGGGATCGTCAGCCGCTCGGGGACGCTGACGTACCAGGCGCTGCACGAGCTGTCCCAGCAGGGAGTCGGGCAGACGACCTGCGTCGGCATCGGCGGAGACCCAGTGCCAGGGACGAACTTCATCGACTGCCTTGCCGCCTTCCAGGAGGACCCCGATACGAAGGCGATCATGATGATCGGCGAGATCGGGGGGTCGGAGGAAGAACGCGCAGCCGAGTTCATCGCGGCCAACGTGACGAAGCCGGTGGTCTGCTACATCGCGGGGGTCACCGCCCCGCCGGGCCGCAAGATGGGCCACGCCGGAGCGATCATCTCGGGATCCAAGGGCACCGCCCGGGCGAAGATGGAGGCACTGTCGGAGGCGGGCTCGGTGGTCGCCGAGAACCCGACCGAGGCCGGCGAGCGGATGGTCGAGATCGTCAAGGAGCTCGGCTGAGCGCCCGGACGGTCGCGGTGCTCGTGTCGGGCTCGGGGACGATCCTCGACGCGATCGTGGGCTCGGGGGTCCCCGTGACCGTCGTCGTAGCGGACCGGCCGTGCCGCGCGCTCGCCCGCGCGTCCTCCCGCGGCATCGAGACGGTCCTGATCGACCGGCGCGAATTCGGCGGTTTCACGCCGGGGTTCGAGCGCGCGTGCTACACCGAGGCGCTCACCGAGGCGCTCGAAGCGCGCGGCGTCGACGTCGTCGCGATGGCCGGTTTCGGCACGGTGCTCACCGCAAGGGTGCACGAAGCCTTCGGCGACCGTATCCTGAACACGCATCCGTCGCTCCTTCCCGCGTTTCCCGGGTGGCACGCGGTCGCCGACGCATTGGCGGCAGGGGTCGCGACGACTGGCTGCACCGTCCACGTGGCGACCCTCGAGGTCGACGCAGGCCCCGTACTGGCGCAAGAGGAGGTGCCCGTGCTCCCGGGCGATACCGAGTCCACCTTGCACGAGCGGATCAAGCGCGCCGAGCGGCGGATCTATCCCGCGACCATCCTCCAAGTGCTCGGCGAGCTCCAGTCGGCATCGACACCGAGGTGGCCGGCAGGAACGAGGCGGCCATGAGGGCGCTCCTCTCGGTGCACGACAAGACCGGGCTGCTCGAGCTCGCGCGCGGGCTCAGCGAGCTCGGCTGGGAGCTGGTCGCGAGCGGGAACACGGCGAAGGCGCTCGACGGCGCCGGCGTCGCGCACGTCTTGGTCGCCGACCTCACCGGGTTCCCCGAGATGCTCGGAGGGAGGGTGAAGACCCTGCACCCGCGCGTGCACGGCGGCATCCTCGCCGACCGCTCGGTCCCCGAGCACATGGCGGACCTGGCTGCGCACGGCATCGCGCCGATCGACCTCGTCGTCTCGAACCTCTACCCGTTCGAGACCTTCCCGTCGATCGAGACCATCGACATCGGCGGGCCCGCGATGGTGCGCGCGGCGGCGAAGAACCACGCCTACGTGGGCGTCGTCACTTCCCCCGCCGACTACGCGGCCGTCCTCGACGAGCTGCGGGACTACGGCGCCCTCTCCGACGAGACCCGCCGCCGCCTCGCCCGTACGGCCTTCGCGCACACCGCCCGCTACGACGCGGCCATCGTGTCGTGGTTCGACGACGACGACCCGCTCCCTCCGAGCCTCCACCTCACCTACGAGCGGGCGGAGGTCTGCCGCTACGGCGAGAACCCGCACCAGCACGGCGCTCGTTACCGGTCGGGGAAAGGGTGGTGGGACGGGGTCGTCCAGCACGCCGGCTCCGCGCTGTCCTACCTGAACATCTTCGACGCCGACGCAGCGTGGCGCCTCGTCCACGAGCTCGCCGAGGACGCCGGCGAAGGCGTCTGCGCCGTCATCGTGAAGCACGCCAACCCGTGCGGCGCGGCGGTGGCCGCGGACCTCGCCGCCGCGTACGCCCGAGCGCTCGACGGCGACCCGGTCTCTGCGTTCGGAGGGATCGTCGCGCTGGGCGGCGAGGTCACCGACGAGGTCGCCGAGCGCGTGGCGGAAGGACCGCAGGCCGACGTGATCGTCGCCCGCAGCTTCACGCCAGGTGCGGTGGAGCGCCTCGTGGCCAGGCGCAAGGCCACGAGGCTCCTCTCCGCGCCGGCGCCCGAGCGCGCGGTGCGCCAGGTCCGGACGCTCGGCACCGCGGCGCTCGTCCAGGATCCCGACGACGTCGTCTCGGGGCCCGGGCGCTGGCGCGTGGCGTCCGCCCGCCGGCCGACGGAGGCGGAGTGGAAGGACCTCGTGCTCGCCTGGAGGCTCTGCGCGCGCACGACGTCCAACGCGATCGTCGTGGTCGCCGGAGGCCAGGCCGTCGGCGTGGGGGCGGGACAGCAGTCCCGGGTCGTCGCGGCGGAGCTCGCGGTCGGGAAAGCCGGCGCGCGTGCGGCGGGGGCGGCGGGGGCGAGCGACGGGTTCTTTCCGTTCCCCGACGGGCTGGAGGTGCTCGCCCGTGCCGGTGTGAGCGCCGTCGTGCAGCCTGGCGGATCGGTGCGTGACGGAGAGGTGGTCGAGGCTGCGGACGCCGCGGGGGTCGCCATGGTGCTCACCGGCGAACGGCACTTCCGGCATTGACCGCGACGTTGCTCGACGGCGAACGCGTCGCGGCCAAGGTCCGCGCCGACGTCGCGAGGCGTGTCGACAAGCTCGTCGCACGCGGCGTCCGGCCCGGGCTCGGGACGGTGCTCGTAGGCGACGACCCGCCCAGCGCGCGCTACGTGGCGATGAAGATCGCCGACTCCGCCGAGGTCGGCATCACGAGCATCCACGAGCATCTGCCGCCGACGGCGACCCAGGAGGAGATCGAGGCCGTCGTCGCCCGCTTCAACGCGGATCCGCGCGTCCACGCCTACATCGTCCAGCTGCCGTTGCCCCCGGGGATCGACGAGCAGCGCGTGCTGCTGGCGGTCGACCCCGCGAAGGACGCGGACGGGCTCCACCCGGTGAACCTCGGGCACCTCGTGGCGAACCATCCCGGCGCGCTCCCCTGCACCCCGGCGGGCATCGTAGAGCTGCTCGCCTCCTTCGACGTCCCCGTCGAGGGTCGCCACGCGGTGGTGATCGGCCGGGGGCTGACGATCGGGCGCCCGCTCGCCCTCCTGCTCGCTTCCAAGCGTCCGGGTTGCAATGCGGCGGTGACGGTCGTCCACACCGGGGTCGACGACCTGGCGGGGCTCGTGCGCAGCGGCGACGTGGTCGTGGCGGCGGCGGGCCGAGCCGGGCTCGTCACGCCCGACATGGTCAAGCCGGGCGCGGCGGTGGTGGGCGCAGGGACGTCCTTCGAGGGCCGCCGGCTCCTCTCCGACGTCGAGGAGTCGGTCGCCGAGGTCGCCGGCTGGATCACCCCGCGTATCGGCGGCGTGGGACCGATGACGCGTGCGATGCTGCTGCGCAACTGCGTGCTCGCCGCGGAGCGTGCCCCATAGCATCTGCGGATGGCCCGGATCGCGGAGCTTCTCTCGGCAGGCAGGACCTGGTCCTTCGAGTTCTTCCCGCCGCGCTCGGACGCCGAGCAAGCGACGCTCACGCGCACGCTCCACGAGCTCGAGCCGCTGAAGCCGTCGTTCGTCTCGGTCACCTACCGGGGTGGCGCCGGGTCCCGCAAGCGCACGTTCGATCTCGTGACCGCGATGCTCCACATGACCACCCTCACGCCGATGGCACATCTGACCTGCGTCGGCCACACGCGGCTCGAGCTCGCTGAGACCCTCGTCGAGCTGCGCAAGGCCGGCGTCGAGAACCTCATGGCCCTGGGCGGCGACCCGTTGCGCACAGGGGACGGGCGTGCGAGCGAGCTCGGCCACGCGATCGAGCTCGTCGAGCTCGCACGGGCCGTCGGCGGGTTCTCGATCGGGGTGGCCGCCCACCCCGCGGGCCATCCAGCGTCGCCGAGCATCGGCGCGGATCGTGCCCGGCTGGCCGAGAAGCTCGCCCTGGCCGACTTCGCGGTGACGCAGTTCTTCTTCGAGCCCGAGCAGTACGCGGCGCTCGTGGACGATCTCGCCCGACGCGGGCTCGCCAAGCCGGTCCTGCCGGGCATCATGCCGGTCACCTCGCTCGCGTCGGTCCCCCGGATGGCGGAGATGGGCTCCCCGGTCCCGGCGTGGGCGCTCGAGCGGCTCCAGTCTGGTGCCGGGCGCGGGGGGGACGAGGGCGTGCGGGCGGAGGGGATCGCGATGGCCACCGAGCTCTGCCGGACGCTCCTCGAGCTCGGCGCACCGGGCTTGCACTTCTACACGCTCAACCGCTCGACGGCGACCCGGGAGATCTACCGGGCCCTCGGCCTCGCGCCGGCGCTGTCGCCGACGAGCTGAGCCCGCCCTCAGGTCGCGAGCTGTCCGAGCGCGGCGTTGAACGTGGCCGACGGGCGCATCACCGCGGCGGCCCGTTCGGGGTCAGGATGGTAGTAGCCACCGAGGTCGACGGGAGCCCCCTGGACCGACGCCAGCTCGCCGACGATCGCCTCCTGGGCGTCCTCCAGGTTCTTGGCCAGTCCGGTGAAGGCCTCCGCCAGGGCGAGGTCCTCGCTCTGGGCAGCGAGCTCCTGCGCCCAGTACAGGGCGAGGAAGAAGTGGCTGCCCCGGTTGTCGATGCCCCCGACCTGGCGGCGTGGAGACCTCCCCTCCTCCAAGAGGCGCTCGGTCGCCCGGTCGAGGGCGGCGGCCAGGACCGCGATGCGGGCGCTCCCCGACCGCTCCGAGAGGAGCGAGAGGCTCTCTGACAGCGCGAGGAGCTCGCCCAAGCTGTCCCACCGCAAGAAGTTCTCCTCCAAGAGCTGCTGGACGTGCTTGGGAGCGGAGCCGCCTGAACCGGTCTCGAAGAGCGCGCCGCCCGCGAGGAGGGGCACGATCGAGAGCATCTTGGCGCTCGTGCCGACCTCCATGATGGGGAACAGGTCGGTCAGGTAGTCCCGCAGCACGTTCCCGGTCACCGAGATGGTGTTCTCGCCCCTGCGGATCCGTTCCAGGGACCGGGCGGTCGCAGCTGCAGGATCCATGATCTCGAGCGAGAGGCCCTCGACGTCTCCCTCCGCGAGCACCGCGCGCACCTTGGCGATCAGCTGGGCGTCGTGCGGCCTGGTCTCGTCGAGCCAGAACACGGCCGGGTCTCCGCTCGCGCGGGCGCGGCGCACTGCGAGCTTGACCCAATCGCGGACCGCGATGTCCGTGGTCCGGCAGACGCGGACGATGTCGCCGTGCGCGACCTCGAGCTCGAGGAGCGCGGCGCCGGAGCGATCGAGCACCCGGACCGTCCCGGCGGAGCGCACCTCGAAGGTGGTGCCGTGGCTCCCGTACTCTTCTGCCGCCTGGGCCATGAGCCCCACGTTCGGGACGGACCCGATCGCCGCCGGGTCCAGCGCGCCGTTGCGCCGGCAGTCGTCGACGAACACCTTGTAGACGCCCGAGTAGCTGCTGTCGGGGATCACCGCCAAGGTGTCCGCCTCCTCGCCCCCCGGTCCCGGCATGTGCCCGGAGTTGCGGATCATCGCCGGCATCGACGCGTCGACGATGATCGAGTTGGGCATGTGGAGGTTCGTGATGCCGCGGTCGGAGTCGACCATGGCGAGGCGAGGCCCCTCCCGGGCCTCCTCGTCGAACGAGGCCCGGATCTCGTTGCCGCCCGGCATCGAGGAGAGCGCGTCGAAGATGCTTGCGAGCCCGTCAGCGGGGTTCAGGCCAGCCGCGGCCATCGCCTCGCCGTAGCGCGCGAAGGTCGTCGGGAAGAACGCCCGGATCACGTGGCCGAAGATGACGGGGTCGGACACCTTCATCATCGTCGCCTTCAGGTGGACCGAGAAGAGGACGTCGTCGTTCCTCGCCCGCGTGACCTGGGCGCGCACGAACTGCGTGAGCGCGTCGACGCGCATGACCGCAGCGTCGACGATGTCGCCAGCCCCGACCGCCACGCCGTCGGCCAGCACGCTCGGCTTCCCACTCTCGGGCACCAGCTCGATCCGAAGGGGGCCTGCGTCTCTCACGACTGCCGACTGCTCGGTGTGCCGGAAGTCGTCGCCGGTCATCGACACGACGTCGGTCTTCGAGTCGGCGGACCACGCACCCATCCAGTGCGGGTGCGCCCGGGCGAAGCTCTTGACCGAAGAAGGGATCCGCCGGTCGGAGTTGCCTTGGCGCAGCACCGGGTTCACCGCGCTCCCCGTGACCGAGTCGTAGCGCGCCCGGACCTCGCGCTCCTGCTCGTCGGCAGGGCTGTCGGGATAGTCGGGCACGGCGTAGCCCTGTGCCTGGAGCTCCGCGATCGCGGCGCGCAGCTGTGGCACGGACGCCGAGATGTTCGGCAGCTTGATGATGTTCGCGCTCGGGTCCGAGGTGAGCGCGCGCAGCTCCGACAAGGCGTCGGGGAGCCGCTGGGCCTCCTCGAGATGCTCGGGGAAGGCGGCGAGGATCCGTCCCGCGAGCGAGATGTCCTTCGTCTCGATCGCGGCCCCCGCCGTCGCGGCGAAGGCCTGCACGATCGGCAGGAGCGAGTACGTCGCGAGCGCCGGCGCCTCGTCGGTGTGGGTGTAGATGACGGTCGGTCTGGTCACGTGCTGCTCCGCTCCGGGTCCGATGCTGTCGAGCGGTCGGCTGACCGCTGCGGGAAACCTCTTGGGAAAGATCACCACGTCACGGCGTTCCCCGCCAGCCGGCGCGCCCCGGAGGGCGGAGCCGCGCCCGGGTAGCGTGGGGGACGTGCTGTCGCCCGCCGCCGTGCGCTCCGGCCGAAGGCACGGGCCCGAAGGGTGACTGGTGCAGGTGAGGGCTCCAGGTGAGGGCTGAGGGGTCCTGCGCGCGCTCGGTGCGCGCGGCGGCGCTGCACGTGGCACGAGAGGCGGTTGCGCTGCTTCCCGAACCGGCGCGCCGCGCGGTCAGGCTGCGACGGCGCGATGCGGCGAGCACGATGGTGTCGCTCGCAGAGCTCGACGCCGTGCTCGAGCAGGCCGCAGCCTGCTTCGCGCGCGGGGAGGACGCGGGAAGAGCGTTCCTCGCCGACGTGCGGGTCGCGCCGCCGCCGTGGCCACGCGACCCGTTCTCGGCGCAGTACCGTACGTGGGCGTTCGATCTCTACGCGCGCATCTCGGGGCGCGGCTCCTACACCGTCGCGCACGAGTCCTCGCCCTTCGACTTCGACGCGGCGCTGCGTCGCCCGTTCCCCTACGCGACGGGCTCGTCCGTAGTCGTCGGCGACGATCTGGTGGCGCGCGGCAGCATCGTGCGGGCGCTCGGGCTCGCCGCCCCCGCCCGCGTGGTCGAGCTCGGGCCCGGCTGGGGGAACCTCACGGCCGACCTGGTGGCGACGGGGCACGAGGTGACCGCCGTCGACGTCGACGAGGGGTTCTGCCGCCTCGTCGCCGAGCGGGTGCCCTGCGCGCGCGTCGTGTGCGCCGACATGCTCAGCTTCGCGGCCTCGCACGAGGGCCGCTCCTACGACGCGGCGGTCTTCTTCGAGTCGTTCCACCATTGCGCCGACCACGTCGCGCTCCTCGAACTGCTGCACGGGCTCGTCCGGCGCGACGGCGTCGTCGTCTTCGGAGCGGAGCCCGTCGACGTCCTCGCCTACCCGTGGGGTCCCCGGCTCGACGGGCTGTCGTTGTGGTCGTCGAGGCGCTACGGCTGGCTCGAGCTCGGCTTCGACGAGCGCTACTTCGTCTCGGTGCTGCGACGGACGGGGTGGGCCGTGCGCCGGGTCGGAGGCCCGACGTCCTCCTCGACGGTGTACGTCGCCAGGGAGGCCCGGTAGCTCGTGGGGGCTCCGGGAGCCGGGAGTAGGGTTGCCCCATGGCCTCCTCCACTCCTGTCCATGTGACCGTCACCGGTGCTGCCGGGCAGATCGGCTACTCGCTCCTCTTCCGGATCGCGTCGGGCCAGCTGCTCGGTGAGGGTCAGCCCGTCGTCCTGCGCCTGCTCGAGATCGAGCCTGCGATGAAGGCGCTCGAAGGGGTCATCATGGAGCTCGACGATTGCGCGTTCCCGCTCCTCCACGACGTGGTGGCGACCTCCGATCTCAAGACCGCCTTCGACGGCGCGTCGTGGGCGCTCCTCGTCGGCTCGATCCCCCGCAAGGCGGGCATGGAGCGCGGCGACCTCCTCGGAGTCAACGGCGGGATCTTCAAGCCGCAGGGCCGGGCCATCGCGGAGCACGCAGCGTCCGACGTCCGGGTGCTCGTCGTGGGCAACCCGGCCAACACGAACTGCCTGATCGCCCGCTCGAACGCCACGGAGGTCCCCGCCGACCGCTGGTTCTCGATGATGCGCCTGGACGCCAACCGTGCCAAGAGCCTGCTCGCGAGGCGGGCTGGGGTCCCGGTGACTTCCGTGTCGCGCGTCGCCATCTGGGGCAACCACTCGTCGACGCAGTACCCCGACTTCGCGAACGCCAGGGTCGACGGACGCCCCGTGCCCGAAGTCGTCGAGGACCGGGGATGGCTCGAAGGCGAGTTCCTCACCACGGTCCAAAAGCGTGGCGCTGCCATCATCGAGGCGCGCGGCGCGTCGTCGGCAGCCTCCGCGGCGAACGCCGCGATCGACACGGTCGCCGGGCTTCGCAGCGCGACGCCCGAGGGGGACTGCCTCTCGGTCGCGGTGGCGAGCAACGGCGAGTACGGCATCCCCGAGGGGCTGCAGTTCGGCTTCCCGGTCAAGGCAGACGGGCGCGGCGGTTGGTCGGTGGACGAAGGCTTCGAGCACGACGCGTTCGCCGAGGAGCGGATCCGCGCCACGACCGAGGAGCTGCTCTCGGAGAGGGCAGAGGTGGAGGCGATGGGCCTCATCGGCTGAGCTGCGCGCCGCGGGTCACGACGCGCGCGCAGAGGCGCGCGTCGTGCGCTCAGGAAGCCCGTGTTCAGGGGGCAGCGGTGACGCCGCGCTCGGGGATGTCGATGCCTGCGCTGGTGAGGAAGTGCAGCTTCTTGGCGACCGTGTCCTGCCAGACGGCCATCTCCGCATCGAATTGCGTGCGGTTCCCTTCCTCGCACGCGTGCTCGACTTCGTCGAACGCTGCGTCCTCTGCGTCCAGGAGCTGGCGGTAGCGGAGGAGGAAGTGGTCGTCGATCGGCTGGTGCACTGCACGCCTCCCGTGTCCTGGGCCCGCGGTCACGGGCCGCTCGTCCAAAGATTACCCAGCCAGGAGATCGCCTAGCAGGAGGTCTCCGCCGACAGGGATCCGAGGCGCGCCGTGGCTGCAGCGAGGAGCTCCTGGCCTCTCACCAGGACGGAGAGGTCTCCGCGAACCCGTACCCGCCCGGCCGCGAGCAGGCGGGCGGGGTCCAGCTCCCCCTGGGCGAGCGCGAGAGCGTCATCGAATTGCACCGAGACCGTCACCTCTACCGGGGGCGCAGCCTCGGCGTCCTGGGAGGCAGCCTCGGCGTCCTGGGAGGCAGGCTCGGCGTCCTGGGAGGCAGCCTCGGCGTCCTGCACCCGCTCGAGGGCGACCCGGCCCTCGTGCACGCTGAGCACGATCTGGAGCGTTCCTTCGGGGCCCCCTCGGACGACCTGGAGCATCCGGAAGGAGGCGCCGGCGTCGGGCTCGAGCCCGGCCACCGCCTCGTTGAACGCGGCGATCCACTCGTCGGAGTAGAGGCGCATGCTGCGCGCGCTCAGTGCGGTGACGCGGCCGACGCCTCCTCCGGCGAGCGCTTGTGGCGCCGGAGGATCTTGCGGCCCAGCCACGCGATCGGGTCGTAGGATGCGTCGACCGCGCGCTCCTTCAAGGGGATGATCGCGTTGTCGGTGATCTTGATGTGCTCCGGGCACACCTCGGTGCAGCACTTGGTGATGTTGCACAGGCCCAGGCCCATGCGCTGGCGCACTAGCTCCCGGCGGTCGTTGGTGTCGAGCGGGTGCATCTCGAGCTCGGCGAAGCGGATGAAGAACCGGGGGCCCGCGTAGTGCGCCTTGTTCTCCTCGTGGTCGCGGATCACGTGGCAGACGTCCTGGCACAAGAAGCACTCGATGCACTTGCGGAACTCCTGCCCACGCTCGACGTCGACCTGCTGCATCCGATAGCCGCCGTCAGGAGGGGGCGGAGGCGCGAATGCCGGCACCCGCTTCGCGACGTCGTAGTTGAACGTGACGTCGGTCACGAGGTCGCGGATGAGAGGGAACGTCCGCATCGGGGTGACGGTGATCGGGCCCTCGGGGAGCTCGTCGACGCGCGTCATGCACATGAGACGCGGCATCCCGTTGATCTCCGAGGAGCACGAGCCGCACTTGCCGGCCTTGCAGTTCCACCGGCATGCAAGGTCCGGGGCGAGGGTTGCCTGGATGCGGTGGACGACGTCGAGCACGACCTCGCCCTCGTTCGCCGGCAGCGTGTAGTCGACGAGATCGCCCCCCGACGCGTCGCCGCGCCAAACGCGCAGCGTCACGGTCGGCTCCTCCTCTTCTTCCTCCTCGTCCTCCTCGTCCTC
>JAKBTL010000115.1:440-21325 GCA_021844425.1 Actinomycetes bacterium | reverse complement strand
TCCTCCTCGTCCTCCTCGTCCTCTTCTTCCTCCTCGTCCTCCTCGTCCTCCTCGTCTGTCGCCGGCTCGAAGGTCCGTCCGACCGTTCCGTCATCGGGGAGCGGTGGCGCTGCGAGGTCGTCTCGACCGGCGTCCGAGGTCGCCGGCGGCGCGCCGGCAGGGGACGAGAGAGGGGGTGTCGGCCCGGTGCTCTGCGGTGTGGAGGCGGGGATCGAGTCGGTCATCAGTGTCCTTCCTCGAGAAGCTCGTGCAGGTCCGCCGGCATCTCGGGCAGCGGCTCCGGACCGATCTGGATCGGCGCCGCGTAGCCGCGCTCGCCCGTCTGACGCTGGACGAAGTTGACCTTTCCGAGCTCGGGGTCGGGGTTCGGGTAGTCGTCCCGGGTGTGCGCGCCGCGGCTCTCCTTGCGCGCCAGCGCGCCCTGGGCGATGGCGGTCGAGACCGTGAGCATGGACGGGAGGTCGGTGGCGAGGTTCCAGCCGGGGTTGTAGGCCCGGCCGCCTTCCACCGAGATCTTGGCGGCGCGCTCGCGCAGCTCACCGAGCTTGTCCAGAGCTTCCTCGAGCTCGGGACCGGTGCGGATGATCCCGACCAGCGACTGCATCGTGCGCTGGAGGTCCTGGTGGACCTCGTAGGGGTTCTCTCCGTCGTCGCGCGCGAAGGGGGCCATGGCGTCGGCGACCGCCGTGTCGATCTGCCCGGCGTCGAGCTGGATGTCTCCGGTCCGGCTCTCGGCGAAGTCCGCAGCTCCCATCCCCGCGCGTCGCCCGAAGACGAGGAGGTCCGACAAGGAGTTGCCACCGAGGCGGTTGGCGCCGTGCATGCCCCCGGCGACTTCGCCCGCTGCGAAGAGCCCGGGCACGGTGGCAGCCTGCGTCTCGGGGTGCACGCGCACGCCGCCCATCATGTAGTGGCACGTCGGGCCCACTTCCATCGGCTCTGCCGTGATGTCCACGCCGGCGAGCTCGAGGAACTGGTGGTACATCGATGGAAGGCGGCGGCGGATGAACTCAGGCGAGCGCCGGGACGCGATGTCGAGGTAGACGCCGCCGTGCGGGCTGCCGCGGCCCGCCTTCACCTCCGCGTTGATCGCACGGGCGACCTCGTCGCGCGGGAGCAGGTCCGGGGTGCGGCGGTTATTGGCGTGGTCCTCGTACCACGCGTCCGCCTCCTGCTCGGTCTCCGCGGTCTCCGCGCGGAACATCTCGGGGATGTAGTCGAACATGAAGCGGCGGCCTTCGCGGTTCTTCAGTGCCCCGCCGTCGCCGCGCACGCCCTCGGTCACGAGCAGCCCGCGCACCGAAAGCGGCCACACCATCCCGGTCGGGTGGAACTGCACGCACTCCATCTCGATCACGTCGGCACCCGCCCAGATCGCCATCGCGTGGCCGTCGCCCGTCGACTCCCAGGAGTTGGAGGTGTAGGTGTAGGAGCGGCCGATCGAGCCGGTCGCGAGCACCACGGCCTTCGCCTCGAACACGACGAACTCTCCCGTCGGGCGCCAGTAGCCGACCGCGCCCGACACCGCTCCCGAGGCGTCCTCCAGGAGGCGGAGGATCTTGCACTCCATGAAGACGTCGACGTCCATGCTGACGGCCTTCTGCTGGAGGGTGCGGATGAGCTCGAGACCGGTGCGGTCGCCCACGTGCGCGAGGCGCGCGTAGCGATGGCCGCCGAAGTCGCGCTGGGTGATCCGACCGTCGGGGGTGCGGTCGAACAGCGCCCCCCAGGCTTCGAGCTCGTAGACCCGGTCCGGCGCCTCCTGGGCGTGGAGCTGGGCCATGCGCCAGTTGTTCAGGTACTTGCCGCCGCGCATGGTGTCACGGAAGTGGACCTGCCAGTTGTCCTCGGGGTACACGTTGCCCATGGCGGCGGCCACGCCGCCCTCGGCCATGACGGTGTGCGCCTTGCCGAAGAGCGACTTGCAGACGAGCGCCGTGGACAGCCCCCGCGACGTCGCCTCGATGGCGGCGCGCAGCCCCGCGCCTCCCGCCCCGATGACGATCACGTCGTAGCGGTGGGTCTCGTAGTCGGTCATGTGCGCTCCGATTCCTCAGAACAGCTTCGGGTCGGTGATCACGCCGGCGGCCACGAGCCGTACGTAGAGGTCGGTGAGGGCGACGAAGATGAGGCTCACCCAGGCGAACTGCATGTGCCGGGCGTTGAGCGGAGTGAGGAGCTTCCAGATGAGGTGCCGCACCGGATGGGTGGAGAACTTCTTCACGTGGCCGCCGCAGAGATGGCGAGCTGCATGACACGAGAGGCTGTAGGTCCACAGCAGGATCGCGTTCACGCACAGCACGAGGGTGCCCACGCTGAAGCCGATCCCTCCAGCCCCGGGCATCCGGAACGCCATGACGGCGTCGATGGTGAGGATCACGTTGAAGATGAGCCCGATCAGGAAGAAGTACCGGTGGACGTTCTGGAGGATGAGCGGGAAGCGGGACTCGCCCGTGTAGCGCCGGTGGCCGTCGGCGACCGCGCAGTTCGGCGGGGACTGCCAGAACCCGCGGTAGTAGGCGCGGCGGTAGTAGTAGCAGGTCAAGCGGAACCCGAGGGGTCCGCCGATCACCATGAGCGCCGGGGTGATGTGCCACCAGGTGGCTACGACGGTTGTGCCCCGCGATCCGGGCACGCAGCTCGCCGCGATGCACGGGGAGTAGAAGGGCGAGATCAGGTCACGGTGCATCGCGACGCCGACGTAGTAGTCCTTGTTCACGAAGACCGCCCACGTCGAGTAGACGATGAAGGCGGTCAGGATGGTCACGGTCACGAGGGGCTGGACCCACCAGCGGTCCTGCCGGAGCGTCGGAACGTCCGGACCGCCCCTCTTTCCCCCGATGACTACCGGGGTGCCCGTCGCGTTGTCGAGCGTCGTCACGCGCCTCCTCCTCGAATCGTCGCAGCTGGCACCTTATTGCTGCGGGCGCTCCACGACCAGCTGGGCTCGTGGTGGACGTCCGCGAGCCGCCACAGCGTCCTTCGGACCTAGGCTCGGATGGGTGCAGTTCGCAGAGCCCGCCTCGCAGCGTCCCTCCGCCTACGCCGCCCAGACCGCCTCGCGGGGCGGCTCGCCGCCCGACCTGCCGCGCACGGTGGGAGAGCTGCGCGCCGCCGGCTGGCGCTCGGTACCGGTCGCCGACGAGCTGCGCCGGAACGCCGCCGAGCGCATCGCGGCCGGTCGCCCGGTCGTGGAAGGGGTGCTCGGCTTCGACGAGACGGTCGTGCCCCAGCTCGAGAACGCGCTGCTCGCCGGTCACGACGTCATCCTCCTCGGAGAGCGGGGCCAAGCGAAGACCCGGATCCTGCGCGCGCTCGCCACACTGCTCGACGAGTGGATGCCGGTCGTGTCGGGCTCGGAGATCAACGACGACCCTCTCTGCCCCACCTCGCGCTTCGCCAGGCTGCGGGTCGCGGACGAAGGCGACGACACGCCGCTCGACTGGGTGCATCGCTCGGACCGCTACGGCGAGAAGCTGGCGACGCCCGACACTTCCATCGCGGACCTGATCGGCGAGGTGGACCCGATCAAGGTCGCCGAAGGCCGCTACCTGTCGGACGAGCTGACGCTGCACTACGGGCTCGTCCCCCGGGTGAACCGCGGCATCTTCGCCATCAACGAGCTCCCGGATCTCGCAGAGCGGATCCAAGTGGGGCTGCTCAACGTGCTCGAAGAGCGCGACGTCCAGATCCGGGGTCACCGCGTTCGTCTCCCCCTCGACGTCCTTCTCGTCGCGACCGCGAACCCGGAGGACTACACGAACCGGGGTCGGATCATCACCCCGCTCAAGGACCGCTTCGGCGCGCAGATCCGCACGCACTACCCCCGCGACGTGGCGACCGAGATGGCGGTCGTGCGGGCTGAGGCGCGCATCCCCTCGGACGGTGTCCCGGTCGCCGTGCCCGAGCACCTCGAGGAGGTCGTGGCCGAGATCAGCCAGCTCGCGCGCCGTAGCCCGCACGTGAACCAGCGCAGCGGGGTGTCGGTGCGACTGAGCATCGCCAACTTCGAGACGCTCGTGGCGAGCGCCCGGCGGAGAGCGCTGCGAACGGGCGAGCCGGAGGCGGTGCCGCGGGTGAGCGACCTCGCGGCGCTCGTGAGCTCGACGCAGGGCAAGGTGGAGGTCGAGGCGCTCGAGGAGGGCAGGGAAGAGGAGGTGTTCGCTCAGCTGGTCGCGTCCGCGGTCCTCGCCGTCTTCCGCCGTCGGGTGGTCCTGGCGGACCCGGCCGGCGTCGTCGCGGACTTCGACGCCGGCAGGGTGGTCCACACCGGCGACGATCTCCCCGCCGCGCAGTACCTGGCGGCGCTGCGGGAGGTGCCGGGGATCGAGGGGCCGGCACGGGCGCTCGCGGGAGACCAGGGCGAGTCGCCCGCCATGCTGGCGGCTGCGGTCGAGCTGGTGCTCGAAGGTCTCCATCTCACGAAGCGCCTGAACAAGGACGCCTCCGGCAGCCGCGCCCTCTACCGCAGCAGGCGCTGAGATGGGCGTCCGGTACGCGTACTCTGCGTGGGACGGATCCCAGGAGGGGTCGGAGATCGACCCGGACGCGTTGCTCGGTGAGCTCACCGACGACCTCTTCGCCGGGGGCGACCTCGATGCAGCCCTTCGCCGGGTGTTGCGCAGCGGGATGCGGACCGAGGACGGCGAGCGCGTCATGGGGTTGCGCGAGGTGCTCGAGAGGCTCCGGCGCCGGCGCGCCGAGCTCCTCGCGCGAGGAGACCCCGGCGGCCGGCTCTCGCGCATCGCCGCTGCGCTCGACGACGTCGTCACCGCCGAGCGCTGCGCCATCGACGAGCTGGAGGACGAGGCGCGGCGTTCCGGCGACGAACGCCGCGCGGCGGTCACCTCCGAGGTCGCCGCCGAGCGACGGATCGCTCTCGACCTGCTCCCCGACGGCGTCGCGGGACGCGTCGAGGGGCTCCAGCGCTACGACTTCGTGTCCTCGGATGCCGCCGAGCGCTTCAGCGAGCTGTTGGACGAGCTCCGCCAGGAGGTCGCCGACGCCTACTTCCGCGGGATGTCGGACGCGCTGCGCGCCGCCGACCCCGGCCAGCTCGCCCGCCTGCGTGACGCCTTCGACCGTCTGAGCCGCATGATCGAGCAGCGGGGGCGTGGTGAGGAGCTCTCACCGAGCTTCGAGGCGTTCATGGAGGAGTTCGGCGACCTCTTCCCCCCCGTCGCCTCGCTGGACGAGCTCTTGGAGCAGCTCGCGCAGCGATTCGCCGCAGCGGACGCGATGTGGCGCTCCATGTCTCCCGTCCAGCGCGACGAGCTCCGAGGCCTCGCCGAGTCGTTGCTCGAGGACATGGACCTGCGATGGCAGGTCGAACGCCTCGCGCGCAACATCCAAGAGGCGGTGCCCGCGGCAGGGTGGGGCGATCGCCATCCCTTCACGGGCGAGGCGCCGCTCGACTTGGGCGTGGCAGCGGACGTCGCGCAGCAGGTGGCGTCGATCGAGCGCGCCGAGGGCGTGCTGCAGTCGGCGAGCTCACCGGCGAGCCTCGGCGAGATCGACCTCGAAGAGGTCGGCAGGTTCGTGGGCGAAGACGCGAAGAGATCGTTGGACCGGCTCGCGCGCGTGGCCAGGGAGCTCGAGGACGCGGGGTACGTCGAGCACCGCGGAGGTCGCACGGAGCTCACCCCGAGGGGCGTGCGCCGCGTCGGGCAGCGGGCGCTCGCCGACCTGTTCGCGCAGCTGCGAAAGGACCACCTCGGCGACCACCGCTCCACGTCGCCGGGCGCGGGCCACGACCGCGAAGAGACGTCGCGGCCCTACGAGCACGGCGACCGTTTCATCCTCGACCTCGGCCGGACGGTGCACAACGCGGTGCGCCGGTCGGGGTCGGGCGTGCCCGTGCGCCTCGACGCGTCCGACTTCGAGGTCGTCGAGACCGAGGCTCTGCATCGCTCGGCCACCGTCGTCGCGGTCGACCTCTCGATGTCCATGCCGATGCGCGACAACTTCGTGCCTGCCAAGAAGATGGCTCTGGCGCTGCACGCGCTGATCTCGACGCGCTTTCCGCGTGACTACCTCGGCATCGTGGGGTTCTCGGCGGTCGCCCGAGAGATCCCCGCCGAGGAGCTGCCCACTGCGATGTGGGACTACGTCTACGGCACGAACCTCCAGCACGCGTTCCTGCTCGCGCGCACGATGCTCGCCCGCCAGCACGGGACCAAGCAGATCATCGTCGTCACCGACGGGGAGCCGACCGCGCACATCGAGCCGGACGGAGAGGTGCAGTTCAACTACCCGCCGGTGCCCGAGACGATCGCGCGCACGATGGCCGAGGTCGTCCGATGCACGAGGGCCGGGATCACGATCAACGTCTTCGCCCTGGACGTCGAGCGCACGCAGTTCCCCTTCGTCGAGCAGATCGCACGGGTGAACGGCGGGCGCACCTTCTCGACCACGCCTGACGCTCTGGGCAGCTACGTGCTCGTCGACTTCCTCCGGCATCGGCGCACCTTCCGACACGCAGGCTGAGCCGCGTGCCCAGGGGCACGGGAGGCCATGGCGGCCGACTCGCCCGGTGGCTAAGGTTCCCCCGGCCGTGGTCGGCGGCTCGGGGACACGAGGGGGTCGGCGTCTCGGAGCTCGATCTGTGCCCTTGCGCTCCCCAGCTCGGTATGACATCGTTGTAATTACAGCGGTGCCACGAAGTGTGGCGAGGGGAGGCGAGCCAGTGGACCTCGTGACGTTGCTCTACGGTCGCCAGGAGCGCAGCTGGCAGGCACAGGCCAACTGCATGGGGGTGGACCCGGATCTGTTCTTCCCGGAGCGGGGGGCATCCACCAGGGAGGCGAAGGAGGTGTGCCGGGGCTGCGTCGTGCGACAGGACTGCCTCGAGTACGCGCTCGCCAACGGCGAGAAGTTCGGGATCTGGGGGGGCATGAGCGAGCGCGAGCGCCGGCGCGAGCGCCGGTCGAGGGCGATGGTCCGCCGGCCGGAGGTCGTCGCCGGCTGATCGGACGGTTCAGCGGATCGCCTGAGCTCCCTCTGCGAGGCGGGCTTCGATCGTCCGGTCGGGGGAGAGGTCGAGCTCGGCCCACCTCACCGGCGGGATCCGCTCCATCGCGGCTGCCGGGATCAGCCCGACGAGCTCGGCGCGGCGGACGACCCCGCCTGGGGAGTGGTCGGGTCCCGCCGCCTGCAGGAGGGTCGCGACGCGGTCGTAGACCTCCGCGGGGCCGACGGCGAACGGGTCGACGAGGTTGCACGAGACCTGGACGCCGCTCCGGAGGGCGAACCCGAGGGCTCGTACGGACGGGCAGCGGACGCTGGCGGCCAGCTTTCTGGCGAGGGCAAGATCCGCGCCGTCGAGCCAGACGTTGTACGCGACGAGAAGGGGGCGTGCGCCGACGGCCACCGCGCCGGCGGTGGGGTGCGGCGCTCTTGGGCCCGCGTCTGGCTGGAACGCGGCGAATGCGCCGCGGCGCACCTCTGGAAGGGTCCGCACGCGCTCGCCCGGCCGTGGGCCGTAGAGGAAGCAAGGGAGGTGGAGCGTCCGCCCCGCCCAGGACGCGAACGCGTCGCGGGCGGCGACCGCCGGTCCGAGGTTCGGCTGGTTCTTGGGCGACCTCAGCGGTGTCTCGAGCCCGTCGAGCGGGACGAAAGGGACGACGTCGACGACGCCGAAGCGGGGGTGCGCACCGTCGTGACGCGAGAGGTCGAGCATCTCGACCGCGGCACGAGTGAGGGATCTGGCCGCTTCCTGCACCGCGCCTGGCGGTCCTGCGAGGGTGAACACCGATCGGTGGTGGTCGAGGTCGGAGTGGACATCGAGCAGCACGTCCCCGCAGGTGCCGACGAGCTCACGCAGGGCGTGCTGGTCGCGGCCTTCGCTGACGTTGACGACGCACTCGAGAGGCGCTGCCGCGCCGCTCCTCGAGGGCACGAGAGTCCCCGTGTGCCGGCTCGGGGCTCAGGAGCCGTGGTCGATGGCAGTGGCCGCAATCGGCACTCGACGACGCCGCAGGATCCTGCGGCGCTCACGCTCGGAGGTGCCGCCCCAGACCCCATGATCGATGCGGTTCGCGAGTGCGTACTCGAGGCATGTCTCCGCCACGGGGCATCCCTCGCAGATCCGCTGCGCCGCTTGTACCCCGAGCCCATCACTCGGGAAGAAGACTGCAGGCGGGATCTCGCGGCACTTCCCTCGCGCCATCCAGTCCGTGTTCATGGCTCACACCCCTTTGTCGAGCACCAACACTAGCCGCTGCGCAACGGAATTGACACGTTTGCGCGGTGGACGATTCGGTGACAGCCGCTGCCGACAGCGGCGATTCCCGCACCTGTGCCGCCCTTGCCGGATCGTGCGCCGCGACGCAGCGGTTACGCTGGCCCAATGCCAGAGCCGACCACCGAGCAGGCTCCCGACCCGGTCGGGCACGTCCGTATCGTCTACCTGGGTCCAGTCGCCCCGCACTGGGAGGTGCAGTCCGACTACGGCGACGCTGAGCTGATCGGGGCCTTCCGCGAGAGGGTGCTCGCGCGCCTGGTGCTGCTCCCGCCTCACGATCCCCAGTTCCGCCGCAATCGCGAGCGGGTCGTGCGCGACGCCGAACGCGAGAACCTCTCGCTCGAGTGGGACCTCGGATTTCCCGAAGAAGGTGAGGGCGCCGAGTAGCACCGGCTGCCGGGCGCTCACCGACCGGGCGCTCACCGACCGGGCGCTCACCGACCGGGCGCTCACCGACCGAACGGGCACGGCCGACCTGCTCACTCGCCGGGGAGCTCCGGGAGGGAGATGCGCTCGAGCCACAGCCCTGGCGCATCCAGCTCCGCAGGCGTCGGGAGGTGGCGGGGGTCGTCCCAGAGCTGCTGAAGCGACTCCTCGCCGGCACGCTCGACGACGCCTCTTATGAAGGCCGCGCCCCGGTCGACCTGCTGATGGGTGAGGTCGAGCCCGAAGAGGGTGGCGGCCGCCTGCTCAGCCGCCGACTCCTCGATGCGGTAGCGGTACCAAGCTTCGCCGAGCGGCGCCGCCGCCCCGATCAGGCTGGTCGCCAGCGCGCGAGTCACGTGGTCGACGTAAGCCCCGACGACGGTGGTGACCGCGACCAGGTCCACCGACGTGCGGCGCTGGCCGGGCGCGAGCAGGTCGGCGAGCAGCGCCTCGGGGTCGGAAATGATGCGCTGCAGGGCCTCGGGGTCGCCCTGCTGTCCAAAGAGACGCTCGGCGAGCCCCTGCTGGGTGGCCACCATGCCGTCGATCAGCGCCTCGAGGAGCTCCTGGATCCGCGCTGCCACGTGGGGGCGGCTGAGCACGACGTGCGCCGTCAGCTCCCTGAGGCACACCCACAGGCGGGTCTCGTCCTCGGGGAGGCTCCACTCCTCCGAGAAGCGACGGACGTTGTCTGGGACCACCAGGATGTCCGCCGCCGCGGGCCACGGCAGCGGCATCGCGTACTGCCCGAGCGCCCGTTGCGCGAGGTGGCCTGCAGCGGAGCCGAACTGCATGCCCATGAGCACCGGGCCGAGCGTGCTCGCGAACCGAGCGAGGAGCGCTTCGACGTCGCCTGCGCCCTCGAAGGGCACGGGAGGGGCGGGTGCGGCCCGCTGTGCCTCGACCATGCGGCCAAGCGTCGGCGTCCACGCGTCGAGGACCCGGGAGGCCCACGTCCCTCGACCCACCGGCACGAGCACCGGTGAGCGGTCGAAGGGGAGCCCCGTCGCGTCGGCGACGTGGAGCTCGGCGACGCGACCCAGCTCCTCGAAACGGATCCGGGCGATCGGGTCGGGATTGCCCTCCGGCTCGCCGTCCGTGGCGACGCCGAGCGCGAGGGAGCGGGCTGCGTCCTGCCACGCGTGCTGGCTGCCCGAGGCACCCCCGATGACTTTCAAGAGGTCCTGGAGCAGACCCTGGAACGGGTCGTTCGTCGACACGAAGTCGATGCTACGGCGAGGGAGCGAGCTGTACGACCGCCCGGATCACGTGTGTGGCGCGCATGGCCTCGACCGACACATGCGTGCCGGGTGCCATGACGTAGAGCATCGAGCGCAGATCCGCGGCGGAGTGGACCCGCCAGCCGTCGACTCGGATGATCACGTCGCCGGGGCGCAGGGCGCGGGCAGCCGCTCCGTGTGGGTCCACCCACACGATCGCCGCGCCTGTCGCTCCCTCGAGTGTCGCGTCGGTGACGCCGAGCCAGCCGTGGCGAACCCTGCCCCACGTCTCGAGGTCGTTGCTGACGCCGACGACAAGCGGCATGGGGAGGAACGACCGCTCGGTACCGCTCGCGGCGTCGAGGATGCCCAGGACTCGACCGCGCCGGTCGAGCAGCGGCTCGCCGGGCATCACGGGGACGGACGCCCCGCGGACCGTGATCTGCGCCATGGAGGTCGGCGGGGCCCCCGGCGGCGGTTTCCCGACCGCCACGACGGTCGCCGACGTCCAGATCGCCCTCGGTGCTCGGCCGCCGCGCGCTGGTCGGATCGCGACGGCGAGCGCGGGGGTGCCGCTGCCGAGGCTGTCGTCGACGTCCACATGTGCGACGGGTAACGGCGCACTGAGCCGCAGGAGCACGACGCCTGAGCCGTGGTCCACCGCGAGGACCTGGCCGTGGAGCAGCCGCCCTGTCGCTGCCACCACGCGCACCCTGCGCGCGCCGTCGAGCGCAGCTTCGGTCGTCGCGACGAGCCCTTCGGCGACCACGACGCCGCAGCCGGCCACCCGAGAGCCGGCCGTTTCGATGGAGACGACCGCTTGCTCGGCGTCGCGGGTGAGCACCGGAGACAGCGTGCAGCACGGAGTGACCGCAGCGGACCCGACGGGCATGGTGTCGAGCGTCGCGGTCCTCGGCGACGACCCGGTCTTGGCGAGAAGGAGCGCGCCCGCGAGGATCGCGACCAACGCGGCAGTTCCGACGGCGAGCGCGGCGCTCCGCCGCCAGCCCGGCGCTGCGGTGAAGACCACGCCAGCACCGGCCGCGTGGAGCTCGGACGGGTGGCGCCAGCTGCGGGCTTCTGGCGGTACCCAGCCACCTCCGGAGCTCCCTCGCTCCTCGGGATCGTCCTCGGAGGGGCCCCAATGCACGTGAGTGAGGTTACCGAGCGGGTCTCGTGAGTTGGTATCGCCCCACGCCTGCGTACCATTGCGGCCGATGTCCCGGGACCTCGCGATCGACCTCGGCACGGCCAACACCCTCGTCTACATGAAAGGGAAGGGCATCGTGATGAACGAGCCGACGGTCATCGCGATGGACACGCGCTCCAAGGACGTGCTCGCGATCGGAGACGAGGCCTGGCGCATGATCGGCAGGACCCCTGGCTACATCGTGGCCGTTCGGCCAATGCGTCAGGGCGCCATCACGGACTTCGAGATCACCGAGCGCATGCTCCACGTCCTTCTCCGTCGCGTCGGGGTGAGCAGGGTCAGCCGCACGAAGGTGCTCGTCTGCGTCCCGTCGGCGATCACCGCGGTGGAGCGGCGCGCCGTGATCGAAGCGACGCGCGCCGCGGGCGCATCGGCCTGCTTCCTGATCGAGCAGCCGATCGCCGCAGCGATCGGGGCAGGGCTTGCGATCCACGAGCCGGTCGGTTCGATGATCGTCGACGTCGGCGGGGGCACGTCCGAGACGGCGGTCATCTCGCTCGGCGGCGTCGTGGCGATGCGCGCGATCCGCTGCGGCGGCTTCGACCTGGACACGGCGATCCAGTCTTTCGTCCGCAACACCTTTGGCATCGCGATCGGCGAGCGTACCGCCGAGGCGATCAAGATGGCGATCGGCTCCGCCGCCCCGTACACGGACGAGCCCGACGCGGAGGTACGCGGGCGCGAGGTGTCGACCGGAATGCCGGGCACCGTCACCTTGAGCTCCGCCGAGGTGCGCGCGGCGATCGCGGAGCACGTCACCCAGATCCTGGACGCGGCGACGACCTGTCTCGGGGAGGCGCCACCCGAGCTGGCGCAGGACATCATCTTCGAGGGGATCCACCTCACCGGCGGCGGCGCGTTGCTCCGCGGGTTCTCACAGCGCTTGAGCGATGCGACCGGGGTGCCCGTGCACCTCGTCGAGACGCCGCTCGAATGCGTCGTCCTCGGTGCGGGGCGCTGCATCGAATCGTTCGACCGGCTCCAGCAGGTGTTCGCCGCAGCGGAGCGTTGACGGCCTGGGCTACGGCTCCTGGGGCTGTTCCCGTTCCGGGTCTTCCCCGCCGTCGAGCAGGATCTCCGCTGCCTCCCGCACCTGCCAGTCTCGGTCCGCCACGGCATTCTCGAGGGCGGCTTGGACCTCCTCGCCGTCGAACGCCGCAAGCGCGACGACAGCCCGGCGGCGCACCGACGGTCGATCGCCGAGGGCGTCGAGCACTGCGGGCAGGCCGCAGGGATCGCCGATGCTTCCGATCGCCGCGACCGCCGCTTCGCGCGCCCTGGCGTCAGGATGCGCTCGCGCCGTGCGCGCGAGCTCGGGAACAGGCGCGGAACGCGACTCCCCGAGTGCCCAGCAGGCCGCCTCGACGACAAGCGCGTCGGGGTCGCGCAGTGCGGCGACGAGCGCCGAGAGGAGCGGCTGCGAGAAGGGGAGAGTCGCCGCGAGGTCGCACGCGCGTCGGCGGACCCCGGCGTCAGGGTCTTCGCGCAGGACACGTTCGAGGGTCGCTGGGTCGAGGTCTGCGGTGCGCGAGAGCGCGCCGAGCGCGACCTCTCGGAGTCGGGGATCCTCCGAGCCCAGGGCGCGTCGCGCGGTCTGGGCATCCCCGCGGTGCCCGGCAAGCACTACGTCGACCGAGCGAAGAGTGCCGTCCGTGGCAGGATCTTCTCCCACCGACTGAGTATGTCTGCACACGATCCCCGCCGCACGCAGCCTGACGCCGCCCAGGGCCCGGAACCCGCGGGGCCGTGGGGCTGTGCGTCCGACCCTGCCGACTCGGCAGGCAGCTCCGGGGGACCAACGGGACCAACGGGACCGACGGGACCGACGGGACCAACGGGACCGACGGGAAGACGGCGCGCCCCGCGGTGGGTCCGAGCCGTCGCGGTGGCCGTCTTGGTGCTCGTCGTGGCCGCCGTCGTCGCCGACCACGTGAGCCTGGACTACTACGTGCTCACTCCCGGAGTGGCCCAGCCGGTCGCGCCCCTCGTGCACGTCCCGAAGCAGCGTGCCCACCGCGTACGCGGGAGCGTGCTGCTCACCGACGTCTACCTGACACGGGTGACCGCGCTCGGCTATCTCTACGACTCCGTCCGCTCCAACGCCCAGATCCTGCCGGCGGCTGCAGTGCTCGGACCGGCGACGCCTGCATCGCAGCTCGTGGCACAGGGCTACCTCGAGATGGAGCAGTCGCAGTCCGCGGCGAAGGCTGCGGCCCTGACCCGTCTCGGCTACCACGTGAGCGTGCGCGACATCGGCGTGGTCGTCTTCGCGGTCGTCCCGGGCTCCCCGGCAGCTGATGTGCTGTCCGTAGGCCAGGTGGTCACGTCGGTCGAGGGTCACCGGACGCTCGACGCATGTGCATTCGCTCGGTCTCTCGCCTCGCGCCACGCTGGCGCACTCGTGCACTTGACGGTCGAACGCTCACACGCCAATGCGCATGCTGAGCTGGTGCCCGGACCCTCGGTTCGCGAGACGGTGCGGCTGGGCCGATGGCCGTCGTCCGTCCCGCACCCCGCACCGACACCCCTGTGCCCGGGGAGCGGCTGGCACGGGCAGGGGTTCCTCGGCGTCGAAGCCGAGACGCAACCGGTGTTCAGGCTGCCCTTCCGGGTGGGGCTGCGCACCACGTCGATCGGCGGGCCTTCCGCAGGGCTGGCGATGACGCTCGGGATCATCAACACGCTCTGGGACGGAAACCTCACCGGCGGCAGGACGGTGGCTGCGACTGGGACGATCACACCGACAGGTGCGGTCGGCGAGGTCGGCGGCGTTCCCGAGAAGACGGTGGCCGTGGAGCGGGCAGGTGCGACGGTCTTCTTCGTGCCGGCGGCCCAGGTGGGGACAGCGAGGTCGAAGGCGCCCCCCTCGCTCAGGGTCTACGGCGTCAGCTCCCTCGCGCAAGTGCTGGCCGACCTCCGGCACCTCGGAGGCTCGGTGCCGCCGACCCCGCCGCGCCGCGGGTCGTAGTCTTTGCGCAGTGGCTGACGACCATCCGACCATCACCACTTCCCACATCGACGCGGGGGACGTCGCGCGTCGTAGGTTCAGCACGGTCCGTCGCGGTCTCGATCCCGACGAGGTGCGCGCGTACCTCGAGCTGGTCGCCAAGGCTCTCGAGGACGCAGACCGGCGGGAGCAGGAGCTCTTGCACGAACTGCACGACGCCGAGGAGCGCGCACGGCACCCGGTCATCGACGAGAGCGTGCTCACGACCTCCCTCGGCCAGCGCAGCGCAGCAGTGCTTCGGGGCGCCCACGAGGAGGCAGCGCGGATCCTCTCGCAAGCCGAGGAAACCGCCGCCACGATGGTGCGCGATGCGCAGCAGCAGGCGACCGACGTCCAGGTGAACGCCGAGTCGTCGGCGGCCGAGCGCATCGCGGAAGCCGAGCTCGAGGCCAACTCCCTTCGTCACCAGGCGCGCGAGGAGGCGTCCGCAGTCCTCGAGACCGCGCGCGTCGAAGGCGAGGCGGTCGTCGAACGGGCGCGAGAGCACGGCAGGGCGATGCTCGACCAGGCTCAGGAGGCGCGCCGCCGGGTCCTCGCCGACCTGGCTCACCGTCGTCGGCTCGTCACCGAGCAGATCGAGCTCTTCCGGGCCGCGCGTGACGAGATCGCGGCGTCGGTCATCGGGGTTCGACGGTCACTCGACCGTATCGTCGAGGACCTCTCGCATGCGGAGGACTCCGCGCGCGCGGCAGCTGCAGGCGCGGCGAGACCTCGCGGTCCCGACGTGCCGGAGGCGGTGCTGGTCGAAGAGGGTGAGCGTGCGATCGCCCAGCTCGGCGAGCTCGACGAGGGAAAGACGTACCCCGGCCCGCAGCCGGGGCATGGACAGCAGAAGCGCCAGGAGAAGGAGCAGCACGACCAGGAGCAGCACGACCAGGAGCAGGACGAGCGGCACCAGGACGAGCGGCACCAGGAGCTGCAGCCCGCTGCGCTACGGGGGGATCTCGGCAGCTCGCATCCCGACGAAACCGCATCGCACGCCGGGGTATTGCCACCCGAGGGCCCGCTCCGGGTCGCCTCGCATGCGGAGAATGCGCCATCCGAGGCACGGCAAAGAGGAACGCAGGAGGAGCTCGATACCCGTGCACCGAAGAGGGTGCTGCGGTTCGACGACGTCGCCACCGTGGTTACGGAGCCCGCGTACGGGCCCCCGGGCCCCGTCCCGACGTCGAGCGGTGCGCAAGAGCCGGCGCCGGGGTCTGCCGTCCTCGACGGCCCGAATGCGAGCGAGACCGCGCGGCGCCCCCTCGTGCACGACTGGCGCGACGACCCTGCGGAGCTTGGGACTGCCGCGCCGGTCGACGCCATGGCCACGACCGAGCCCGTTGCTCCGGGCCTCTCGACCTCGAGCCTTGCCACCGAGGCGGGTGTCGGTGTCGCCGACGTCGACGGCCTGTTCGCGCGCCTGCGCGCTCGGCACGCCGCAGACTCTTCGGAGGACGCCGTGGCAGAGGACCGCGCCAGTCTGGCTGATCCAGTCGACGCCGACCCCCTCGCTGCCGCGGGCGCCGACGACCACATGGCTCGAGCGCTGGAAGCCGCCGTCGAAGGAGTAGAGGGGGGGGACGACGTCGAGAAGGGCGCCGAGTCTGCTGACGCCGCGATGTTCGCCCGGCGAGCGGAGGCCCTGGATCCCATCGCGATGACGCTGGGGCGTCGCTTGAAGCGAGCGCTCCAGGACGACCAGAACGGGCTTCTCGATCGCCTGCGGCAGGGGACGGGGGAGTGGAGCGACGAGCTTCTCCTCGACGAGGGATCGCAGGAGGCTCTTTACGTGGAGGCGGCCACGCCGTCGTTGCGCGACGCGATGGCTGCAGGCGCCGCCTTCGCGCGGGCGGTCGCAGGCGGGCGCCAGTCCAAGACTCTGGTCCCGGACGCGGCTGCCGTGCACGAGGTGACCGAACAGCTCGCCTCCACCGTCGTGACCTTGCTGCGGCGGCGTCTGGACGCTGGGGAGATCTCCGACGCCGCCGAGCGCATCGGCGCCGCGTATCGGGAGTGGAGAGGTGAGCGGATCGAGCGCCTTGCAGAAGACAGCGCGGTGGAGGCGTTCTCGAAGGGCGTGCTCGCCGGCGCGGGCAGGCGCAGCGTGCGCTGGAGCCGGAGCGAGGTCGGACCAGGCTGTGCCGACTGCGAAGACAACGGGCTCGCCGGATCGGTCGCTCCGGGTGAGGCATTCCCGACCGGTCATCGGCACCCTCCGGCGCATCCGGGTTGCAGGTGCCTGGTTCTGCCGACCCCTCGTTGAGCATGGCCGGGTTTTAGGCTTTCCTGCGTGAGAACGCCGCCGGACGTCCCCTCCCGCGTTGCCAGGCCGCGGGCTCGCCACGCACGGCGGTGGATCATCGGCGGCGTCGTCGTCCTGATCGTGCTGCTCGGCTCGCTTCGCTCTCTTGCCGGGCTCTACACCGACAGCCTCTGGTTCTCCTCAGTTGGGTTCCACGGCGTGTGGTCGACCCTCCTTGCGGTGAAGGTCGGGCTCTTCGCGAGCTTCGGCGCAGCGTTCTTCGCGCTGCTTTGGGTGAACCTCGTGATCTGTGACAGGCTCGCAGCCCACGCCCCCGCCCTCGAGCCCGAGGACGAGCTCATCCGTCGCTACCAGGGAACGGTGCGACCGTATGCAGGGCGCGTCTATGCCGTCCTGGCCCTCGCCGCCGCGCTCGTCGCCGCGTCCACTGCGGTCGGGCAGTGGAACAACTGGCTGCTCTTCACTCACGCCGTGCCGTTCCCTCACTCCGATCCGCAGTTCGGCATCAACGACGGGTTCTTCGTGTTCGCGCTGCCCTTCTTGCAGTTCCTCGTCGACTGGACCCTCGCGTCTCTCGTGGTGGTGCTCGTGCTCACCGCGATCTTTCACTACCTGAACGGAGGCATCCGGCCTCATGCGATGCCGCGGGTGAGGCCCGTCGTGAAAGTCCATCTCTCCGTCCTCCTCGCGCTCGTCGCACTGGCAAAAGCCGGCGGGTACGAGCTCTCGCGCTACTCCCTGGACCTCTCGACGAGCGGCTATGTGGAGGGTGCGACGTACACCGACGTGCACGCGAGGCTCCCGGCTCTCGAGGTCCTCTTCTTCGTCTCGCTTTTCGCCGCGGCGATCCTGCTCTACAACGTCCGGCGTCAGGGGTGGACGCTGCCCGTACTGGCCGTCGGGCTGTGGGGCTTCGTCGCCCTCGTGATCGGTGTGATCTATCCGGCGGTGCTCCAGGCGCTGAAGGTAAACCCTGCGCAGAGCACGCTCGAGCGTCCCTACATCGCGCGCAACATCGCAGCAACTCGATATGCGTACGGCCTAGACCACGTGAAGGTCACGACGAAGTACCCGGACAGCACAGTGGCGCCGACCTCGACAATCGAGGCCAGCCTCACAACGCTGAACAATATACGCCTTTGGGACCCGAGCACAAAGATCTCGCTCGCAGACTTCCAGGTGAAGCAGGCCATCAGCGGGTACTACACGTTCCAGACGGTCCAAGTCGAGGGGTATACAACACACGGGACCGTTCGCCCCGCGATCGTGGGGGTTCGTCAGATCGACCCGACAAACCTTCCGTCCTCCAGCTGGGTCAACCTGCACCTGCAGTACACGCATGGAGAAGGCCTGGTCCTGGCGGAAGCGAATCATGCCACTGCGAAGGGGAACCCCGTCTTCGCGATCAGCGACGTACCTCCCAGGTCTGCAAGGGGCTTCCCGAAGCTTCGCCAGCCCGCCATCTACTTCGGCGTGAACCAGCCGGGCTACGTGATCGCCGACACCCGTCAGCCAGAGCTCGACGGCCAGCGTCCGACAGGCGCTGATGTCGAGGGTCATTACCAGGGAAGTGGTGGTGTGCGCATCGGCTCCTTTCTCACCAGAGCCGCCTTCGCGCTCAGGTTCGGTGATCTCAATCTCCTGCTTTCGAATCTCGTCACGCCGCAGTCGAAGATGATGTTCGTCCGCGATGTTCAGACGATGGCGAAGAAGGCAGCGCCGTTCTTGAGCTTCGACTCCAAGCCGTACCCGATCCTCGTCGGTGGGCACGTCGACTGGATCCTGAACGGGTACACGACCACGGCGAACTATCCGTACTCGCAGAACGCGGACACCCAGAACCTCCCGAGCACGTCGGGTCTGCCCTCGAGCTTCAACTACGTGCGCAACTCGGTGGTCGTGGTGATCAATGCGTACAGCGGGAAGATGACCTTCTACGCGATGGACGACGACCCGATCCTCCAGGCATACAAGGCTGCGTTTCCCGGGATGTTCACTCCCGGATCCGACATGCCGCCGTCGATTCGCTCACAGCTCCGCTATGGCAACGACCTCTTCGCGGTACAGGCGGCGATCTACGGGCGATACCACATTACGAAGCCCTCTCAGTTCTACAGCGCGGGCGACGCTTGGCTCGTCTCCCCGACGACCGGCGTCGGATCGCCGACACATCCTCTCAACTACAGGTACGTGGTGAACCAGCAGGGACAGGTCGTCGGCGGCTCCTACCAGCCGATGACACCGGTCTACCAGGTGGAGTCCCTGCCGGGGCAGACGACACAGTCGCTCACCGTCACCGATGCGTACGTTCCCGCCGGCTCGGGAGACAGCGACAGCCAGCTGCTGCGAGCGCTGCTCGTAGGCGACTCGAGCCCCACACAGTTCGGCCAGCTCCATGTCTACGAGACGCCGCCAGGCGCGAGCAGAATAGGGCCTGTCATCGCGGACAACGAGATCGAGACGACAACGACAGTGTCGAGCAAGATCACGCTCCTCAACAAGGAGGGCTCCAACGTCCTCCTCGGCAATATCCTTCCTGTCCTGGTCGGCCGGTCCGTCATCTACGTGCGTCCGCTCTACGTCGAGTCCAAGACGATCCCGCAACCCCAGCTCAAGTACGTGATCGCCGTGCTCGGGCAGCAGGTTCGCATGGAGCCGACACTCGGTGCGACGCTGAATGCCCTGCTCGGAACGTCGCTCAAGAGCACACGTGGCTACCTCACGACAACACCGAACGCGCCGGCTGTCGCCGTACCGCCAATCGGCAAGGCGACATCGCCCGACATCGCGAAGGCACGAGCGCTGCTCGCGCAGGCAGCCGCAGACTTCTCCAAGGCGAAGGCCGACTTGAAAGCGTCTGACCTTGGCGGCTACCAAAGGGAGGTTGCCGCGGCGCAGGCAGTCACGGCGCAGGCATCGGCGCTTCTCGGTGAAGCAGCGGGTACGTCGGGGCGGAACCACGGACCAAGAGCATCCCCGCCCTCTTCGTCAGCAGGAGCGGCCGGCTCGTCGGCTACAGGATCTGCAGGTTCGACCCCCTCTGCTTCGACAAGCCCCCCGACCTCGACGACGTCTACCAGCTTGTCGGGGACTGGGCTTTCGAACGCAGGCCTGAGTGCGGGTGGAGGGGGCTCCGCCAGCTCCTCGACCAAGGCGTCCGGGAACCGTGCCTCGACGGCCACGATCCAGGCGAACGAGACTTGACACGGCGGGGGGACGCGGAGCGCAACGGGGAGCCACTCCCGAGGGTACCTCCGCCTGGCATGAGATCCACATGGACGGCGAGACGAGTGGAAAGGTGACCCATGGGACTGCTCGACAAGGTGAAGACTCAGGCAGCGAGCGCGACGGCTGTCGCGAAGGACGCAGCGCAGCGAGGCCAGGCGAAGCTCGACGCCATCCAGGCCAAGCGGGCGGCCGACATCCTGCTTCGCAACCTCGGGGCTGTCGTCTACGCACAGCGCTCTGGGCGTGGAGCTGCTACTGCAGATGCAGATGTGGAGAGGATCGTGGCATCGCTCAAGGCCCACGAGGCGGAGCATGGTCTCATCGACCTGGGCGCGGAGTCCGCGGAAGGCTGACAACGCGGTGGGGGTAGCGGCCTTCAGCACCTGCTGGTATCCTGTGAGCTCCGCCGCGGGGTGGAGCAGTCTGGTAGCTCGTCGGGCTCATAACCCGAAGGTCGCGGGTTCAAATCCCGCCCCCGCCACCAAGTACCGGCGCTTTTCGCGCCTCGTTGCGTATGCACAGGCCGCTGACCAGCATGTTTGGTCGGCGGCTTCTGTGTTTCTGGGGACAGTTTGTGGGGACCTACTCAGTCCCTGCATATGCAGCCTACGCAGGGTGGCGCGAGCGCAAGCGCCCCTTACGCTGCGGTTTCGCGACCGAGGCGCGGGTCGGCCGAAGCGTTGCATGGGCATGCACGGGGCACGCGTATGCAGTTGTCCTACTCAGCGCCCCGCCCGGGTGGTGGCGACGCTCCTCAAGGTGCGCGGTGCGGACGTGCCGGCCCTGCGGCCGGACGTCGCGGCGTCTTCGGCTCGTCGGAGCTCGGGGGAGAGGACGCGGGGCGGTCCCCAAGCGCAGCCAGCAGCGTCGTGACGGCCGGGCGACGTGCTTCACCGACGCGGGTGCACGCGAACCAGGGTTCTTCTTCGACAAGGTCCGCGACGGCGAATGGCTCGATGACCCGGCCTTCAGCGAGCGGCTCGTTGCAGACGAAGGTCGGCAGCAGGCTCACCCCGATCCCTAGCTCGACAGCTCTGAGGACGGCCCTGAGGTCGGGCGCGACCAGCTGAGAGCGTGCGGAGAACGGTCGTTCGAGCACCGTCTGCCAGAAACGGCGCGTGATGGGGAGCTCCAGGCTGTATGACGCCCACGGTTGGCTGGGAAGCCAGTCCGCAAGCTGGCGGAGCGTCTGCAACGGTGGCGTCGGCGCGGCCTGGGGGGCGGCAACGAGGGTGAAGCGCTTCGTCCCGATGGGGGCAGAGCGCAGCGAGCGCCGAGAGGGGGTGGTGCTGGTGACGGCGAGA
>JAKBTL010000115.1:0-430 GCA_021844425.1 Actinomycetes bacterium | reverse complement strand
CGAGCAGGTCGACATCGTTTCCGAAGACTGCGGTGACGGCGACGCCGCAGTTCGCCAGGCGTGGCAGCACCTCGGCGCTGAAGTACTCGGGGCTGGAGCCAAAGCGCACTGGGGGTCCGGGGGAGGGAAGATCGCCTCCCCGAAGGCTCCCGATGACGGACTCGAGTGCATCGAGTGGCTCGGTCACCTCGGCGTAGAGCTCGCGTGCTCGCTGGGTCGGGGTGACGCCGCCCGGTCCGCGGACGAACAGTCGAGTGCCGATTGCCCGCTCCAACGCGGCCAGGTGTTGGCTCGCTGCGGGCTGGCTGATGCCGCGGTGGTAGGCGGCGTCGGTCAGTGAGCCGGCCCGGTAGATGGCAAGGAACGTTCGGAGCAGCTCGGTATCGGCCATGAGGAAACTTATATCAGACAGCGAGGAATCTTCTTTGCT
>JAKBTL010000008.1 GCA_021844425.1 Actinomycetes bacterium | reverse complement strand
AGGCGGTGGCCTGATGCCCCCGGCATCTGTCCGTGACAGCGGCACGGCTGGGTCACCAGCCGCCCGAGAGGCCCGGAGACGAGGTCTCGAGGTCAGCGAGATGTTCGCTGATAGTTCGGGGAACGGTGAGGGTAGCCGCGAGCACCGCGAGGACCGAGAGCATGATCCCGAGCGCCATCGACCGGAACGCCGGGCTCGGCACGACGAGGATCGACGCGAGTGAAGCCAGCACGGTCAGCGCGGAGAAGGCGACGGCCTTGCCCGCGGTGGCGAGCGTCTCGGCAACCGCTTCCGCCGACGCTTGCCGGTCCCCGGGCTGCGCGCCTCGACGCTCGAGCGCCGCCCGAAAGCGCACGACGAGGAACAGCGCGTAGTCGATGCCCAACGCCAGGGCGAACATGAGCGCGAAGTTGAGCGCCCAGATCGAGACGGGAGCCAGGTGGTTCGCGATCACGAGCGCCCCTGCGGCGACGACGAGGCCGACCATCGTCAGCATGAGCGGCAGACCCGCGGCCACAAGGCTACCGAAGGCGACGACGAGGATGGCCAGCGTGACCGGCCACGAGAGCATCTCGGAGCGCATCATGGCCGAGTGGTTGGCCGAGTTGAAGTCCGCCCACAGCGCGCTGTCGCCGGTCAAGGTAACGGTCACGTTCCGCGTACCGAGCCGCGACAACGGGCCGGCGAGGTCGCCAGCAGCGGCCACCATCTGGTTCGTGCCAGCCGCCGCGCCGGCAGTGACGACGGCGGTGCGGCCGTTCGCCGAGATCGACGAACCAGGTCGGGGCGCGAGGACCGTGGAGACGTCCTTGCTCGATCGCAGCATCTCTTCGACTCTGGCAACGACAGCCTGGGCGCCAGGGTCATCGGCGATCGGTTGGGCCCGGTCGACGATGACGGCCCGGAGAGCGCTCGACCCGAGCCCGGCGAAGTCACGGCGGATGATCTGTCGTGCCTGGACCGACGCGCTGGTGGAATCCTGCCAACCCGCTCCGGCGAGCGCGGACTCCACCTTCGGAGCGAACATGCCGAACACGACGAGGATGGCGAGCCACGCGAGCAACACAGGTCGGAGATGCGATCCGGTCCACGCGCCCAGCCGTGCGAAGACTCCGGGAAGAGGGTCGGGAACGCCGGCGTCGGTGGCAGCAGGTCGCGCACCTGGGGTCGTCGTGGGCAGCTGTCGTCCTATACCCATGGGGGTATCCTAGGAGGTGGTCCCCGAGCCCAACAAACTGCCTGCTTCGACGCGCCTCGGGGTGACGCAGGCGGGCGTCGGTCCGAGCGCGAGCGCGGGCCCGAGCACCGTCGCTCGCGCCGGTAGCGTGCAGATCCGTGGGACGCCTCGGGATCAGCGTGCCGTTCTCCGGTGTCCCCGTGGCGGAGCACCGCAGCTGGTTCGCCGACGTGCTCGCCGCGGGGTACACGGATGCGCGGTCCTCCGAGGCGGAGGACACCGACGGGTTCACGCCGCTCGCGCTCGGTGCCGCCTGGGAGCCTGACCTGCGCCTCGGCGTCGCGATCGCCTCTGCGTCCACCCGTGGGCCCGCGCTCCTCGCGCAAGGCGTCGCCGCATCGGCAGAGGCTGCACCCGGGCGCTTCGCCTTCGGCCTCGGAACCTCTTCGGAAACGATCGTCGAACCGTGGAACGGCATCGCCTTCGACCGCCCCTATGCGCGCGTGCGCGACACGCTCGCGTTCCTCCGCCTGGCGCTCTCCGGCGAGAAGGTGACCGCCGACTTCGTGACCTTCTCCGTACGCGGATTCCGTCTGTCGCGCCCGGTCGCCTCTCTCCCGCCCTTCTCCCTTGCTGCGCTTCGGCCTGGAATGCTCCACCTGGCCGGAAGGGAGGCGGACGGGGTGATCCTCGATTGGCTCTCTGCAGACGACGTCGCGACGTCGCTCGCAGAGGTCCGGGCCGGCGCACGCGCCGCGAGCGGCGCGGGCGCGCGAGACACCGGAGAGGTGGTCGCGCGCATCTTCGTGGTCTCCGAGCCCGATCCCTCTGTGGCCACGACGGTCGCCCGCCGGATGGTCGCGGCGTACCTCACCCTGCTCGCCTACGCCGCCTTCCACCGATGGCTCCGCCGGGTGCCTCTGCTCCAAGGCCTCTGGGAGACGTGGGCCGCCGGCGACCGCACGGCAGCGATCGGGTCGATCCCCGACGAAGTCGTCGACGCGCTGGTCGTGCCCGGGAAGTGACGGTGGACTTCCGGACGATCCCGGTCGTCGAGCTCGCCCGGCGCGTCCGCGACAAGGAGCTCTCCGCTCGTGAGGTCGTGACGGCGTCGATCCGACGCATCGAGGCGACCAACCCACGGCTTCTCGCCTTCGTGGCCGTGGACGCAGAGCGAGCCATGGAGCAGGCGGGCGCCGTCGACCAGCTTGTCGCGACCGGCGGCGACCCGGGCCCGCTTGCGGGCGTGCCGATCGGGGTGAAGGACAGCGAAGACGCCGCCGGGTACCGCACGACCCATGGATCGTTGCTGCTCGCCACTGCACCCCCCGCCGTGCACGACTCGGCGCTCGTCGCGCGCCTTCGGGCCGCGGGTGCGGTCGTGGTCGGCAAGACGAACCTCTCGGAGTTCGCGTGGAGCGCGCACACCTCCAACGCGCTCTTCGGAACGACGCGCAACCCGTGGGCGAGCGACCACAGCGCCGGAGGGTCCTCCGGCGGCTCGGCAGCAGCCGTCGCCGCGGGGATGGTGCCGCTCGCGACCGGGAGCGACGGAGGTGGGTCCATCAGGATCCCCTCTGCGTGCTGCGCGCTCTCGGGGATGAAGCCATCGCTCGGCCGGGTGCCTGCCGGGGGGACGAAAGGAGCAGGCTGGCTCGGGCTCTCGTCGAAAGGGGTGCTCGGCCGCACCATCGAGGACGTGATCGTGGCCCTCGACGCCGCCGTCGGCCCCGACCCGACGGACCTGGAGTCGTTGCCCCGACCCGAGGCGAGCTGGCGTGACGCACTCGTCGAGCCAAGGGTCCCCGCGCGCGTCGCATGGTCACCGGCACTCGGGTACACCGACGTCGACCGTTCGGTCCTCGCGGTGGCCGAGCGGGCCGTCGACGCGCTGGACGCGCTCGGGGCCGAGGTCGTCGAGGTGGGGACGATCTTCGACGAGGATCCGCTCGAGGACTGGCTGGCCATCGTGGGCGCGTGCTTGTTGCGGACGCTCGCGCCCTACGAGGCACGCTGGACGACAGCGACACCGCTGCTCGTGTCGGTGGTCGAGCACGCGCGGACGCTCCCGGCGCTCGGCGTCGTCCGCGCGCTCGACCGGTGCCACGAGTTGAACCTGCGGCTCGTGGAGCTCTTCAGGGACGTCAGGCTTCTCGTCACCCCGACGACCGCGGGTGCGCCTCCGCCCAACGCTCTGGGGGGAAGGGGGATCGTGAACGGGGTGGTCGACCCGAACTGGGTGCGCCTGACGTACCCGTTCAACATGACGCGTTCGCCGGTCGCGACGGTGTGCGCCGGGCTGACCCCCGACGGCCTGCCCGTCGGAGTGCAGCTCGTCGGGCCCCAGCACGCCGACCTCGTGGTCCTCCGGTCAGCCGCGGCCCTCGAGCAGGCGCTGGGCTTCGGGGCCACCGCGCCCGTCTGAGGGCGCCCTCCCGGCGTGCGCGTCGCGCGGGCTCAGCGCTCGTCAGCGGGGCGACGCGACCCGACCGATACGGTCGCGGGCTGCGCAACGGGCCGCGCGACGCGTAGTCCCGGCCACCGGACCCTGCGTGCCTCGAAGGGAGCGCAGAGGGCGGCGACCGCCACCGCCACGACGGCCACGACCACCATCGCGTCCGGCAGCGCGCCGTCGTGGCGCAGCGATCGCAGGATCCCGAGCACCGAGGAGGCCCCGATGAGCGTCTCGGCGACGCCGAGCCCGACGAGGACCCGGCGCAGACGATCGCCCGCCACCGGTGCGAGCACGACGAGCCCCCAGGTGAGGTACCACGCCCACAGCACCGGGCTGAGCAACGCGAGCAGCAGCAGGGTGGCTCCGAGCGCCCACAGGTCACCAAGGCGAGGGGAATGCCACAGCAACCAGGTTCCTGCGACGACCGCGATGACGACGCCTGCCACCGAGGTGACCGTGCGAACCGAGGAGAAGGCGATGTGACCCCCAGCGAGGTGGAACACCACCGCCAGCACGTGAGCTGCCGCGTCCACCGGCGTCACCCCGGTGGAGACCTTGTCCGGCGCCGTCAGGCTGAGCACCCACCCCCAGCCGACGCCCGAGACCGCAGAAAGCGCCGCCAGCGTCGCCGCACCGATCCCGAGCGCGCCGATCGTCCGGAGGAAGCGCTCGGGCAGCCGCGCGCGCACGCCTCCCCAGTTCCACCCGATGAGCACCACGCCGAGCACCGCCGGCGCCTTCACCCCAGCTGCGAGCGCGCAGAGCACGATGCCAGGCACCGGGCCGAACCGCTTCCAGGCAGCCAGGCCGACGAGGAGCAGCCCGACCATCAGCGCGTCGTTGTGCGCCCCTCCGATGAGGGTCGCGAGCACGATCGGGCTGCCGGCACCGAGCACCACGACGGCAGCCGGGTCGCGGCCGGTGCTTCGGGCGAGCGACGGCAGCGCCACGGCGATCAGCACCACGCCGGCGACCGCCAACAGCCGCAGCAAGAGCAGGTCGGCGAGCACCTGGTGGCCCGACAGCTGGGTGACCAAGCCGTCGAGCGAGAGGAACGTGGGCCCGTACGGCGACGGGGTGTTCGCCCAGAGCGGTCCCGCGAGGAGGTTGAACCTCGTCGCACCGAGAACTCCGGTCCCGTACACGTACGGGTCGATGTGGAACGAGACCATCGCGCCCTGCCCTGCGTAGCTGTACACGTCCCGGCTGAACAGCGGCGGCGCGAGCACGAAGGGAAGCGCCCAGGTGGCGAGCACCTTCGCGACCGAGGAGACTCGCATGCCAGGGTTGTGCCGCAGCGCGCTGAGGAGCCTCCACCACACTGCGCTCAGGGCCAACAGGCCGCCGTAGACGGCGAGCATGCTGATCGCCGGCGCCCTCGCAGAGCCCGAGCCGACGAAGCCGAGCGGGCCCCCGGGGGTCCCGAAGTACCACGCGCCCGGGAGGTGCGAGACGAAGCTCGGCCCGCCCGCGATCGCGCCTGCCACCACGATCACCCCCGCGACCAGGCCGGCGACGGCGTAGCGCCGCAGCGACGGCGTCTCCGCTGCCTGACGGACGAGCTCGGCAGCGATTCGATGCTTCAGTCGCGCAAGCATTCTTGTCCATCCTTGCCGGACATCACGTGAAGGGTGCCACAAAGCACCCGCGTGTCTCTGTCACGCGAACCCGGGCGGACCTGAGACCGAGACGCGAGAATAGGCCCATGGACAGGATCGGAGTCGCAGACACGATGTTCGCCCGCTACGACATGGGGGCGGAGGCGGTCGACGAGCTCACGCGATGCCCCGGGTACGGAGAGCGTTTCGAGATCGTGCGCCGGACCGTGCCTGGCTTCAAGGACCTGGCCGTCGCGGCGAAGCGGATGATCGAGGTCGACGGGTGCCGCATCGTGGTGGCGCTCGGCATGCCCGGCAAGGCGCCGATCGACAAGACCTGCGCCCACGAGGCGTCGACCGGGATCATGATGGCGCAGCTGATGACGACGACCCCCATCCTCGAGGTCTTCGTCCACGAAGACGAGGAGGAGGACCCTGCCGACCTCGCTCCCGTGTGCAAGGACCGGTCCCGCAAGCACGCGCGCAACGCCTACTGGATGCTCTACGAGCCTGAGGAGCTGGCCCGGCGCGCGGGGCGCGGCGTGCGCCAGGGTTATGCGGACGCGGGACCGATCCCGGAGCCGGCATAGGCCTTCGCGTCCGCCGCCGGCATTCTGCTGCAGGTGCGGTCCCTTCCAACCGGCTAGAGATCCACCACGTGGTGCGCGAACGTGACGACCCAGGCCACCGCGACCAACGTCGCGGGAAGCCACAGCCGGTGGCGCGAGCCGATCAGGACGATCGAGGACAGGACGTAGAGATCCTCGAACGCCCGGAAGTCCGCGTGCCCGTACCAGATCCCCCGGGCAAGTGAGAGCGCGACGAGGAACGCGACGACCCAGGCCGCCTTTTCCCAAGCCGGCACCCGCGACCGGAGCAGCGACCACGCCGCGAAGAGGGTGACGACGGCGAGGACGAAGAACTCCCCGAGCCACAGGAGCGACGTCGGCGAGGAGATCCGGGTGAGGTAGTGCACGACGGCGCCGACCATGTTGACCACCGGGGCCGCGAGGTTGTCCCCCGTGTCGGCGCGCATCGGAAGGACCCCCGTGACGGCCCACCCGGTGAGCTGCCACCCGACGAACGCGAGCCCTGGCAGAACCCATGCCAGGTCGAAGGCGCCTGGGCGCCGCCGACCGCGGAGGATCTGGACCACGCTGACGAGCCCGACCGCGATGACGACGTCGAGGGTCGTCTCGAGCGTGAGCACCGCACAGGCGAAGACGATCCCTGCGATGAGCGGGCGGTTCCGCCGCAACGCGACCAGCCCGCCCACGAGGAAGCAGCTCGCGACCACCTCGGGCAGGTCGCGCCCGATGCTGAAGAGGAACCCCCAGTACCCGGCGACCAAGAGTCCCCACGCCGCATGCCGCCCTGCGTCCCGTGCGAGGATCCCGCCGAGCCATGCGAGGACCACGAGCGCGGCGAGGTTCACCGCGACCAGGGCGTCGGGGACCAACTGGTGCTGCCCGCCGGAGGCGAGCCACGCGAGCACCGGCAGGCCGATCCGCTGGATGCGGAAGCCTGCGTCGAGGGTGACGCCGAACGCCGTCTTGTGGAGGTTCGCGGGGTCGAGCGCGAGCCGGTAGTAGAACTGCCCGTCGTAGCCGGTGCCCGAGAAGACGTGGAGCCCTGCGGGTGCAGCGGCCGGGTTCACGAAGTCCCGTCCGGCCATGACGAAGCGGCTCAGGTCCCCCTTCGCGACGACGAGCAGGCGCGCCAGGACGAAGAGCGTCCCGGCGACGGCCGCGACTGCTGCCGGGACGACCGCGCGATCCGTCCGGCTCACCAGGTTCGCGCCGCGCTCGGCGCGGGTGGTGGCGAGCGTGTGCGTCTTGCCCTCGGAAACCACCACAGTCCGCTCCTCATCGCCGTGGAAGCGGCGGGAGCCTACCAAGGACGACGCCGTCTTCCCGGATGCACGGAGACTCGCCCAGGACGCAGGCCCGGAAATAGGCTCGCCGGGAGGTGAGGCCGATGGAGACGAGCTGGAACTACGCGGACGTCTGGGAAGCCGTGGCCGACACCCAGCCGTCCGCACCTGCACAGGTGCAGGGGGACCGCCGCTTCAGCTGGGAGGAGATGGACCACCGGGCCGACGGCATCGCCCGATGGCTGCTCAGCCAGGGCGTCGGCCACGAGGACAAGGTCGCGCTCTACCTGTACAACTGCATCGAGTACCTCGAGGCCCTCTTCGGCGCCGTGAAGATCGCCGCAGTCCCGGTCAACACGAACTACCGCTACGCCGACGACGAGCTCGCCTATCTCTGGGACAACGCGGACGCGGTGGCGGTCGTCTTCCACGGCTCCTTCACCGAGCGCATCGAGCAGGTCCGAGCGCGCGTGTCGAAGGTGCGCTCGTGGCTCTGGGTCGACGACGGCACCTCGCCGTGCCCGACGTGGGCGAGCCGGTACGAAGACGCGGCGACGTGCGCCGCGACGCGTGTCCGTCCACCGTGGGGGCGCTGGCCGGACGACCTGATCATGCTCTACACCGGCGGGACGACCGGAAGGCCGAAGGGCGTGATGTGGCGGCAAGACGACCTCTTCGCCCGTACCAACGACGCAGGGTTCCGGCACTACGACGAGTCGAAGGGCATCGCGGGGGTCGTGGCGACACTCACGGCGAACGGGCCCGGCATGGCGCTCCTGCCTGCCTGTCCGCTCATGCACGCCACTGGCGGGTTCACCGCGATGGAGTGCCTCAACGAGGGCGGCAGGGTGGTACTGCTCGAAGGTCGCCACTTCGACCCGGTGGAGCTCTTCGAGACCGTCGAACGCGAGCAGGTCAACGGGATCGTCATCGTCGGCGACCCGTTCGCGCGGCCGATGCTGGCCGCCCTCGACGCCAACCCGGGCCGTTGGGACCTCTCGTCGCTCCTCGGGATCCTCTCGTCGGGGGCGATGTGGAGCGAAGACGTGAAAGAGGGCCTCCTGCGCCACCGACCCGAGATGGCCCTCGTGGACTTCTTCTCCTCCACTGAGGCGGTCGGCCTCGGCACGTCGATGTCGCTCGGACAGTCCGCATCGAAGACCGCAGAGTTCGCGCTCGGGCCAGACGTCAAGGTGCTCGGGGCCGACGGACGCCCCGTCGAGCCTGGGTCGGGTGCCCCTGGTCTGCTCGCCCTCGCTGGGCGCAACCCGATCGGCTACTACAAAGACGAGGAGAGGACTGCATCGACCTTCGTCGTCGTCGACGGCGTGCGCTACTCGGTTCCCGGGGACTACGCGCGGGTGCGTGCGGACGGCTCCGTCCACGTCCTCGGCCGTGGCTCGAGCTCGATCAACACTGCAGGGGAGAAGGTCTTCCCCGAAGAGGTGGAGGAGGCCTTGAAGACCCATCCGGCGGTCCGCGACGCCGCAGTCGTCGGCGTGCCAGATCCAGCCTTCGGCGAGATGGTCGTCGCCGTGGTGGAGCCCTCTGGCAGCGTCCCGCCAGACGAAGACGAGCTGATCGCACATGTGAGGGCGCGCTTGGCGGGCTTCAAGGCGCCGCGCAGGGTGCGCGTGGTCCCCTCGCTCGGACGCTCCCCCAGCGGCAAGCTCGACTACCGGAGGCTTTCGAGCGAGGCCGCGCACTGGCTGGCGGCCGAGCCGGGAGCACCGGTCCAGCCTTGATCACCCGCGGCTCCACGCCGCGTTCAGGCACGTACGACGCACTGGTCGTCGGCGCAGGGCCCAATGGCCTCGTCGCAGCCAACGTGCTCGCGGACGCGGGGTGGCGCGTCCTCGTCCTCGAGGCGCAGGCGACGCCCGGCGGCGCGGTGTCCAGCGCCTCGTACCTCGGAGAGGACCTCACCGCCGACGCCTGCAGCGCCTTCTACCCGCTCGCGGTCGCTTCCCCGGCGTTCGCTTCGCTGCGCCTGGAGGAGCACGGGCTCGAGTGGTGCCGGGCGCCGGTGGTCCTCGCCAACCCGCTCCTCGGCGAGGAGGCCGCCGCGCTGCACTCGGAGCCCGCGCGAACCGTCGAGGGCCTGGACGCCGCGTCCCCAGGCGACGGGGCCGCGTGGCTGCGCTTGTTCGACCAGTACCGCCGCGTGTCGCCCAGGCTCCTCGACGCGCTCTGCACGCCCTTCCCGCCGCTCAGACCCACGGCGCGCCTGGCGCGCGAGGTCGGCTCGAGCGAGCTCGTGCGCGTCGCCCGCCTCGCGCTGCAGAGCTCGAGGCGCCTCGGCGAAGAGGAGTTCTCGGGAATCGGCGGGCGGCTCCTTCTCGCCGGGTGCGCTGCGCACAGCGACCTCTCGCCCGAGTCCGCAGGCAGTGGGTTCTTCGGATGGTTCCTCGCCATGCTCGGTCAGGCCCACGGCTTCCCGGTGCCCCGAGGTGGGGCAGGCCAGCTCGCGGCAGCGCTGGTGCGCCGGCTCGAGACCCGCGGCGGCGAGGTCGCCTGCGGCGAGCGTGTCGTGGCGGTGACCGTGGCGTCGGGCCGCGCGCGCGGCGTCGAGACTGCCGACGGGACGCGGTACCGGGCCCGCTCGGCGGTCCTCGCCGACGTCGCCGCCCCCGCGCTCTACGGCGAGCTCCTCGACGCCCGGCTCCTGCCGTCCCGGGTGCCCGACGACGTCCGGAGGTTCCAGTGGGACCCTGCGACGGTGAAGGTGGACTGGCGCGTCCGCGGCGGCGTCCCCTGGCGCGACCCGGTCGTACGGAGCGCCGGCACGGTCCACCTCGCCGAGGACGTCGACGAGCTGACCAGATCGAGCGCGGAGCTCGCCACCGGCGCCATCCCCACCAACCCCTTCGTCCTGGTCGGCCAGCCATCGGTCGCGGACCGCACGCGCACGAGTGCGGGCCACGTGGCCATCTGGGCGTACACGCACGTGCCTGCTCAGGTCCGGACCGATCCCCACGGGGTCCTGCGCGGGATCTGGGACGAGACGGAGCTCGACGTGCTCGCCGACCGCCTCGAGGCGCGGATCGAGGCCCACGCGCCGGGCTTTCGTGCCCGGGTGGTAGCCCGGCACGTCATGGGACCGCTCGACCTCGCACGACGCGACGCCAACCTCGTCCACGGCGCGATCGGCGGCGGGACGGCGGCCCTCCACCAGCAGCTCGTGCTCCGGCCGTTCCCTGGCCTCGGCCGCCCGGAGACGCCGGTCGCCGGGCTCTACCTCGCCTCCGCCTCGGCGCATCCCGGAGGCGGGGTCCATGGTGCCTGCGGGTGGAACGCCGCACGGGCTGCCCTCCGCACCAGCAGCGGGGCCGGCAAGCTCATGGCGCGGGCCCTGGTCCAGCTGCAGCGCCATCTGGGAGGATCGTTGCAGGGGTCCCCCATGCCCTGAGCCCGCGGTGCCGATCCGGGCGGAGAACAGGTAGACCGTTGCCGTGACGACCGACTCGAAGCCCACTGCGTCCGACTGGGTCCGGCTGCTCGCCGAGGAGCTGGGCACGGCACCCCCGACCGACGACGAGATCGGCGATCTCCTGGCGATCGCGGGCGTCGCCGCCCACGCGTCCGAGAGGACCGCGGCTCCGTTGACCACCTGGCTCGTCGGCCGCGCCGAACCCTCCTGCGCCAGGGCCAGAGAGATCGCGGAGCGCCTCGCCTCGAGGCTCGACTCCTCGGGGTGACCCGACGAGGTGCCGGTTCGACGAACGACGAGCGGTGACCCGGTCCCGCGCCCCTGGTGCGGTCGGCACTGGTGCGGTCGCCCCTGGTACGGTCGGCCCGTGACAGGCGTGCTCCGCGATGGGCGTGCCGCGCTGGTAGGACCGGTGCTGTGAAAGGCGCGACGGGCGTGGCCCACCGCGCGGCGCCGGCCGAGCAGGTCATGATCACCGCGCTGGGCGAGGGACGCCGCACCGAGCGCCCCGACCTCGTCGCAGGCGAGGAGCCGCTCGAGATCCGGCTCGAAGGCCCGTCTGAGCCGGCGGAGCCCGTCGCGGTCACCATGCGCACCCCTGGGCACGACTTCGAGCTCGCGGTCGGCTTCCTCCTCGGCGAGGGTCTACTCGCCGACCAGTCGGACCTCCGGACGGTCAAGTACTGCGACCTGCCTGAGGGAGATCCGCAGGCGTACAACGTCGTCACCGTCGCCTCCTCCCGGCCCGTCGAGGTCGGCCGGCGGCAGCGGCGTGCGGTCGTGCACGCGAGCTGCGGGGTGTGCGGCATTGCGACGCTCGACGAGCTGAAGGACCGCTGCCCCTCGGTGCCGGAAGGCGAGGCGATCCCGGCCGGCCTCCTCGCGGCGCTCCCCGCTCGGCTGCGCGCCCGCCAGCGCGTCTTCTCCGAGACGGGGGGGCTGCACGCAGCTGGGATCTTCGACGCGCGCGGCTCTCCACTGGCGGTCCGTGAAGACGTCGGACGCCACAACGCCGTGGACAAGCTCGTCGGATGGGCGGCGATGCAGCGCCGCCTGCCGCTTGCGCGATCGGTGCTGGTCGTCTCGGGCCGGGTCAGCTTCGAGATCGTCCAGAAGGCCGCCGTCGCGGGGATCCCCGTCCTCGTCGCGGTGTCCGCGCCCTCGAGCCTCGCGGTCGCGACGGCCAAGGCCCTCGGCATGACGCTCGTCGGCTTCGTCAGAGAGGGGCGGGCGAACCTCTACGCGGGAGCATGGCGTATCGAGGGAGTGCTGCTGTGACCTCCGGTGACCGCACCTCGGGCCCGTCGGGCGACGAGGCCTTCACTCACCTGGACGCCGGAGGGCACGCCCACATGGTGGACGTCACGGCGAAGCCAGTGACGCACCGGCAAGCGACCGCGCGCTGCGTGGTCAAGGCGACCCCGGGTGCCTTCGAAGCGACGGCCAAAGACGAGGACCTCGTCCCGTTCGCTCGCGCTGCGGGGATCCACGCGGCGAAACAAGCATGGTCCCTCATCCCGCTGAGCCACCCCCTCCCTCTCGACGACGTGGACGTCCGCGTGAACGTCGACGCCGCGCGCGGCGTCGCCGACGTCCGCGCGTCGACCTCGGTCGTGGCAAGGACGGGGATCGAGATCGAGGCGCTGACGGCGTGCGCCTTCACCGGCCTCACCCTGCTCATGGCGCTGCGCAACGACGACCCGGACGCGCAGCTCACCACACTCGCGTTGTGGCACAAGTCCGGCGGACGCTCGGGTACGTGGGTTCGGGCCACAGCCCGGAGCACGACAGCACCGAGCACGACAGCACCGAGCACGACAGCACCGAGCACGACAGCGCCGAGCACGACAGCGCCGTAGCGACGAGACGCTCCGTCAGCCGAAGCCTCGGGCTTCGCCGAGACAAGCGGGCCGAGGCGTCAGTCGGTCTTCCCGAAGGCGTAGATGGCGATGCCCAGGAACAGCGCGGCGACGACTGCCGTGAGCCCCAGCTCGAGGCCGATCGGCACGGTCCAGCCGTTCCAGGTGACCCCCCCTGCGAAGAGGGTGCGGACCGCGGGAGCGGCCTGGACGTGGTCGAACACCGCCCTGCGCATGGGGTCCACCACGTACGCGAGCGGGTCGAACTTCGTGAGCACTGCGAGCCAGGTAGGAAGGGATCGCAGCGGGAACAACGCTCCCGACAGGAAGAAGAGCGGCAGGACGACGAACTGCATGACCACCTGGAACGACTCGACCTGCGCCATGCGGGACGCGAGCGCGGTGCCGAGCGCCGTGATCATCACTGCGGCGAGCACCATCTCCCCTACCAAGGTGAAGATGAGCGATGGGGAGTAGGGAACGTGGACGAGGCCCGCGAGGGCCAGCATGATCAGGGCCTGGATGGTCGCGACCGTCGCTCCCCCGGCGCACTTGCCCACCACGAGGGCGCCCCGGCGGACAGGTGCCACCAGCATCTCCCGCAGGAAGCCGAACTCCCGGTCCCACACGATGGATACCGACGAGAAGATCGCAGTGAACAGCACGGTCATCGCGACGACGCCGGGGAACATGAACGTCTTGAAGTCGGACCCGCCTGCGCCCAGACCCCTGCCCATGAGCGACGACAGACCCGTGCCGAGGACGAACAGGAACAGGACCGGCTGGACGAGCGACGTGATGATGCGTAGCCGGTTCCTGCTGAACCGGATCAGCTCCCTGCGCCAGACCATCGCCACGGCACGCAGGTCGTCCTGCCAGCGTCCCCCGGCGACTCGCACGGCCGCGAGATCGGCACGGTGCCGCCCCGGCGCCTGCATTCCCGAGCCAGGCGCCCGGGGCGACGGCTCGGCTTCGTGCGCGACCTCCTCGAAGGGTGCCCGGCTCAACGCCGCCTCGCCCGCATCCACGGGCTGGCCGCCATTCGTTCGCTTCCCGAAGCCTCGGCGTCGCGAATGGTCCGGCCCGTGTAGTTCATGAAGACGTCGTCGAGGGTGGGGCGGGCGATGCTCACGGACTTGATCGGCACTCCCAGCTCGGCGAAGAGGCGCGGGACGAACACCTCGCCATGGGCCACGTAGAACGCCACCATCCCCTCGCTCATCGTGGCGTCCAGAGCGAAGCGCTCACGGAGCGCGGCGATGGCCGCCTCGTCGTCGGGCGTCGAGATCTGCACGCGGTCACGACCGACGCTGGCCTTGAGCTGCTCCGGCGTGTCCTCGACGACGATCTGGCCCCCATCCATGATGGCGATCCGGTCACAATGCTCGGCCTCGTCCATGTAGTGCGTGGTGAGGAAGATGGTGATCGCCTCGCGCTTGCGCAGCTCGCCGATGTAGCCCCAGATGTGGGTCCTCGTCTGCGGGTCGAGACCCACGGTCGGCTCGTCGAGGAAAAGCACACGCGGCGAGTGGAGCAGGCCCCGCGCGATCTCGAGACGCCGCTTCATGCCGCCCGAGAACGTGCGCACCAGGCTGCCGCGGCGATCGGCGAGCCCGACCATCTCGAGCACGTCATCGATCCGCGGTCCGGTCTGGCTCCGCGGCACGCCGTAGAGCTCCGCGTGGAAGCGCAGGTTCTCCTGCGCGGTGAGGTAGTCGTCGAGGGTGGTGTCCTGGAACACGAGGCCGATGCGCTTGCGCACCTCGGCCCGGTCGGCGACCACGTCGTACCCGGCGACCCGGGCGATGCCGGAGGTCGGGGTGAGCAGGGTGCAGAGCATCGAGATCGTGGTGGACTTGCCCGCCCCGTTCGGCCCGAGGAAGCCGAACGTCTCGCCCTGCGCCACCTCGAAGGTGACCCCTCGCACGGCGTCGATCGTGCCGAATCGGCGCACGAGGTCGCGGGCCTCGATCGCCGTTTCACTCTCGGCGCTCCCCGCCTCGTCCGCCCGAGCGGGTGCGCCCGGGATCTCGCGTCGGCCGGTGGCAGAGGGCACCGACCAAGGGTACCGAAGGCGCACCAGAGCCATGCCGCGCACCTGCGATCGCGGGAGCCCGAGCGCGTCCTGAGTAACCTCGCCATTCAGCCGGGCGGAACGGTCGAAGCAGTCGAACGACGGTCGCGACCGAGGAAGCCGAGGAGAAAGACGAGGTCTCGAATGCCCGAAGCTGTGATCGTCGCCACGGGCCGCACGCCCATCGGAAGGGCCAACAAGGGGTCGCTCGCCAGCTGCAGGCCCGACGATCTCACGGCACACGTCGTGAAGGCGGTCCTCGACAAGGTCCCGGAGGTGGAGCCCCGCACGATCGAAGACCTGCTCGTCGGCTGCGGAGAGCCCGCCGGAGAGTCGGGGTACAACATCGCCCGTGTCGTCGCGGTCATGGCAGGGCTCGACGACGTGCCCGGTGTCACCGTGAACCGGTACTGCTCCTCGTCGTTGCAGACCATTCGCATGGCCGCGCACGCGATCAGAGCCGGTGAGGGCGACGTCTTCGTCGCGGCAGGCGTCGAGACCGTGAGCCGTTACGGGAACGGCTACGCCGACTCGGGCCCGCACAACGAGGCGTTCGCGGAGGCCGAGCAGCGCACGCTCGCTCGGACGCCGAGGGTGACCGAGCCGTGGGAGCCGCACGGCGGGCTCGACGACGTCTACATCGCGATGGGCCAGACCGCGGAGAACGTCGCCGAGCACATGAAGGTGAGCCGGCAGGTCCAGGACGAGTACGCGCTCATGTCCCAGACGCGCGCCGTCGCGTCGGCCGAGAACGGCTTCTTCGAGCGCGAGATCGTCCCGGTGACGACGCCTGAGGGCATCGTGGTCTCGAAGGACGACGGCCCGAGGCCGAACACCACCTTGGAGGGTCTCGCGCAGCTGAAGCCCGTGTTCCGGGAGGGAGGCACCGTGACGGCGGGGAACGCCTGCCCGCTCAACGACGGCGCGGCGGCTGTGGTGGTCATGAGCGACGCCCGAGCAAGAGCGCTCGGCTTGACCCCCCTCGCACGGATCGTCGCAAGCAGCGTCTCCGCGCTGAACCCCGAGATCATGGGGCTCGGACCGGTCGAGGCAGTGCGAAAGGTGCTTCAGCGCGCGGGGATGACGGTCGACGACATCGACCTCTTCGAGATCAACGAGGCGTTCGCCGCGCAGGTCGTCCCCTGCGCAGCGGAGCTCGGGATCGAGTGGGACAAGCTCAACGTCCACGGAGGCGCGATCGCGCTCGGGCACCCCTTCGGGCAGACGGGGGCCCGGATCATGACGACGCTGCTCAACGGCCTCGAGACGCAGGACAAGACGCTCGGCCTCGAGACGATGTGCGTCGGCGGGGGCCAAGGCATGGCGATGATCGTCGAGCGCCTCGGCTGAGCGCCTCGGCTGAGCGCCTCGGCTGAGCGCCCCCGTCAGCCGCCCAGGCTCGATCGTAGATCGTCCAGCCCCGTTCGCAGCACCTCGAGCCCGGCACGCAACGACTCGAGCTCCGCGCGCACGGTTCCGATGTCGCCTCGGAGCTCGTCGACCTCGGCGCGCAACGCGTCGGTCCGCGTGACCCCAGCCTCCCCGAGCGAGGCTGCGGCGAGTGGACCCGACGCTGCGGTGGCCGGCTCCTGGGCACCCGGGACTTCGCCCTGCCCATCGTCAGGGAGCGGCGCCGAGAGCAGCGACGCCCATCGGTCCTCCTTCTGGCCGGGCCGGCGTGCGACGCGTGCGGCGAGAGGCTCCTCGCGCGACGCAAGCAGGTCCAGCTCGTGGTCGACCGAGTCGATCGCCGCCATCCGCTCCGTGCGCACCCGGAGCTCTGCGACCGTCTGGGACCCGCGCAGCTCGAGGACGGCGAGCACGGCGAGCTGCGCTGCGTCGAGACCGAGCGACTCGTCGAGCACGTGCCGGTAGCGGACGACCGAGCGTCCGTGCGACGGCAGCACGGCGCGGACCATCCGCTCGGCCCTGAGCGACTCCACCGCGTCGAGCACCTCCTGCTCGCTGTAGGCGGTCACCGGGTCGCGGCTCGTCGACTGGTTGCACGCAGCCACCAGCGCGTGCAGGGTGAGCGGATAGTGCTGCGGGGTCGTGAGCTGCTTCTCTACGAGGGACGCGACGACGCGCCCCTCGCGCGCCGTCAGCCTCCCCATTCAGCGAGACGGCGCTTGAGCTCGCCGAGAACGGGGACCGGCCCCGGGTCCACGCCTTCGGCCGCGGCCAGGTGGAGCGACACGAAGTCTCCGAGCATCGACAGGTCGAAGAGCGCGGCGACGTCGCTGACCGCGTCCGTGCGCACGTCGAGCACGTTCGCGACGACCTCTGTCATGAGCTGCTCCGCGAGCTCGATTCGGCGTGCCACGCGCGGGTGCTCCCCGCGGAAACGCAGCACGACGGCGGTCAGCGTCTGGCGCGTGACATCGCCGTGCTGTCCCCAGCCCGCCACCTCGTTGTGGCACAGCTCCGGCTGGAGCGAGCAGAAGGCAGGTGCCTTCGCGTTCTCGTTCACCTGGGTCTTCCAGCGCAATGCCGCGACCCCGGTCGGGCCAGGCGTCCCGTGCACGAGCGGCATCGTCCTGCCGATGCGCGTCGCCAAGTCCTGGGCAATGCTGCCGGAGCCCACCAGCCCGTCGCGGCTGTCCGCCAAGGTCCTGGCCGCGTCGCGCAGCAACCGCTCCATCCCCTCGAGCAGCCCGAGGCGCTCGAGGATGACGAGCGGAGGGACCGAGAGGGCGCCGAACGCTGCGCGCGGCTGAGGGAAGCCATCCGGCACGGCGACGGTCGGCCACCCCGCGTCGGCGGCGAGACTTGCGAGCGCACCTTTGCCCGACACCGCGACGACGGATGCGTTCCGGGCACGAGCGTCCTCTGCCGCCGCGAGGGTCTCCTCGGTGTCGCCCGAGCACGAGACCGCGAAGACGAGGGTGGACTCCCCTGCGTAGCGTGGGAGCCCGTAGCCCTTCACCACGTGCACGGGGAGACGGGCACGCGGCCAGGCGAGCGCGGCCGCGACGTCGCCGGCGATCCCGCTCCCCCCCATCCCGCACACCACGATCGAATCGAAGGACCTTCGACCGACGTCCCCGAGATCGACCTGTGCGGCTCGATCGATCGCCTCGTCGATCTGCTCGGGGAGCCCTGCAGTAGCCCTCCACATGCCGAGCGAGTCGAGAGGCAGCGGCGCCGCAGCGCTCACGAGCCCGGTCCCCCTCCTGCCTGCCCGGGCGGCTCCTCTGGCTCGGAGCGACCCGCCTCTGCGGGTGGTCGGCGACCTGCCGAGCCCGTCTCGGGGACGCCGCCCCGCGCGGCCTTGGCCATGAGGCGGTCGTGCTCGGCGCCGCCGACGTCCCTCGCCTCGTCGACGAGGAGGATGGGAATGTCGGCGCGCACCTCGTAGGCCTTCTTGAGCCGCGGGTTGTAGAGGAGCTGCTCCTCCTCGAACCACATGAGCGGACCCTTGTCGATCGGGCACGCCAGGACGTCGATCAGCAGCTGGTCCAGCGGCACCTGCCCCCTCCTCCCTTTCCCAACGTCGTCACCCTGTCACGGTGCGCACGAGCTCGAGGACCTCATGCACGTGCCGGTCGCACGATTGCTCGTCGCGCGCCTCTACGTTCAAGCGCAAGAGCGGCTCCGTGTTGGACGGCCGCAAGTTGTACCACCAGTCCCCGCGGTCGACCGTGACGCCGTCGAGCCGGTCGACCTCGCTGCCACGTGCCGCTTCGACGGCAGCCACCGCTTCGACCGCGGCAGCGGGATCGGGCACCTCGGTGTTGATCTCCCCCGAGTCGGCGTAGCGGCGGAACGGCCGCAGCAGCTCGGAGAGGGGGCGGCCGCTCTTGCTCATGAGCTCGAGCACGAGGAGAGCCGTGATGATGCCGGAGTCCGCGTTGTAGTTGTCGCGGTAGTAGTAGTGGCCAGAGTGCTCGCCGCCGAAGACGGCGCCGGTCTCGGCCATCACCTGCTTGATGAACGAGTGCCCCACCCGCGTCCGCACGCCGGTGCCGCCGTGCTCGGCGACGACCTCGGGGACGACGTGTGAGGAGATGCAGTTGTAGAGGATCGTCGCACCGGGGTGCTTCTCGAGCATGGAGACCGCGACGAGCGCGGTGGTGAGAGAGCCCGATACCGGCTCGGCGCGCTCGTCGACGAGGAAGCAGCGGTCCGCGTCCCCGTCGAACGCCAGGCCGACGTCAGCGCCCTTCGCGAGCACTGCAACCTTCAGGTCGCGCAGGTTCTCTTCTTGGATCGGGTCAGCCGGATGGTTCGGGAACGTCCCGTCGAGGTCGCCGAACAGGATGTCGAGCTCGAAGGGAAGCCCCTCGAGGACCCGGGGGACCACGAGCCCCCCCATCCCGTTGGCGGTGTCGGCCACCACGTGGAGCGGCCGCAGGGACCCGACGTCCACGAACGACCGGACGTGCTCGGCGAACTCCGCCAGGACGTCGAGATGGTCGATCGGCGCCATGGGGCCCCGAGGAGCGCCGGGCACCGACAGGAGCTCGTTGGTCAAGGCTTCGATCTCCCGGAGCCCCGTGTCGCGGCCGATGGGCCTCGCACCGGCGAGGCAGAGCTTCACGCCGTTGTAGGCCGCCGGGTTGTGCGAGGCGGTGAACATCGCGGCCGGCGCGTCCAGCTTCCCTGACGCGAAGTACAGGCAGTCGGTCGACGTCATCCCGAGATCGGTCACGGCGGCGCCCTCGGCTCTTGCGCCTTCGGCGAAGGCGTCGGACAAGGCGGCGCCCGACTCGCGCATGTCACGCGCGACGAGCAGGCGGGGAGCGCGGGTGAAGCGGGCCATCGCTCCGCCGATCGCCCGGCACATGCTGGCGTCGATCTGGGCAGGAACGGTGCCGCGGATGTCGTAGGCCTTGAACACCTCGGACGTCGCGCCCATGGGTGCGTCAGCCTATCCGCGCCCCTGCAGGGCGCCGCCCCCTGCCCCCCTGCGGCGCCCCACGACCCGCGCGACCCACCCGACGAGCAGCACGAGGAGTGCGGCCACCCCGGCCAGGCTCGCCGCGTCGCCCGCCTCTGTGACGGGCGTGGTGCCGTAGGTGAGCACCACGTGGTGGCGCGTGGGAAGGACCACCATGAGGTTCGGGGTGGCCCGCCACGGGCCACGAGCACCCTGCACGTGCCAGTTCGGAAAGTAGGAGACCTTCACGAGCACGGGCCTGCCCAACGACGTCACGTCGAAGCTGATCGACTCGGGCTCGACCCGGATCCGTTCGACACGCGTCGGGCGAACGGGGACGGACGGCGGGTAGCCGGCCCGCGCCGCGCCGATGTGCGGCCAGCGACGCGGCCCTGCTTCCACCAGCTCGGTCGCCCACGCCGCGGGGTCGAGGTACCAGCGGAGCGACGGACCCTCCGTCATCTTGTCCCCTGGGCCGATCCTCCCCAACCAGGATGTCTGTGTCGGGCCGACGCCGTCGAGCACCGCGGGCTCCTCGGAGAGCGGCGTCACGACCGCAGAGCCCGCCACCTGGTAGATGCGCCAGGTCACCGAGAGCCGCTCGCCTTCGTATGTCGAGCGCCAGGGACCGGACGTCGCGAGGAGACGGAGTGTCGGGTCGGCCGACGCCTCGTGGACCACCACTGTGCTGAACGCCATGAAGTAGCGCACGCCGAGCAGCTGGAGATGGCGGACCCCGAGCGGCACTGTGACCGGCCCGTACGGCAGGCCGACCATCGCCTCGGATGGTGTCGCCGAGAGCTCCGCCTGGTTCAAGAAGTGGTACGGGGTCGTGGCGGAGGACTCGAAGAGCAGCCCCTCCATCGAGTCGACGCACCCGTGGGTCCAGTACGGCAGGAGCATGAGGGCTTCAGGCGTCCCGAACCGGTTCTCGTTGGCGTTGTACTCCCACATCGCACGGCCGCACCCGTGGGTGCGCCCGATCCTGCTCATCAGCCGCATCAGCGCGCGGTACTCGGGGTAGGCGGGCTTCCCCTCGTACCCCGAGTAGTTCCAGGCGGACCACGCGCTCACCTGGTTCGGACCCGGCTGGATGCCGATCCCGGGCAGCGCGGAGCTGAGGGCAGGGACGAACGGCGGCACGACGACGGCCCACGCGGCGAGGATCGCGAGCAGCGGTCCGTAGACCGCGCCTGGCGGCCACGGCGCGAGGCGCGGCGGCACCCGGCCTGTCGCCGCCTCCTGGCGCGCGAGGGATCGCCTGATGCGCGCACGGCGCAGCGCCCGCGCGCCGGCGGCGATCCCCGTCCCCGTCACCCAGCCAGCCATGAGGTACACGCAGAGGAACCACAGCGGCAGGAACCGGACGTTGTACAGGCTCCGCAGCGGATCGGCCACCACGACGAGCGCCGACACCCCACCGAGCACCGACACGACGAGGCCGAAGCGGCTCCGCGTCGCCACGGCCACGACCAACGCGACGCCGGCGAGCGCGAGGGCCCACAGGTCCGCGCGCGGGAAGAAGATCGACACGTAGGTGGTCACCTTCGTGTAGTTCATCGACGTCGAGAACGGGAGGCGCAGGCCGAAGGGGACGATCCACCACGCCGTGAGGAGGAGCCCGATCGCCACCGTGGACGTCGCCCACCACAGCGTCGTGCGAGGCGGGCGCCGAGGGTCGCCGATCGCGCCGTCGCTCGGACGCAGGCGAGCTGGGAGGAGCTCGACGGCAGTGAGCACCGCCGCGCCCGCGAGCGCGAGCGCCCCGGGTACGACGTGGGCGAGCATGCACACGGCAAGCGTCGCCGCCGCCCAGGGGCGGTGCCGCCCGTTGCGGACCCCACGAGCGAAGAGGCCGAGGAAGAGGAGCATCGCGGCGACCGCGAGCGAGTAGGAGTACTCGCCAGCGAGGGTCGAGAAGAGGTTCCCCCCGTAGATCGTCCACGTGTAGTCGAAGAGGAAGGGCAGCGTCGCGGCGGCGAGGGCGGCGGGGATCGGCGCGCGCAGCCCGAAGAGCCGGCCGAGCGCCCACGCGGTGATCGGGATGAGGACCGAGCCGAGGACGGTGCCCAGCTTGAACGCGACGTCGTAGGAGATGACGTGCGACGCGAGCGCGACGAGGAGGTCGGGGAGGACGAAGTAGAAGGTGTACGCGGGGTACCCGTCGTACCACCCCGGGTCCCATCCGGTGAGGTGCGGGAAGAGGATCGTGGTGAACAGCGACGGCATCATGAAGTGCGCGCCGGTGTCGCCCCCCGTCGTCGTCGTCTGCGTGAAGAGCATCGGCAGGTGGAGCTGCCAGAGCACGACGGCGAGCACGCCGAGCACGGCGACGGCCGTCGCCAACCCGGGCATCCTTCGTGCGATCCAGCCGCCTGTCGCACGCCCGAGCACCGCGTCGCTCTCCGACGGCGCTCCTGGTGCTGGACCGTTCGGCTCGCCTGGGCCGTTCGCCTCGCCTCGACCGATCGGCTCGCCGACGTCCGTCCGAGCGCCCTGGGAACCTCCTACGGGGACGCTCATCCCCGTCGCCGGGCGTCGCGGATCGACGGGATCAGTGAAGGACACCGCCCGACGTGGCGAAGACGACGAGCACCGCCAAGAGGTTGAACGACGCGTGCGTGACCATGTTCATCCCGAGCCGGCCGGTCTTGTAGCTGATGATCGCGAGCAGCATCCCGAAGGCGGCGAGGCCGGCGAACTGGTACAGCTCCCAGTGCGCGAGCCCGAAGAGGACGCCGTCGACCACCACCGCGGCGGCGATCGCCAGGGCGCGCCGGATCGTCGGCCCGGGCTCCGAGGGGGCGAAGAACCGTGCGAGCGCCCTGAACGCGAGCCCGCGGAAGAGGATCTCCTCGAAGAACGGGGCGCCGCAGACCGTGAGGACGGCGATCACGAGGAAGCCCCACCCGTGCGACCCGCCCACGAGCTTCTGGGTCGGCGCTGTGAAGTGCTTCAGGTGCGGGAGGAACGGCGCGTAGAGGGCGTCGAGCAGCACTTGCGCGCCGAGCCCGATCGGGATACCTGCGAGGTCGACGAGGCGGAACCGGACGCCGAGATCACGAAGGAACCGGCCCGTCCCGCGCACTTTGCTCGCCACGACCGGGCCAAGGAAGAACCCCACCCACAGGCCGACCAGCGAGGTGCCGACGTACCATTCGGGCGGGGCAGCCATCGTGGCGAACTTCGACAGTTGACCGCTCTCCCCGGCGACCGCTGCGGCGATCGCGACGAAGACGGCCCCGACCACCTGGCCGATCGCGAAGCCGACCAGCCCCATGACGAGCCAGAAGCCGGCGGCACCCCTGGTCGCGGGCGGCGTCCCGGGCCGGTCGAAGAAGCGGCCCCCGTCCTCGGCGGGCGGGACAGGAGACCCGGGCTCGGGCGGAGGGTACTGCGGGGGAAGGTACTGCGGAGGGGGCCAGCCCCGGTCAGCTCCGCCCGGGTATGCCGGCGGCGGGTACTGCGGAGGGGGCCAGCCCCGGTCAGCTCCGCCCGGGTATGCCGGCGGCGGGTACTGCGGCGGCGGGTACTGCGGCGGGGGGTACTGCGGCGGGGGGCGGTCGGAGCCTGCGGAGCCGGCAGCGGTGTGTCCGGCTGCCAGCGGGCGCGGCGAGAGTGATCCGAGCGCGCCCGGCCCCTCGCTGGCAGAGGGAAGCATGCCTCTCGGCTCAGCCGAGCCGTGCTCGGTCTCGCCGGAGCGGGCCATCGAGCTACGTTATCCCCCGATCATCGGCGAGCGGCCTCGCGCGCCAAGTCGCCCTTCTGCACCTGCCGTCCCTCTCGCTCGGAACGGCGACCCGGCCCCCCGGTCACCGTCGGGAGCAGACGCCGAATAGCATGGTCCGGTGAGCCAACGGCCCGACAACATGCCGCAGCGTCCCTCCGGCCAAGGGCCAGAGCAGAGCTGGCGTTGGATCTGGGGCATCCTCATTCTCGCGGTCCTCGCGGTCCTCGTGGTCCCGTCGCTGCTGCCGCACAGCTCGGCGAAGTCGATGACCTACTCGCAGTACTTGGGCGACGTGAAGGCCAGGGTCGTCAAGACCGCCACAATCGACAACACATCGGGCGTCATCACCGGCAAGCTCAGCAACGGGCAGAGCTACTCGGTCACCGGGCCGCACCCGGCGAGCCAGCAGACAGTCTCACTCATGCGCAGGGACGGCGTGTCCGTCAATTACTCGAACCCGCCCTCGAACATCTGGGGCAGCCTGCTCCCGTACATCCTCTTCATCGGCATCGCCGTCGTGCTGATGGTCTTCATCAGCCGGCAGGCGCGGGGGCAGATGTCAGGGATCATGTCGATCGGCCGGTCAAAGGCGCGGCTGTTCAGCAGCGACCGCCCGACCACGACGTTCCAGGACGTCGCGGGCTACAACGGCGTCAAACAGGAGATCAGCGAAGTCGTCGACTTCCTTCGTACTCCGGCGCGCTTTCGCGACATCGGGGCCAAGATCCCCAAGGGCGTGTTGCTGGTCGGACCTCCAGGAACCGGAAAGACGCTCCTCGCCCGGGCGGTCGCAGGCGAGGCCGGCGTACCGTTCCTCTCGGTCAGCGGCTCGGACTTCATGGAGATGTTCGTCGGCGTCGGCGCGAGCCGAGTGCGCGATCTGTTCCAGACGGCCCGAAAGCAGGCGCCGGCCATCATCTTCGTCGACGAGATCGACTCGATCGGCCGCAAGCGCGGGGCCGGCCTCGGCGGCGGGCACGACGAGCGGGAGCAGACGCTCAACCAGATGCTGAGCGAGATGGACGGCTTCGACCCCGCCGAGGGCGTGGTCATCATCGCAGCGACGAACCGCCCCGACATCCTCGACCCCGCGTTGCTGCGGCCCGGGCGCTTCGACCGCCAGATCGTGGTGCCTTTGCCCGATCTCGACGAGCGCCTCCCCATCCTGCAGGTCCACTGCCGCGGGAAGCGGATCGGACCGGACGTCGACCTCGACCTGGTCGCCCGAGGCACCCCGGGCATGAGCGGCGCCGACCTCGCCAACCTCGTCAACGAGGCCGCTCTGCACGCAGTGCGGCGCGGAAGCCCGACGATCGAGATGGTCGATTTCGAGTCCTCGCGCGACCGCGTGCTCATGGGGCAGCGCCGCGAAAGCCTGGTCCTCTCCGACGAGGAGAAGGAGCGCGTCGCGTACCACGAGGGTGGCCACGCGGTGCTTGCGTACGTCCTCGAGCACGCCGACCCCGTGCACAAGGTGACCATCCTGCCGACCGGCATGGCGCTCGGTGTGACGATGCAGCTCCCGGTGGAGGAGCGACACATCCATCCACGCGCCGACATCGAGGACTCCCTCTGCGTTCGCATGGGCGGCCGCGTCGCCGAGCTGCTCGTCTACGGCGACCTGTCGACCGGTGCAGCGAACGACCTCGTCGGCAACACGGAGCTCGCCCGCAAGATGGTGCGGGAATGGGGCATGAGCGAGGAGATCGGCCCCATGGCATGGGGGTCCCAGGGCCAGGTCTTCCTCGGCGAGGACCTGATGCACACCCGCGACTACTCGGAGGACACGAGCCGGGTCATCGACGACGAGGTCGAGCGGATCCTGCGCACCCAGGAGGAGCGCGCGATGGAGCTCCTCACCCGCCACCGCGGCGGGCTCGACAACGTCGCCCATGCGCTGCTCGAGCAGGAGAGCATCGACGGTGCCGAGGTAGCCCGCCTCGTCGACGCGGCGTACGGCCGACCCGTCCACGCCGCGGGCGCGAAGGCGGCCACGATCAAGTTCGACGTGGACGGCGCAAGGTCGAACGGCGCCAACGGCTCGAATGGCCACCAGCCTGCCGCGCTGCCGACCGGGGGGCCCGAGATCGAGACCGTGCCCACGCGGGACCGCTCGCCGGCATCGGCGCCTCCAGTCGACCCGCGGCCCCCCGCTGGCGGGTGGCCGCCGCCCTGGCCGCAGCAGGCTCCTGGTGGAGGGCCGATGCCGGCATCTCCTGGGTACCCGGCACCTCCTGGGTACCCGGCACCTCCTGGGTACCCGGCACCTCCTGCGTACCCGGCACCTCCTGCGTACCCGGCACCTCCTGCGTACCCGTCGCAGTCCTCGCGGCCGCACGGCACACAGGCGGAGGCACCCGAGGAGCCGGGCAGGCCGGGCGGGCCGCCCTCGTAAAGCTCGCCCAGGCGGGTCGGCCGTCGAGCCCCGTCAGCGCAGCGGCACTGCAGGGATTGCGACCACCCCTACCGTGCCGGCCGGCGACGCATCGCCCATGACCGCGACAGGTCCGTGAGCGCGTACGAGGGCAAGCGCGGCCGGTACGGCAAGTGTCGCGCGGGTCATGGCCGGCAACCGGAGCTGCCGCACGTGCCGGCTGCCCGAGGAGCTGGACGCTGAGCTGCCCGACGCCGACCACCAGGTCACCTCGACGCGTACCGCGCGCCGGGACGGGTTCTCCACCACGAGCCTCGACCGTGTCGAAGGAGCCGGCGCACCTACCTGTGAAGCCAGCGCCGGCGGGGGTGCCGGCGCGGGTGCAGGAGCAGGGACGCCTGCGAGCATCCACTGGTGCGCTGCGCTCGTCTCCGGCCAGCTCACGGCCACGTCGTTCGCCCACCATGGAGCGGGGCCGAGGGGAGCGCCGCTCCCCGTCCGAGCGACCACCACGCCACGCCCCGTCGCCAGGACCTCGACGGCGTAGGGCTCCTGGGTGGCGATCCTCAGCTCCTCGCTCGTCGCCAGTGTCCACACGCTCTTGGGCCCGAGCTCCTGGGTGAACGGCCCGACCGGACCGGAGGGAAGCCGCACCTCGGCGACCACGCGCTCGCGCCGCGCCGTCGGGTTGAGCACCGTCAGAGCCGACGCGCCTCCCGACGCGTCCTCCACGCTCGGCAGGACCCAGCGTGGCGAGGTCGCAGGGACACCGAGCGTGAGCGCAACGCCTCCGCCTCCACCCGGTCCGTAGCTCTGGAGCTCACCTGCGACGACCGAGCCAGAGCGCGCCGCGACCACGCTCGCGACCAAGCCCTTGTTCTGGACGTAGGCACCGACTGTCAGCACACGGAGCGCCCCCGGCTCGATGACGAGGCCCTGGAACGGCGCAGGCGCCATGAAGCCCGACGCGGTCACGAACGAGAGGTCGACGACGGCGAGGTCGTGCGTGGGGTTCGACACGGCGACGTCGAGCGTGCTCCCCCCCCGAGTCGAGCCCGATGCGAAGTACCAGCGCGTCGAGACGCCCGACGCGCACTGTGCGACGGCACGCCCGGTGCGCCCGTCCACCAGCTCCGTCGCGCTGACCGCCCCGCCCGCCACCTCCACACGGCTCGCAAGCCATGCGCCGCGGACCAGGTGCGCTGGCGCCACCTCGATCTCCGAATGCGGCCCGAGCCGAAAGCTTCCCCGACCGCGCGTCCCGCCTTCGTCCACGACCGCCACACCGACATGGACCGCTCTGCCCCCCGCGTTCGCAAGGAGCAGCTGCGTCGTCGCACCTCCGTGCTCGGGTCCCCCGGGGCAGTACCAGCTCGAGGACGTCGACGCGACCGGTGCAGCTTCGGCCGCGAGCTCCGCCGGCTGCAGCGAAGTCGTCGGAACGCCCCGAGCCGCGACAGCACCGAGGGCGGCACCGCCGGCGACCGCGCCAGCCAGGAGCGCGACAGCGACCAGCCGCCCGCGGCCGCCATCGCCCGCGCCAGCGAGCGTCACGGCTCGCTCCGTGGTCCTGGTCCGTCTCGTCCGGAGGCGACTGCCTCGTCGCCGTCCGCCGGGACGCCGACGAGCTCGGGCACGTCGGCCTCGACGGTCGAGGGCACTTCGACCACCAGGTCCGCGCCGGCGGCTCCGTGCACCGCCGCCTCGTCGCCTCCCCGGCGTCGCGCGCGCCGACCCCTCCGGGCGCGCACGAGAGGTTGCCACCACCAGTCGAGCCACCGACGCCGGCCGAGAAGCGCGGCGGCCACGACCAACCATGCGCAGAGCTCTGCGGCGGCCCCGAGCGGGTCGAGGACCCCGGCAGGACCCGCGGCGCCTCCCGCCGCGATCGGCGGCGTGCGCGAAGCCGCGGACGCGAACGCCGTGTTCTCGAAGACCCTGACCCCCCCAGCGCTGACTGGGACTGTCCGAAGATCCTCCTGGCGTGCGAGCGCGGCGACCAGGCCGGTCGGCACAGTGGATGTGGGCGCCGCCGCTCCCGGAGAGCGAGGCGTGAGCGCGGTCAGCACCACCACGAAGCGGACGCGTGCGGTTGCGAGCACCCGACCGAAGCGGACCGTCTCGCCGCGCATCACCACCCGCAGCGCCTCGGCCAATCGCCCTGCAGGCCCTGGCGACGCAGGCGGCCAGACGTCGAGAAGGGTCGGAGGGCCGTCACTCGACGTCGCATAGGCCAGGCCGGGACCGATCGACCATCCCCCAGAAGGCAGCACGCGAGGGTCGCCCAGCCACAACACCCGGTAGCCCGAAGACGTCGTAGACGCTGCCGGCAGCGCGGCAGCGGCCTCGTAGCCCGACGAAGGGAGCCCCCACCTGCCGTCGGCCGACTCGGCGACCACCGGGAGCACGCCCAGGGCGATCGCGCCGATCGAGAGCGCGGCCACCCCCTGGCGCCAACCGAACCCGTACCCGGCGAGGTCGTTCTCGAAGGAAGCGACGCTGAGGCCGATGCCAGCTGCCACCGCGACCGCGGCCGGCGCGAGGAGCACGTCTACGGACGGGGCGAACGGCACCGCCCATCCTTTCTCGGCGACGAGCGCGAGGAACCACGCAGGCAGCGCGATCGTCCACAGGCGGACGGCCCACGCGAGGCGAGGGCCGCGCGCGAACAGCAGCGCGGGGAGCGCCGCCGAAACGAGGAGCCATCCGAGCGGGGATTTGCCCACGGGGCCGACGGCCATCCGTAGCAGCCCTCCCCAGCCCGGCGACGACGCGCCCGCGCTCGCAAGGCCGAGCGTGCCGAAGGCTGCAGATCCCGCCATCACGGTCGAGGCCACCCACGGCGCGCACAGGACGGCGGCGACCAGCGTTGCTCCTCCGCAAGCGGCGAGCGCCCGCGTGCTCCGGCGGACGCCTCCGGTGACGAGCGACCCCCCGGCGATCCCGAGGCCCACGAGGAGCACGACGACGACCATCGCCGGCGCGAACGACATCGCGACCGCCTCGAGCATGCCGAGGGCGAGCACCCGGCGGGCGAGGGACCGTCGCCGCGTCCAGGAAGAGGCCGGGGCGCTCCCGGTCGACGCGCTGTCCCTGAACGCGGCAGAGCGGACGGTCGACCCGGTGAACGGCTCGAGCTCCGAGATCTTCGCCAGCTGCAGCACGACCCACGGCGTCGCTGCGTACGCCACGAGTCCGTCCCACCGGCCGCGTGCGAGCGCGTCGAAGGCGAGAGGGAGCCCAAGGTACCCGATCGTCGCGGCAAGTCGGGTGCGAGCGGAGCCGAAGGGGCGCACGAGGCGAGACATCCCCCACGCGCCGGCCGGGAAGCACCCGAGCACCACGACCTCCTGGAGGAAACCGCTGCGCCCGAAGAGCAGCGTGCCCGCGATGGCGAGGAAGCCGAAGGCAGGGCTCGACGGCGCATGGGAACCGGTGCCCGCCGGCTGCCACGACGACATGAACTGGTGCCAGAGCGCCGTCCAGCTGGGGAACGGCGCGAACTGCCCGACGAGGGGCATCTTCGCCCCGAGCAGGCCGCGCGAGCCCACGACGAGCACGGCGGTAGCGACGACGCCGACTACGAGCCGCGAGCGGCGCGAGGTGAGGAGGCCGTCCCCTGCCAGACCTCCTGCCCGCGTGGCTCGACCGCCGAGGCCGCCCAGGCCGTCGAGGCCGCCCAGGCCGTCGACCTCGGCGTCGTCGGCGAAACCGTGCTCCACCGAGCCTCCGGCCTCCCGCACGCCGCCCGGAGCGACGTGGAAGCCGTGCGCGACGTCGACGCCTTGGTGAGTGAGCCGCGAAAGGTACGTCGCGAGGCGAGCGCTCCCCCGCGCCTGGAGGCCCCTGACCTCGGCATCGCCGAGCACGCGCACCGCTGCGACCGCCGCGCGCCGACGCCGCAGATCCCTCCGCCGCGCGAAATTCCAACGCCAGGCATGCAGCACCGCGCGCGTCCTGCGCCGGTCCCCGGCGAGGGTCGCGACCACGACCTCGCCCAGCGCAAGGGCGAGGGCTTGCGGCACGACCCGCAGCAAATGGGGCCATGAGTAGCAGGTGAGCACGGCCGCGAGCTCGTGGCGCCTTTGGAGTGCCTGCAACGACGGCGCGTCGGACGGCGGAGGAGGCCGTCGACCGGACGCGAGCAACTCGAGGTGGCGCACCGTCGCGGCAGGTGCCACCACGACGCGAGCGCCCGCGACATGGGCGCGCCAGGACAGGTCGAGGTCCTCTCCCATGGCCACGATCCGAGGGTCGTAACCGCCGAGCGCCCGGAACAGGTCGCCGCGAACGAGGGTGCAGCCCCCCGGCGCCACGAAGACGTCCCGCACGGCGTCGTGCTGGCCGACGTCGATCTCGCCGTCCTGCACCCTCTCGACGACCGCACCGGTCTTGTCCGCGCTCTGGCCGACGTGGAGCAGGGCCCTCGGGTCGTCCCAGTGGAGCATCTTCGGGCAGACGACCGCGGCATTCGAGCGGAACGACTCTTCGACCATGAGGTGCGTGGCGTCCGGAGCCGGCGCGCAGTCGTCGTGGCAGAGGAGGAAGAAGGACGCGCCGTCCACCATCGTGAGCGCCTCGTCGACCGCAGCGGCGAAGCCGCCGGTGTCGGGCAGCCGCCGCACGAACGCCTCGGGCAGGTAGCGCGCCACCGTTTCGGTCGGGTCGACGGTGCCGCCAGAGACGAGCACGAGGACCGAGAGGTTGTCGTAGTCCTGCGCGGCCAGAGCCTGGAGGACGTCGTCGAACCAGGGGCCGGGGTCCGTCGTGACGACGACCGCCACGACCGACGGGGCGCGCGCCGCGATCGCCGACCCCTCCTTCATCAGGAGAGGCAGGCTAGTCCGCGTGCGTCCGCTCCGCCGTCGGAGCCCTGCAAGCCGGGGATCGAGTGCTTGCAACTGTTTACCATTGGGTATACATTTGGATTGGTTCGCGGTCTGCACGGATCGAGAAGGTTCGAGGGAAGGAGTCCGCCATGCCTGAGACCAACGACATCGCCGACATCGTCGCCGAGGTGGCGCGCCGGGCGCGCGACGCGGCCTACGTCGCAGTCGGCCTCGGGGTCCTAGGGCTCCAGCGCGCGCAGGTCGCCAGGCGCGAGCTCCTCCAAGAGGACCACGTCGACGAAGGCGTAGCGCGGGCGAGTCGGGGGATCGCCACTGGTGCCCAGCGCGTCGGCGAACTGCTGGACAGCACGCTGGCTCTCGTCTCCTCACAGCTCGAGCCGCTTGGTGCCCAGCTGCCCGAGCCCGCTCGGGGGATCGCCTCCAAGGCGTGCGCCGGTCTCGAGGCGCTCGGCGAGCAGCTGCGTCAGCTCGTCACACGCGGAGCGTGACCGCCCTCCTCTTCGAGGTGCCGGAGCACGTCCCGCAGCGTCGAGTCGAGCGAGATGCGCGGAGCCCAGCCGGTCGTCTCGACGAGCAGTGACGGGTCACCTCGCACCACGGGGCTGTCGACCGGCCTCACGAGCTCGGGGTCGGTGACCAGACGGAGCTCGACGCCGGCCAGCTCCATCAGCAGCTGCGCGACGTCGGCGATCGAGACGTCGCGTCCCGAGCAGACGTTGTAGACCCCGCCGGGCGACGCGTGCTCGACGAGCAGGCGGTAGGCCCGCACGACGTCGCGGACGTCGGTGAAGTCCCGTCGGGACGTGACCGTACCCACCACGAGCTCCCGGCGCCCGTCCCGGCGCGCGTCGAGCACGCGACGCGCGAGCGCCGGGACGGCGAAGCTCGTCGACTGGCCCGGTCCCACGTGGTTGAACGGCCGCACGACGACGACGCGCTGCTCGTAGCCTCGCCACGCTTGGAGCGCGACCTGCTCCGCCGCCGCCTTCGACGCCGCGTACGGGGTCGCAGGGCGCAGCGCGGCGTCCTCGGCGACCGGCAGCTCGTCGGGCAGGAGCGAGCCGTAGACCTCCGAGGAGCTCACCACGAGCACCGTCGCCTCCGCCGCAGCGCGCCGAGCTGCAGCGAGGACCGCCGCGGTGCCGAGCACGTTGACGCGCAGGACTTCGAGGGGCTCGCGCCACGATTCCCCGACGTGGGTACGCGCGGCGAGGTGGTACACCGCATCGGGACGCAACGCTCCGATCGCGTGCTCGACGACCTGCTCGTCGGTGACGTCCGTCTCGGTGTCGACGACCATGACCTCGTCACCCTCGCCGACGAGGTACTCGTACAGCCAGCGGCCGACGAACCCCCGGCCCCCCGTGACGAGCGCGCGCACCGAAGACGACCCTACGCGCCCGCTGCGATCCGGTAGGCCTCGACGTGGCGGGCGGCGCTCGCCTCCCAGGTGCAGGCCGCCGCTCGGGCGAACCCGGCCTCGCGGCGACGGGCGGCTGCCGGGCCGTCCCGGTCCGAGAGCACCTTGGCGAGCGCGTCCGCGAGGCTCTCGAAGTCGCCGGGCACCACGAGCGTCGCCGCGTCCCCGGCGAGCTCTGCCATCGCCGTTCCCCTGGTGGTCACGAGCGGCGCGCCGCACGCAAGCGCCTCGAGCGCAGGCATGCCGTACCCTTCGGCGAGCGACGGGTACGCCACGACCGCTGCCTTGCGCAGAAGCGCAGGGACGGCGTCGTCGGGGACGTACCCGGTCCACCTGATCCGGTCCCGGTGCCGTGACGCGACGAGCGCGTCGTCGACCGGACCAGCCCTCCACCCGCGCCGTCCCGCGACGACCAGCGCCACCTCGTGCTCCTCGTCTGCGAGCACCGAGAACGCGCGGACGAGGGTCGGCACGTCCTTCCTCGGCTCCACCGTCCCGAGGAAAAGGATGAAACGCTGCCCTGGGTCGATCCCGAGCCGGCGCAACGAGTCGTCGTCCGACCCCGCTGTCCCGGGGTCCGGCGAGAAGCGCAGGTGGTCGACGCCGTGGGGCGCGACGACCACGGGCACGGTCACCGAGCACGCCGCTTCCAGCTCACGGGCCGTCGTCTCGCTCACGCAGACGAGCGCGCCCGCCCGCCGCGCGGCCACACGGATCGCCCTGCGGAAGAACCGGGCCTTCAGCGGCTCGTGCCACTCGGGATGGTCGAAGAAGGTGCAGTCGTGGATGGTCACGACGACCGGAACAGGACTGCGCTCGGGCATCGTGTAGTGCGGCCCGTGGTGCACGTCGGGGCGCGCGCGACGCAGCAGCGCCGGCAGTGCGAGCTGCTCCCACGCAAGTCGAAGCGGCCGAGACGAGGGCGACGAGGCCAGCACGTCCAGGCGCCCCCCGGCCAGGCGCCGCCACCGCTCCGTGTCTGCGCGCCGCGCGACGGCGACGAGCCTCGGATCGTCCCCGGCGGCGAGCGCGGCGGCGAGCTCCAAGGTGTAGCGGCCCGCGCCCGCCGGGGACGGCGGGACGGCCGTCACGTCGAGCGTGACCCTCACCGGATGCGCTCCCACCACTCGACGTGAGCCTTGGCCGACGCCTTCCACGTCAACGACGCGGCGAGCGCCAGCCCGTTCGCCACGAGCGAGGCTCGCAGCGCTTCGTCGCTCGCCACGCGCACCAGCGCGTCGGCGATGCCCTCGACTGTGGCGGGGTCGACCCGGAGCGCCGCCTCGGGGATGCCGACGCTGGCGCTCGGCGTCGTGCCCGGGGATGCCGGCGTCGTGCCCGGGGATGCCGGCGTCGTGCCCGGGGGTGCCGGCGTCGTGCCCGGGGATGCCGGCGTCGTGCCCGGGGGTGCCGTCGCCACCGGGACCGTCCTGCTCGCCACCACCGGGACGCCGCACGCCATCGCCTCGAGCGGGGGAAGCCCGAAGCCTTCCTCGAGCGCGACGTAGGCAAACGCGCGGGCCCTGGCGTAGAGCGCGGCGAGGACCGCGTCGTCGACCGAGCCGGCCGCCACCACCCCCTCCCGCTCCACGTGCTCGAGCCCTGAGTCTCCCCAGCCTCTCGGGCCGACGACCACGAGCGGCCAGGCTTCGGGGAACGAGGGGCGGGCGAGCTGGAATGCCGCCACGAGGCGGCGCAGGTTCTTCCTCGGCTCGAGGGTCGCGACCGTGAGCAGGTACCCCTCGGCCACTCCGAGGTGCCGCAGGAGCGCCTGGGCGCCCTGGGTGTCGGCGGCAGGCAGGTGGTCCGCCCCGTGTGCGATCGCCCGCACACGTGCACGGTCCGCGCCGGCGGCCACGAGCGCGTCGGCGACCGCAGCGGAAGGGACGACGAACGCGTCCGCCTTCTCGAGCGCCCTACGCAGCGCCGCCTCGTGCCAGCGCCGGCCGCGGGCAGTGGTCGCCTCGGGGTGCATGCGCCAGGCGAGGTCGTGGACCGTGACGACCAGCGCCGCACCCCCTCGCGGGTGCGCCGGCCGCACGGGCGGCGCAGCCAGGGAGACCGAGTGGACAAGGCCCGCTCGTCGCACCGGCGCGAGCCCTCGATCCCAGGCCGCCGTGAGGAGCGGCGCCGGGAGCGCGCAGGCGCGCACGGGGAAGCCCCACGCAGCCAGCGGATCGGGTCCCGCACCAAGGTGGCGGCTCGCGACCAGCTCGATCTGCTGTCCTCCGAGCTCACGGAGCCCTCGGAGAAGGCCCTGGGCGTAGCGCCCGATGCCGCCGGGGATCCGGCGACGGAGCTGCTCAGCTGCGACGACCACTCGGTCGCTCATCTGCCCGCGGCGTCCCGGTAGAGGGCCATCAAGCCGGCGGCGCACGTGTCCCAGTCGAACGCCGCTGCCCGCACGAGTCCTCGGGCACGGAGCGCGGCAGCGGTGTCTTCGGAGTCGAGGACCGACGAGATGGCCTGCGCCAGCGCCTCTGGATCGCGAGGAGCGACGAGCAACGCTGCGTCATCGACGACCTCTTCGACCGCGCCCGCGCGGGTGGCCACCACCGGCGTGCCCAGCGTCATGGCCTGCAGCGGGGGGTAGCCGAACCCCTCGTAGAGCGACGGGTACGCGAGCACGCTCGCAGCACGCAGCAGGCCCGCGAGCGTCGCGCCGTCGACCCATCCGGTGATCACGACCCTCGCCCTCGCCCGTGCGGCGTCGATCGCGCGATGGAGGTCCGCGCTCCCCCATCCCTCCGGCCCCGCGAGCACGAGGCCGAGGTCACCACGATTCCCTGCGAGAAGATCGAAGGCGGCGACCAGCCCAGGCAGGTCCTTACGGGGCTCGGCGGTCCCGACGGCCAGCACGTAGCGCGTGACCCCCGTGGGAAGGTACCGCAGCGGTGCGCTCTCGTCGGGGTCGTCGAGCCGCGGGACGCCCGACGCGACGGCCCGCACACGCTCGGGGTCGGCCCCGAACGTCTCGACCACCTCGTCGGCCACCGACTCCGAGTGGGTGTGCACCCACGCACCGCGCGCCAGCGCGCGGCGGACGAGCGCCGGGAAGGCGAGCGTCGAGCGATCGCACAGCTCGGGGTAGCGCACCGTCGTGAGGTCGTGGACGGTGACGACGCGTGCGGCCCTGCGGGTCGGCGGCACGACGTAGTTCGTGCCGTGGACCACGTCGGTCGCACCTACGAACCATTCGAGCGGAGGCGCTTCCACCATCCTCCACGCCGCGTGGAGCGGACGCGCCGGCATCGCTCGCGTGCAGCGCGCGATGCCAGGGGGGAGCCGCCCGTCGATCGCGTGCCTCCGCCGCCAGCTCACCGCGAACGCACTGGCGGCGACGTCCTGGCGGCGCGACAACCCCTCGAGCACGCCCGCGCAGAAGGCGCCCACACCCGTCGGCCTGCCGAGGAGCGGCGTGGCGTCGAGCGCGACGCGCAGCGCCTCATCCACCTTGCGGCCCTCCCGCGCACGCGCCGAGTGTGCGCAGGACTGCGTCGGAGAGCACGGGCCATGCGTCCGCAGCCCACGGCCCGAAGTCGAGGCCGCAGAGCGCGCCGCACGCGACCTGCGCATCGGGGTCGATCCACAGGAACGACCCCGAGCGCCCGAAGTGCCCGAAGGTCGCGGGGCTGTTGCACGACCCCGTCCAGTGGGGATGCTTGCGGTCCCGGATCTCGAAGCCGAGCCCCCAGTCGTTGGGGTCCTGGCGGCCGAAGCCGGGGAGGACGCCTGAAAGCTGCGGGAACGCCACCCGGGTCGCGGCGACGAGGGTCTCGGGGGCCACGAGCGTCGGCGAGAGAAGCTCGGCGCCGAGCGCGAGGAGGTCGGAAAGCGTGCCCTCCACGCCGTGGGCGGGCGATGCCCCGGGCGCCAGCCGAGCGCCAGCCATCCCAAGAGGGACGAAGACCGCCTCGGTGACGTACTGCCACACGGGCATCCCCGCACGATCTGCGAGCAGGTCGCCGAGGACCTCGTATCCGGCGTTCGAGTAAATCCTCCTCGTCGCCGGCGGCGCGATCGCCTCCCGGCGATCAGGCGCGAGGCCCGACGCGTGCGCAAGCAGGTGAGCGACCGTCGCACCCGGAGCTCCCGCCGGGTCCGACAACGCGATGGTCCCTTCCTCCACGGCGACGAGCACGGCGAGCGCAGTGCACAGCTTGGTCACCGACGCCCAGGGGAACGAGCGGTCGGCGTCGCCCGTCGCCCCGGCGACAAGCACCCTCGTGCGGATCTCCCGGCCCCAGTGCCCGGCACCTCGCTCACCGACACCCCGCTCGCCGACAAGGACGCCCGCGGCCGCGGCGCGCGCTGGCCAGTCGGCGACGAGGTCGAGGGCTCGCATGGACAGGCGAGCGTACCGTCGACGACCGCCCCGGCATCGCAGCCCACCTCGATGCGTCCTCTCACGGCCGGCCCGGCCGGCCCGGCCGTGCGCAACGTCCTCCGACCTGCTCCTTGAGTGACTCCTCCCCGGCCTGAAGGTCGGGGCTTCGGTGGCGCTGCTCACGCCACTGTGCTTTCGACACGACCGGGAGGGTGTTGTCCCGCCGGGGCTACTCGCTTCACGGAACCGCCTACGCCTGAGGCGTGGCTCGGCTTGCGCCTGCCCGTGCTGTTCGCCGCTCGTCCAGCGGCAATGAGCTGTGCTGCTCTTCTCTCGATGGTGATGGCCGCCACCTTGTCCGCGTGGGCTTGGTGCCCGCAGTGGACGCAGGCGAAGGCCCTCCCGCACCCCGGACGGTTGGCGGGGTCTCGCACTGTGCAGGAAGGACAGGTCTGGGAGGTCCCCCACGGGTTGACCGGGACGTGGAGGGAGCCCAGCTTCTTGCACTTGTAGTCGAGCTGGCGGCTGCGCTCCCCTGGGGTGTTGTCCAAGATGCCCCGGTTGAGCCCTGCCTTCTGGGAGACATTGGTCCCCGGTTCCTCTTCGCTGCCCTTGGCAGATGAGGTCATGGCCTTCACTGTCAGGTTCTCGGTCGCGACGAAGCCGTGGTTCTTGGCCAAGTCACAGGTGAGCTTGTGGGTGAAGTCCCTCCGTCGTCTGGCTTGCCGGGTCTTCAGGTCG
>JAKBTL010000103.1 GCA_021844425.1 Actinomycetes bacterium | reverse complement strand
GCTGGTAGTGCCGGCTCTCGGGATGGAGCAGCAGCGCGACCAGGATGCCGGCGAACAGGAGGTTCAAGATGCTGCCGAAGCCGCCCCCGGTCACCATGATGGCGAGCACGCCGAGCACGTAGGCGCAGGCGAGGACGACCGCCGCCCAGTACGCCACGCGCCGGTCGTTGGCGATGCCGAATGCTGCGACGGCGAGGAGGATGAAGACGACGAGGAACGGCGACTGGCCAAGGATCAGGGTGAAGACGAGCGCCAGCGCCGCGTTCAGGTAGGAGAAGAGCACTGCTCCTTGGAGCGTCTGGGGCTGGCTGTGATCGATCCAACGACCTGGCATTCGACCATTGTGCCAGCTGCGGCCCGAGCTGTGCCGTCGGTACGCTTGCTCGCGTGACGACGAGCACCCGTGCACGCCTTCGTAGGCGGACGCCGGCGACCAACGCCCACGGCGAGCGCCAGCACCGCAACGTCAAGTCCGGCGGTGCCAGGGCGGCCGTCTTCGGGATCAGCGACGGGCTCGTCACGAACGTCTCGCTCATTCTCGGCGTGGCCGGCGCGCACCCGGCGGGGACGGTCGTCAGGCTCTCGGGGCTCGCGGGTCTCGTCGCAGGCGCGTTCTCGATGGCGGCAGGCGAGCTCGTCTCGATGCAGGCGCAGCGGGACCTCTTCGAGCGCGAGCTCGAGGTCGAGCGAGAGGCGCTCGAGCGCAACCCTGCCGCCGAGCGCAGGGAGCTCGTGGCGATCTACCAGCGCAGAGGCCTCACATCGGAGTTCGCCGGCGAGCTCGCAGAGCTGATGATGCGCGACCCGAAGACGGCGCTCGAGACGCACGCCCGAGAGGAGCTCGGCATCGACCCGACATCGCTCGGCTCACCCGTCTTGGCCGCGGTGAGCTCGTTCGCCGCCTTCGCCCTCGGCGCGCTGCTCCCGCTCCTCCCTTGGCTCCTCAGTAAAGGCAACGGCGCGCTCGTCGCGTCCGTCGGGGTCGGCGCGGTCGCAGCGATCGGCATCGGCGTGGTGCTCGGCGCGCTCACCGGGCGGTCGATGCTGAAGGCGGCTGCGCGCCAGCTGCTCGTGGCCGCGGTCGCCGCCGCGGTCACCTACGGGATCGGCCGCGTCGTCGGCGTGTCGACCTGACCCGCCGGCTCGATCTCCCCGGTGTACTGCACCTCTCGATGGTGCTCGGCGAAGCCCAGGGAGCGGTAGAGGACGAGCGCAGGCGTGTTGTCGCCCTCCACGTAGAGCATGGCGGTCTGCACCCCTCGAGTGGCGAGATGGCCGAGCCCGGCTCTCGTGAGCGCGCGGCCGAGCCCCCGGCCCTGGTAGTCGGGGTCGACTCCGATCACGTAGATCTCGCCGAGGACAGGGCTGAGGTGCACCTTCGTCCAGCAGAAGGCAGCGAGGCGCGTGCCTTCTTCGTGGAGTAGGAAGCCGCGAGGGTCGAACCACGGCTCGCGCTCTCGGCGCTCGAGGTCGGCGAGCGTCCAGGAGCCCTGCTCGGGGTGGCCGGCGAACGCACGTGCGTTGACCTCGAGCCACGCCCGCTCGTCGCGGCCTGGGCGGAACGGGCGCACCGCGACCGGTGGGGAGGCGGCGTCCTGCAGCGCCTCGGGGGGCAGAGGCGCGCGCAGCTGCAAGAGCTCTCGTCCCGGGTGCAGCCCGCGCGCGGCCAGTCGGTTCGCGCCGTGCTCGTGGTCGGTCCGGAGCCATACCCTGATCGTGCCGCCGCCTCGTGCGGCCGCCTCGCCGAGCGCGGCATCCACGAGCGCGCCGTGGACGTCAATCGGGGCGTCGCGAAGATCGGGCCGGACCACTGTCTCGAGGCTCCAGACGCCGTCGCGCCTCGTGAGCGCGCCGTACCCGGCGAGCGCGTGTGTGCCCGAGACGCGTGCGAGCAGGGAGACCGCCTCGCCTATCGCGCCGTCCGCGACGGCGAGGGACGCCTGATCGCTCAGACCGGGGAACCCGTCGGCCTTCTGCGCCTCGTCCAGCAGGGTCAGGACCTCGGCTCGTGCCTCTCCGTCCACCTGCGCGCCCGTCGCGACGCGAACGAAGGGCTCCGGCAGGGGCGACATCGCGAGCAGGCTACCGGCGAGGACGTGGCGCATCGCTATCCTCGCCTCTCGTGGCGGTCTCGCGGAGCCTCAAGACCCGGGCGAAGGTGGTCGTCGAGCGGCTCAGAGCGCAGTACCCGGGCACGCCGAAGCAGCTGTGCGCGCTCCGCCACGACAACCCGTTCGAGCTGCTGGTGGCGACGATCCTGTCGGCCCAGACCACCGACGAGCGGGTCAACCTGGTGACGCCCGGCTTGTTCTCGGCGTACCCGGACGCCGACGCGCTGGCGCACGCGAGCCCGACACGGCTGGAAGAGCTCATCCGCTCGACCGGGTTCTTCCGATCGAAAGCGAGGAGCCTGCTCGGAGCCTCCCAGGCGCTCGTCGAGCGTTTCGGCGGCGAGGTGCCGTCTTCGATGGAGGACCTCGTCACGCTCCCCGGTGTGGGCAGGAAGACCGCGAACGTCGTGCTCAGCGTCGCGTTCGGCGCGCCCGGGTTCGCCGTCGACACGCATGTCGGCCGGCTGTCGCGCCGGCTGGGCTTCACGGCCTCCTCGGATCCCGAGGTGGTCGAGCGCGACGTGGAGGCCCTCGTGCCTCCCGAGGAGTGGGGCGCGCTGAGCCTCCGGCTCATCCTGCACGGCCGGGCGGTCTGCCGGGCGCGCAAGCCGCGTTGCGAGACGTGCGAGCTCTCCGACGTGTGCCCCTCTGCGCACCTCTTCGAACCGTCGCTGCCTGCGATTCGGTGAACGGAACAGTGGCAGGTGCAATTGCGTGCAGGGGGCGCCGCTATAAGATCGCCACGGAACCGGTTCCCGCCACCTGGTTCCAGAGCGAAGCGCCGGGATCCGCCGCCTGGCCCGCTCGCACGACGGCGCCCTTTCACGGGCGCCGTCGTCGCGTCCGAACTCCGAACTCCGAACTCCGACCTCCGGGTCTGGACCCGGGCCACCTCCTCCCTCCTTCGCTTCCACCTCCGCCCGGCCGGACCGGCTCGCGCGGGGGGTGGTACCTGCGGTGCTACCCTAAGGTGATGGTCACCAAGCGCTCGGTGTCGATGTCGGACGACGTGGCGAAGGCGGTGGAGGTGGCGGCCAAGGAGGATGGCGTCTCGTTCAGCGCGTGGCTCTCGGGGGCGGCGGAACGCCAGTTGCGCGTCCGTCAGGGGCTGCGGGGAGTCGCAGCATGGGAGTCGGAGGCAGGGCCGCTCACCGCAGAGGAGATCGCGGCAGGAGAAGCGCTCCTCAGCCGGCTCTTGTCGGGGGTGTCTGGCATGGCATCGCGAGTCCGTCGCCGGCCGTGACGGCGCGCGACGGACTCGCCTACGGCGTGGGGGCGCTGCGCGCCGCAGCACACGGGGACCGGATGATGTGGGCGTTGCACCGTGCCGCCCTCTCCTACGGCGTCGTGCCTGTCGTGGCGGTCGGCGCCGTCGCCGAGGCCTACCGCACCGGGGTGCGCAAGGACCGGTTGGACGCGCTGCTCTGCGGAGCCGACGTGGAGCCCCTCGGAAGAGAGGGTGCGCAGCGCATCGGCGAGCTCTCCTCTCGCGCCGGCACCGCAGACCTCGTCGCGGTGTCGACGGCGGAGCTCGCCGCGCGCCGGAACGCGGCGATCGTGAGCACGCGCCAGGCGGCCCTGCGCGCCGCGACGTCGCTGCTCGGCCACGAGCTCGTCCAGTACGCCGTCTGACACGGTCTGAACGCCGTCTGACACCGTCTGACACGGTCTGACGCGGTCCGACGTTGTCGTACGGCGCCGGTCACGACCTCCGGGAGCGCCCTTCGGGCGACGCCCTCTCCAAGCGGCGCAACGCGCCCCGCAGGTCTCGCTCGACCGCGAACAGCTCCGCCGCGAGGTCGGCGTCGGCGCCGTCGCGCGAGCGCTCTGCGAGCGCCGTCACCCGCCGGGCCAGGTCGGTCAGCGTCGAGGTGATCGACGAGAGCTCGGCGCGGGCTGTGGCCACGCACGCATCATGCCGCGGCGGTGGCTGGGCCCGCCCTGTCGCCCGCTGGTGCCGGCCCCGCTCGGCTGCCGGCAGGCACCGCTCCCGCCCTTCCGGCGCCCGTGCAGCGCCCCGGTAGCATCAGGTCCTCGTGACGGAGGAGCGGTGCTGACCAGGATCGACGTGCGCGGCCGGAAAGGCGCAGCGCTGGCCGCGGCGCTGCCGCGCCCCGAAGAGCCCGGGCGCGCCGAGCGTGAGGCGGTCGCATCCATCATCGACGCGGTGCGCGAGGGCGGAGATCGCACGCTGCTCGAGCTGACCGAGAAGCTCGACGGGGTGGTGCTCGAGCGGCTCAGGGTCCCCGACGCCGAGCTCCACGACGCGCTCGCGCGCATTCCCGAGGAGCTCCGCCAGGCGCTTCTCGTCGCCCACCGCAACATCGCCGCGTACCACGCCTACGAGATGGCGACGGTGCCCGACTTCGTGGCGCACGGGCTCCGGATCCGGCACCTCGTGCGCCCCGTGGACCGAGTCGGGTGCTACGCGCCGGGAGGCCGCGCCCGGTACCCGTCGACCGTGCTCATGTGCGCGGTGCCCGCCAGGGTGGCAGGCGTCCAAGAGGTGGTGCTCTGCGTGCCGCCGGGCCGCGACGGCACGGTGGACGACGCGACGCTCGCCGCGGCCGCGCTCGCCGGGGTCGACGAGGTGTACGCGATCGGCGGTGCCCAGGCCGTCGCCGCGATGGCCTACGGGACCGAGTCCGTGCGCCGGGTCGACGTGGTGGTAGGACCGGGCAACCGCTACGTCGCCGAGGCGAAGCGGCAGGTTGCCGGCGCCGTGGGGGTCGCCTCGGCGTTCGCGGGGCCCTCCGAGGTGGTGGTCGTGGCTTCGCCCGACACCCCGGCGAGCTTCGCCGCGATCGACCTCGCCGTCCAGGCCGAGCACGGCCCCGACGGCCTCGCGTGGTTGGTCACCTGGTCGGAGGAGAAGGCGAGCGAGGTGGAGGCCGCGCTCGAGCGCGTCGTCGCCGGGTCCCCCCGGCGCGACGACCTCGCGTCGACGCTCGCAAGGGGCGGCTACACCTGCATCGTGGACGACGCAGAGCAGGCGCTCGCGGTGTCGAACGTGGTGGCGCCCGAGCACCTGGAGCTGCTCTTCGAGGGGGCCGAGACGCTGCTCGGGAGCGTGCGCGCGGCCGGGGCGGTGTTCTGCGGCCCGTGGTCTCCGGCAAGCCTCGGCGACTACGTCGCAGGGCCGAACCACGTGCTGCCGACCGATCGCACGGCGCGCTTCGCGTCCGCGCTGCGGGCCGACGACTTCAGGCGCCATGTGCACGCGGTGAGCGCGCAGCCGAGCGCCATGGAGACGCTCGGCCCTGCGGTGGAGACGCTGGCGGAGACCGAGGGGCTGCCCGCGCACGCGGCGTCGATCGCGCTGCGGCGTGCCCAGCTGCGCGAGGAGGGCACCAGGTGAGCGCGCGCGTCGCGATGCGCGACCAGCTCGCCGCGCTCGGCAGGTACCACTCGCCGCAGGTGGCCGCCGAGGTCCGGCTGAACACGAACGAGTCGCCGTACCCTCCCCCGGACGCGTGGCAGCGCGCGCTTGCAGAGGCGCTGCGCGCAGCGGACTTCCGCCGCTACCCCGACCGCGAGGCGACGGCGCTCCGGGAGGCGATCGGCGAGCTGCACGGGGTCGGCGCCGAGGAGGTCTTCTGCGCGAACGGCTCCAACGAGGTCCTCCAGTGCCTGCTCCTCGCCTTCGGCGGGGCCGGGCGGCGGGCCCTCGTCTTCGAGCCGACCTACGCGCTCCACACGCACATCGCAGGGCTCGCCGGCCTCGAGGTGGTGACCGAAGGGCGCGGGCCCGACCTGCGCGTCGGGATCGACGCCGGCCTCGCTGCGCTCGAGCGCGTCGGGCCCGACGTGGTGTTCCTCTGCTCGCCGAACAACCCGACGGGCCGGATCGAGGACCCCGAGGTCATCGCCGCCGTCGTCGACGCCGCGCCGGGGCTGGTCGTCGTCGACGAGGCCTACGGCCAGTTCTCGAGCTGGTCGGCGCTGTCGCTGCGCGACGGGGCGCTGGGGAGGGAGGGGCTCGTCGTCGTGCGCACCTTCTCCAAGACCTGGGCGATGGCGGGCGCGCGCCTGGGGTACCTCGTCGCCGACCCAGAGGTGGTGGCGGGATGTGCCGCGGCCGCCCTGCCCTACCACCTTTCCGCCCAGACCCAGCTCGCCGGCGTGCTCGCGCTCGGCTACCGCGAGGAGATGGCCGAGCGCGTGCGCAAGGTCGCCGGCGCGCGCGAGCAGCTTGCGCGCGGCCTCGCCGAGCGCCCGGTGGAGACGTGGCCGTCGGACGCGAACTTCATCTTGTTCAGACCGCTCGGGAAGGACGCAGCCCACGTGTGGTCGAGCCTCCTGAAAGACGGCGTCCTCGTGCGTGACTTCTCCTCGCGCCCGGGCCTCGAGGGGTGCCTGCGCGTCACGGTGGGGACGCCCGAGGAGAACGCGCGGTTCCTCGACGCGCTCGACGCTGCGCTGCGATGAGCCCGCGGGCGAGCGCTGCGCAGCAGTCCCGGCACGCCGAGCGCCGGCGCGCCACGAAGGAGACCGCGGTCGAGGTCGTGCTCGACGTGGACGGGTCGGGCCGTGCGGAGGTCGCCACGGGGCTCCCGTTCTTCGACCACATGATCTCGCAGCTCGCCGCCCACGGCGGCTTCGACCTCGTGGTGCGCGCGCAGGGGGACCTCGAGGTCGACGCGCACCACACCGTGGAGGACGTCGGCATCGTGCTCGGAGGGTGCCTCGCCGAGGCGCTCGGCGACAGAGCGGGCGTGCGGCGGTTCGCCTCGTTCCTCCTGCCGCTCGACGAGGCGCTCGTGGAGGTGGCCCTCGACCTCTCGGGCCGCCCGTACCTGGCGTACGACGTGCCGTTCGCGCCCGACACGCCTGGCCTCGGGTCGCCGCCGTTCGACCCGCAGCTCGCCGAGGAGTTCTGGCGTGCCTTCGTGAGCTCGGCGGGGATCACCCTCCACGTCCGACGGCGGGAGGGCCGCAACACGCACCACGTGGTGGAAGCCGTCTTCAAAGGGGTCGCGCGCTCGCTGCGCGACGCGGTGCGAAGGGAAGGCGACGGCGTGCCCTCGACCAAGGGGACGCTCTGAGGGCGTCCGAGCCGCAGGCCGCGTCGACGATCGCCGTCCTCGACTACGGGATCGGCAACTTGCGGTCGGCCGAGCGCGCCTTGGTCCACGTCGGCGCGGCGGCCCGGCTCGTCACCGACCCCGCGGACGTCGCGGGCGCGGCAGGGGTCGTGCTGCCCGGAGTCGGCGCGTTCGGGCCGTGCGCGGCCGCCCTCAGGCGGACGGGGCTCGACGAGGCCGCGCTCGGCGCGATCGAGGCCGGCGTGCCGTTCCTCGGGATCTGCGTGGGCTTCCAGCTGCTCTACGAGGGATCCGAGGAGGCGCCCGGGGAGGCCGGGCTCGGCGTGCTCGCGGGCAGGGTCCGCCGCCTGCCCGCGCGGGTGAAGATCCCCCAGATGCAGTGGAACGCGTTGCGCTCGGTGCGGCCCTCGTCCATGCTCGCGGGGCTCGGCGACGAGCCGTGGGTGTACTTCGTCCACTCCTACGCCCCCGACGTCGGGCCCGAGACGGTCGCAACCTGCGAGTACGGGGGGACGCTCGGCGCTGCGGCGGAGGCGGGGACCGTGTGGGGGACGCAATTCCACCCCGAGAAGTCGGGCGCGCCGGGCCTCGAGATCCTCTCGAACTTCGTGGCGCGCTGCGCCGGGACGGGCGCCCGGTGATGGAGCTGTTCGCAGCGGTCGACGTGATGGACGGGGGCGCGGTCCGCCTCGTGAAGGGGGAGCTCGACGCGCCCCAGGGCTTCGGCGACCCCCTCGACGTCGCTCGGCGGTTCCTCGCCGCGGGCGCGCCGTGGCTCCACGTGGTGGACCTCGACGCGGCCCGAACTGGAACACCGGTGAACCGGGCGGTCGTCTTGTCGCTCGCGGCGGAGGCACGGCGCGCGGGTGCCCGAGTGGAGGTCGGGGGAGGAGTGCGCGACGGCCGGGACGTCGACGAGCTGCTCGCAGCGGGCGTGGACCGGGTGGTGCTGGGCACCGTGGCGATCGAGGAGCCCGGCGCCGCCGCGCGCCACGCGTCGCGCCACCCGGGGAAGGTGGCCGTCGGGCTGGACTACCGCCGTACGCCGGGCGGCGGCCTCGAGCTCGCGCTGCGCGGCTGGACGCAGCGCGCGCGAGCCGGTCCGGCGCAGCTGCTGGCCGGTTTGGCAGGCGTGCCGCTCGCCGCGGTCGTCGTGACGGCGATCGATCGGGACGGCACGCGCCAGGGCCCGGACATCGAGGGCCTGTCATCGATGCTCGACGCGACCGCCCTCCCGGTGGTCGCGTCGGGCGGCGTGGGTAGCGCCGACGACCTCTCGGCGCTCGCGCGGCTGCGCTCGGCTGCGGGGCGCTCGCTCGCCGGGGCCGTCGTGGGCCGGGCGCTCGTCGACGGCTCGATCGAGGTGGAGGAGGCGGTCGCCGCGTGCGCAGCGTCCGGGTGATCCCGTGCCTCGACGTGACGGCGGGTCGCGTCGTGAAAGGGGTGCGCTTCGTCGACCTCGTCGACGCGGGCGACCCGGTCGAGCTCGCCCGGCGCTACGACGCCGAGGGGGCCGACGAGCTCACCTTCCTCGACATCACCGCGTCCGTCGAGGGTCGCGAGACGATGCTCTCGGTGGTGGCCCGGACCGCGGAGCAGGTCTTCATCCCCTTCACGGTCGGTGGGGGGGTCCGCGCCATCGGGGACGCGCGCCGGCTGCTCAGAGCGGGCGCGGACAAGGTGGCGCTCAACACCGCGGCGCTCGAACGTCCCGAGCTGATCGCCGAGGTCGCCGGTGAGCTCGGGGCGCAGTGCGTCGTGGTCGCCGTCGACGCGCGCCGCCGGAAGGACGCCCCCGGTGGCTCCTGGGAGGTGTGCACCCACGGAGGCCGGCGCCCGACGGGCATCGACGCGCTGGAGTGGTCGGCGCGTGCCGCCGCGCTCGGCGCGGGGGAGATCCTGCTCACCTCGATGGACTGCGACGGCACGCGCGACGGCTACGACCTCGAGCTCACTCACCGAGTCGTCGACGCCGTCGGCGTCCCGGTGGTGGCGTCGGGGGGGGTCGGCACGCTCCAGCACCTGGTCGACGGAGCGGCAGCGGGCGCCGACGCGGTGCTCGCTGCGTCGATCTTCCACCGCCGTGAGCACACCATCGCCGAGGCGAAGAGGTTCATGGCGGCCAACGGGGTGACGGTGCGGCCGGCCTGAGCGTGGCGGCGCGCGCTGGCGTCGCGCGCTCGCGTCGCGCGCTGGGGCCGCGCGCTGTGGCCGCGGATCAGGACCGGGGTCCGGCCAAGTGCTCGGTGAAGAGCTCGACGATGCGGTGCCGGGCGTCGTCGGCCGGCGCCGGCGCGTAGCCGAGGGTGCCGGTGCGCTCCATCACCCGCCACAGCGCGTTGTCGTGGTGGTTCATGAAACCGTGCCCGGCGTCGGGGTACTCCTTCACGTCATGGGAGACGCCCGCCTTCTCGAGTGCCTGCTCGAGGCGCTTGGCAGCACCGCGCAGCGACCTGTCGCGCGCTCCGTAGCTTGCGACGACCGGGCACGCGCCGTCGACTACCTCGTCGAGGTTGGCCGGCAGGTTCCCGTAGTTGTCGGACGACACCGCGAACCCGTGGCCCCGTGCGAGCAGGAGCGCGAAGCCGCCCGTCATGCAGAAGCCGACGACCCCGACCTTGCCCGTGCACCTCGGGTCTGCTTCGAGCCAGCGCCTGGCTGCGTCGGCGTCGTCGAAGGTGTGCCCGCGCTGCGCGCGCAGGTCCTTGAAGACCGACCAGATGCACATCGCCTTGTTCGACCGGGAGAACAGATCGGGCGCAAGCGACAGGAACCCGGCGCGTGCGAGCCAGTCGGCCTGGCGCCGCACGTCGGCCGTCATGCCGAAGACGTCGTGGAGGACGACGACGCCGGGCCACGGACCGTCCCCGGGAGGCTCGGCGACGTAGGCAGGCACCTCTGCATCGCCGGAGCGGTATTCGACCTCGCTCATCGGGCCCTCCGACCACCGCTCGTGGGCACGCCTTCTCGCTGCTCCAAGGCGTCCTCCAATCGGGAGACGCCCGACGCGCACGCTAGCACCGAGTGCTGCGGCGGCCGGTTCCGTGCCGCGGGCCCGGAGGGGTCACCGAAATGGGGTGGGGGTGGGAACCCCCCCGGCTACAGCCGTGGGGAGGATTCAAGTTCTGCGTCCATGCGGTACCGTGCGAGTGTGTCCATGAGCCGAACGTCCGACGCCGAGACTTTCGCCGCAGGACCGCCAGCGGCGGAGCCGGGCGCTCTGGCCGGGCCTTCCGCGCCGACGAAGCCGAGCGGCCCGAAGGAGCCCATCACGGTGCTCTTCGACCGGGTGATGGTGCAGGTCACCCCGACCGAGGGCGAGCGCCGCTCTCGTGCCGGGATCCTCATCCCGGCCACCGCGCAGGTCTCGCGCCGCCTCACCTGGGCCGAGGCGGTCGCGGTGGGGCCGAACGTCCGGGCGGTGAAGCCCGGGGACAAGGTCCTGTTCAACCCCGAGGACCGTTACGAGGTCGAGGTGCAAGGTGAGGAGTACGTCATCTTGCGCGAGCGCGACGTGCACGCCGTGGCGTCGGCGCGCCTCGACGGGAGCACCGGGCTCTACCTGTGACGCCTCCGACATCCGTGGCGGCTCCGGGCGTGCCCCTGGGCGACCTCGACGACGAGCTCCTCGGCCAGGTCAAGTTCGACGCGAAGGGGCTCGTGACCGCCGTCGCCGTGGACGCGACGTCGAAGGACGTGCTCATGGTCGCGTACATGGACCGGGAGGCGCTCGAGCGCACGGTCAGGACCGGGCGCTCGTGGTTCTTCTCGAGGAGCCGCCAGGAGCTGTGGTGCAAGGGCGAGACCTCGGGCGACCGCCAGTACGTGCGCGAGGTGCGGGTCGACTGCGACGGCGACGCGCTGCTCCTGCTCGTCGACCAGCACGGAGACGGCGCGTGCCACACGAAGTCGTGGTCCTGCTTCTTCCGCTCCCTCGCCAGCGGTCCCGGGGTGCCTGCACCGGGCCGGGAGGCCGAGGGCGCCGGCGGCTGATGCCGAGGGCCGAGGTGTGCACGGGTGACGCTCGTGCGGGCGCCACGCTCCCGGTGCGCCCCGATCGCGAGGGGTTCGGCGCGCTCGTGCGGTCGGGCCAGCGGATCGTCCCGGTGTGGGCGGCGGTCGTCGGCGACCAGCTGACGCCGGTCGGGACGTTCCGGGCGGTCGTCGGGGACGCGCCCGGCTTCCTCCTCGAGTCGGTCGAAGGCGGCGAGCGGTGGGGGCGGTACTCCTTCGTCGGGCGGCGGCCGCTCGCGACGCTCACCGCGTACGGCACGACGGTCGTCTCGCAGGGCGATCTGCGCGTCCCGGTCGCGGACCGTCGGGGCGTCCTCGCGACGCTCGAGCGCGTGCTCGCCGAATGCAAGGCTCCTGTCCTCCCCGAGCTGCCCCCGCTGCAGTCCGGCGTCGTCGGCTACCTCGGGTACGACGTCGTGCGGGAGATCGAGCGGTTGCCGAGCGTCCCGCACGACGACCTGGGCCATCCCGACGCGGCGCTCGCGGTGATCGGCCAGCTGGCCGCCTTCGACCACTGGCTCCAGCGGGTGGTGCTGATCGACAACGTGGTGGTCGACGCCGCGTGGTCGCCGGCGGAGCTCGACGAGGCGTACGCGGCCGCCGGACGCAGGGTCGCCGAGCTGGCGAGGGACTGCTTCTCGGGCGCCGCGCCGTCCCCGGTCGCGATGCCAGAGCGCCCGGTCCCCGCCGCTGCGCACCGGACGATGACGCCGGACGCGTACCGCGCCGCGGTCGGCGTCGCCAAGGCGCACATCGACGCGGGAGACGTCTTCCAGGTCGTCCTTTCCCAGCGTTTCGACCTCGATCTCGAGGTGGACCCGTTCGACGTCTACCGCGCGCTCCGGCTGCTCAATCCGAGCCCCTACCTCTACTTCCTGCGGTTCGACGCCGTCACGGTGGTCGGGTCGTCCCCCGAGCCGATGGTGCGCCTGCGCGACGGGGTCGTCACCTCGCGCCCGATCGCGGGCTCGCGGCCCCGCGGCGCGAGCGAAGAGGAGGACCGTCTCCTCGGCGCCGAGCTCGTCGAGGACCCGAAGGAGCTCGCCGAGCACGTGATGTTGGTCGACCTCGCGCGCAACGACGTCGGCCGGGTCGTCGAGTACGGCACCGAGCACGTCGACGAGCTCATGACCGTCGAGCGCTACAGCCACATCATGCACCTCACCTCGCAGGTGTCCGGCCGCCTCCGCCACGAGCTCGGACCGATCGACGTGCTGCGCGCGACGCTGCCGGCCGGGACGTTGTCGGGCGCGCCGAAGGTGCGGGCGATGGAGATCATCGACGACCTCGAGCCCACCAAGCGCGGCGTCTACGGCGGCGTCGTCGGCTACCTCGACTTCTCGGGGAACCTCGACACCGCGATCGCGATCCGCACGATGGTCGTGGGGCCCGAGCGTCGGGCGTCGGTGCAGGCGGGCGCCGGGATCGTGGCGGACAGCGACCCCGCCACCGAGGAGGCGGAGTGCCGGCACAAGGCCGCAGCGCTGCTCGCCGCGGTGACCGCCGCCGAGCAGCTCCAGACCTGCGCCGAGCCGCACGCGGTCGCCGAGGCGCGCCCGTGAGCGCCGCGGCGACGACGGACGAGGCCTACGAGGCGCTGCGCCGCGGGGTCGGCGCCTACCGCGTGGCGGTCGACACGGTCGCCGTCGCCGGACCGGACGCGACTGCCTACCTCCAGGGCCAGCTGAGCCAGGACGTCGCGCCGCTCGGGGTCGGGGGCTCCGCGGTTGCGCTGCTCTTGGAGCCCGACGGAAAGCTGAGCGCGCTCGTGCGCGTGACGCGCACCTCGCAGGACGCCTACGTCCTCGACACCGACGCGGGCTTCGGCGGGGCCGTCGCGGCAAGGCTGCAGCGCTTCAAGCTCAGGACCAAGGTCGCCATCGACGAGCTCGACTGGCCGTGCATCGCGCTGCGCGGCGAGCGGGTTGGCGGCGCTTCTCGTGGCGAAGGGCCGCCCTTCGTGCTCCCGGTCGACTGGAACGGCGTGTGCGGCGTCGATCTCCTCGGACCCGGCGCCGACGCGCTCGTGCCAGCCGACGCGCTGTGGTGCGACGCCGCCGCGTGGGAGGCGCTGCGGGTCGAGGCGGGGATCCCGAAGATGGGGGCCGAGCTGGACTCCCGCACGATCGCCGCCGAGGCGCACCTCGTGGAGCGCACCGTGAGCTTCACGAAGGGCTGCTACACGGGCCAGGAGCTCGTCGCCCGGCTGGACGCACGAGGCAGCCGCGTGGCGCGGCGGCTGTGCGGGGTCGTGGCCGAAGACGCCGAGCCGGGCGAGGCGGTGCAGCTCGCCGGAGCCGCGTTGTGGACGCCGGGCGGGGACAAGGTGGTCGGACGCTGCACGTCTGCGTCGTGGTGCCCGGGCCTCGGGCGTGTCGGCGCCCTTGCGTACCTGCACCGCTCGGTGGTCGTCCCCGGTGCCGTCGTGTGGGCACGCGGCGAGGACGCTGCGCAGGCACGCCGCCGACCGGCCCAGGCGCGACCGCTGCCGCTCGTCGGCTGAGGGGGGTGGGGTCCGGTCGCCCCGAGCCTCGGGGATGGGGTCCGTGCGCCCCGAGCCTCGGGGATGGGGTCCGTTCGCCCCGAGCCTCGGGGGTGGGCCGCACCGGCACTACGCTTGGGCCCGATGGCCGCCTACCTCCCCGAGATCGTCGCCGCGCACCGGCGCACGGCTGCGGCCGACCCGCGCGACCTCGGCGAGCTCGTCGCCCGCGCCCTCGAGGCGCCGCCGCCCAGGCCGTTCGCGCAGGCGCTCCGATCGAGCGCCGCCGGGCTTGCGGTCATCGCAGAGGTGAAGCGTCGGTCGCCGTCGAAAGGGGAGCTCGCCGCGGGTCTCGATCCAGCCGCGGTCGCGCGTGCCTATGCCGGCGGCGGCGCAGCGTGCCTGTCGGTCCTGACCGACGAGGCGTTCTTCGGCGGGAACGCCGGCGACCTCGCGGCAGCTCGATCGGCGAGCGGGCTCCCGGTCCTGCGAAAGGACTTCACGGTCGCGCCGGCCGACGTCTGCGATGCGCGCCTGATGGGCGCCGACGCGGTGCTACTCATCGTCGCGGCGCTCTCGCAGGACGAGCTCGCCTCGCTCTACGAGCTCGCGGGTCGCCTCGGGCTCGACGTGCTCGTGGAGGTGCACGACGAGGCAGAGCTCGAGCGCGCGCTGGCGTTGGGCCCCCGGCTCGTGGGGGTGAACCAGCGGGACCTGGCGACCTTCGAGCTCGATCCCCTGCGGGCCGTGCGGCTCGCCGCCGAGATCCCGCCCGGCGCCGTCGCGGTCGCCGAGTCGGGGATCCGCGGGCCTGACGACGCGCGGCGGCTCGCCGGCGCGGGCTACGACGCGATCTTGGTCGGGGAGTCGGTCGTCACCTCCGACGATCCCTCGGCGGCCGTCCGTGCGCTGTGCGGTCACCCGGTGACCAGTCGCGGCGCCTCGGCCGGCCGCGTGGCCGATGCGCGTCGTGTGACGGCGTAGCAGGCAGCGGGACAGCTGGTGCACGAGGATTTCCTCATCAAGATCTGCGGCGTCACCAATGAACCCGACGCGCTGCTCGCCGTCGGTCTCGGGGCGGACGCGATCGGCTTCATCCTCGCCCCGTCGCCCCGACAGATCGCCGTGTCCGTGGCCGCTGACATCGTGAAGCGGCTTCCCCACGACGTCCTCACCGTCGGCGTCTTCAGGGACGAGGCGCCGGAGCGTGTCGTCGAGATCGCCAACACCGTCGGGTTCGGCGCCGTCCAGCTGCACGGGCACGAGACCGCAGGGCAGTCCCGCTGGATCCGCGAGCGTGTCGCATGCACGATCAGGGCCTTCGCGGCGGGCGACCCCTCGATCGCGCGGCTCGCTGACTTCGGCGCCGATTACCTGCTCGTCGACGGGCCGAGCCCGGGCTCCGGGCAGGTGTTCGACTGGAGGCTCGCCGAAGGGGTGGTGGACGCGGGGCGGATGTTCGTCTCCGGCGGCCTGACCCCCGAGAACGTGGGCGACGCGATCACGGCGCTTCGCCCGCGCGGGGTCGACGTGTCGAGCGGGGTCGAGGCCTCGCCAGGGAAGAAGGACCCCCAGAAGCTGCGGGCCTTCATCCACTCGGCGCGCGCAGCTGCTCTGGCTGCCAGGATGGCGTCCCGGGGCGTGGACGCCGCGCCGAGCGGCGCAGCGTACGGCCTGGACGCGGGCGGCGGGCGCGGCGCCGGAGCCGGCGGCGAGTGGGACGAGCCCGGCGGGCGCTCCCGGCGCGCCCATCACGACGATCGCGCCCAGCGCGACCAGCCCCCCTGGGCCGGCGAGCCCTCCGAGCGTGGCGAGCCCTCCGAGCGTGGCGAGCCCTCCGAGCGTGGCGAGCCCTCCCAGGGTGGCGAGCCCTCGGATGCTCCCTACGACTGGATGGAGCGATGAGCGCGTCGGCCCGCCCGCCCGCCGACGCGGGCTCCCGCTCCGCGGCCCACGCGCCGGCTGCGGTCATGGGCACGCCTGGCCCCGACGGGCGGTTCGGCGAGTACGGAGGGCGCTTCGTCCCTGAGTCGCTGGTCCCGGCGTGCATGGAGCTCGAAGAGGCGTTCGCCGCCGCATGGGCCGACGCTTCGTTCCGCACGCAGCTGGCGTCCGTCCTGCGCGACTACGGCGGTCGTCCCACGCCGGTCACCCAGTGTGCGCGTCTCTCCGAGGAGCTCGGCGTGCGGCTGCTCTTGAAGCGCGAGGACCTGGTCCACGGGGGCTCGCACAAGCTGAACAACGTGCTCGGGCAGGCGCTCCTCACCGTTCGGATGGGCAAGGAGCGCCTCGTCGCCGAGACCGGCGCAGGGCAGCACGGCGTCGCGACCGCGACCGCCGCGGCGCTCTTGGGGCTCGAGTGCACCGTGTACATGGGCGAGCTCGACACCGAGCGCCAGGAGCTGAACGTGTTCCGGATGGAGCTTCTCGGCGCGGAGGTGCGGCCGGTCAGCTCGGGCAGCCGGACGCTCAAGGACGCCGTGAACGAGGCGCTGCGGGACTGGGTCGCGACCGTGGACCGCACCCACTACTGCCTCGGGTCGGTCATGGGGCCCCATCCGTTCCCCTACATGGTGCGCGAGCTGCAGCGCGTCGTCGGCGACGAAGCCCGCGCACAGTGCCAGGCGCTGCTCGGCGGGGCCGATCCCGACGTCGTGGTCGCGTGCGTCGGCGGGGGGTCGAATGCCGCGGGCACGTTCGCAGGGTTCGCGGACAGCGGCGCACGCCTCGTCGGAGTGGAGGCCGCGGGCGGCGCAGCCGTGAGCGACGGGATCACCGGCGTGCTGCACGGGATGAAGTCGCTGCTCCTCCAAGACGAGGAAGGCCAGATCCTGGAGGCCGAGTCCATCTCTGCAGGCCTCGACTACCCCGGAATCGGTCCCGAGCACGCGTGGCTGGCGGCCTCCGGCAGGGCGCAGTACGACAAGGCGACCGACGAGGAGGTGCTCGCCGCATTCCGCCTCCTCGCTCGCACCGAAGGCATCCTGCCCGCGCTCGAGCCGGCGCACGCGCTCGCGTGGGTCGTGCGCGAGGCGGGTCGTTCGATCCCGAAGGGGTCCACCGTGCTCGTCACGCTGTCGGGGCGCGGGGACAAGGACGTCGCCCAGGTGCGCGAGCTGCTCGCCTCGGGGGACTCCGAGCGGTGATCGCGCTCGAGCCCTGGCTGCGCGAGCGGTGCCGCGCGGGGCGCAAGCTGCTCGTGCCATACCTCATGGGGGGGATGGGCGAGGACTGGGTCGAGGCGTTGCAAGCGGTGGCGGCCGCGGGGGCGGACGCCGTCGAGGTCGGGATCCCCTTCTCCGACCCGATGATGGACGGGCCGGTCATCCAGCAGGCGGGCGTGCACGCGCTCGACCGCGGCGCGACGCCGGCGAGGGTCGTGGGCGCGCTCGCTTCAGCCGAGCTCGGCGTCCCCGTCGCGGTGATGACCTACTACAACGTCGTTTTCCGCGCCGGGCACCGGAGGATGGCCCAGTCCCTCCGAGCCGCAGGGGTCGGTGCCGCGATCGTCCCGGACATCCCGCTCGAAGAGCTCGAACCCTGGGCCGCGGAAGCAGACGCCGCCGAGGTCGCCACCGTGCTACTGGTCGCGCCGTCGACCCCGGAGCCTCGGGTCGCGAGGATCTGCGCGCGCTCGCGCGGGTTCGTCTACGCCGTCGCGCGGATGGGCGTGACGGGGGAGCGTGAGTCGCTCGGCAACGAGACCACCGAGGTCGTCCGGCGGATCCGCGCGGTGACCGACGCTCCGGTGTGCGTCGGCGTGGGCGTGTCGACGCCTTCCCAGGCGCGCGCGGTGTGCGAGGTCGCCGACGGCGTGGTCGTGGGCTCCGCGCTGGTGCGGCGACTGTTGGAGGGCGGCGGACCGGACGCGGCGGGGGAGTTCGTCGGCCAGCTCCGCGCTGCGCTCGACGCGGGCTGAGGCTGGCGCTGCGCTCGACGCGGGCTGAGGCTGGCGCTGCGCTCGACGCGGGCCGAGGCTGGCGCTGCGCTCGACGCGGGCCGAGGCTGGCGCTGCGCTCGACGCGGGCCGAGGGCTTCGGACGACGCTGGCCGGAGGGCCGGGCAGCCCGGTAGGATGGCGACCATGCTCGCTCCAGGAACGGTCGCACCCGACTTCACCCTTCCCGACCAGGATGGCACCGAGGTGCGCCTCGCCGACGAGCGAGGTCACTGGGTCGTGCTGTGGTGGTACCCGAAGGCATCGACGCCTGGCTGAACGATCCAGGGACGGGGCCTGCGTGACAGGTCCGAAGAGCTCCAGGAGGCCGGCGCAGTGGTGCTCGGCGCGTCCTTCGACACGCCTGGGGAGAACAAGGCGTTCTGCGTCGCCGAGGGTTTTCCGTTCCGGCTCCTCTCGGACACCGACCGTGAAGTGGGGCGGCGCTACGAGGTTGTCCGGGCGCCGGGCGAGCAGTACGCCGACTACGCGAAGCGGATCGCCTACCTGATCGACCCTTCGGGAGTCATCCGGCGCTCCTACGACGTGACCGACGTCGAAGGCTTCGCCGCCATGGTGCTCGCCGACCTCGCCGACCTCGCCGACCTCGAGCGCGGCTGAGCAGGGAGCCGGGCACGCTGCGCGTCGGCGGTCTCGCGCGAAGTTGCACCGGTGCGCGCGGGACGTGGGCGGCGCACTTTCGCCCGCACGTGATGACTGCCCCCTAAGCTGGCGACGTGTTGAACGCCGAGCGGCTTCGCAGTGACCGGGCGCCACTGCAGCTCGACGCCAATCTGTTGGATCGGGAGAGCCCGGTGCCGCTGTGGTTCCAGATCGCCGAGTGCCTCCGCACGGTGATCGAGACCGAGCAGCTGAAGCCCGGAGACCGGCTCGACAACGAGGTGGATCTCTCCGAACGGTTCCGCGTGAGCCGCCCGACCGTGCGCCAGGCGATCCAAGCCCTCGTCCAAAAGGGGCTCGTGGTCCGCCAGCGCGGTGTGGGGACGATCGTGGCCAATCGCAGGATCAACCGCCCGGTCGCGCTCACCAGCCTCTTCGACGACCTGTGGGCAGCGGAGCGTCAGCCGACGACCAAGGTGCTCGACATCGAAGAGCGCGTCGCCGACTTCGACACGGCCGAGAAGCTCGCCATCGGCGTAGGCGACCCCGTCCTGTGGCTCCAGCGGCTGCGGTTCGCCGAAGGCCTGCCGCTCGCCCTCATGCACAACACGATCCCCTTGGAGGTGCTGGCCGAGCCCTTGACCTCCGAGGCGCTCGAGTCCGACGGGCTCTATCGGCTGCTTCGTGCCCAGGGGGTCCGCTTCCATACCGCGAACCAGGTCGTCGGCGCTCGCACCGCGACGAGGCAGGAGACCGCGCTCTTGGGGTGCTCGCGCTCGGCGACCATGCTCGTCATGTTCCGCACGGCGTGGGACCCGACGGGAAGGACCATCGAGTTCGGCTCCCACTCCTACCTGGCCAGCCGCTACAGCTTCCAGATCAGCTTGTCGCTCAAGTAGGGCTCGTGCGCTGGCGTCCCCGAGCACGGGGGACGGGGGGAGGTCGTCGTCGTGCCCCCCAGCGCGCGTCCCGACGCTGCGCACCTGCCCGCGACCGCTTGCCGCGGGGGGAGCCAGGTGGCATATTGTGGTGTCGACTAGAGGTCATGACAAAGTGGAGATGATGCCGTGAGGGTGCGTTCGCTGCTCGGGCGCCGAGCTGGCAGGACTGCGAGGCCACGGGCGCTGCTTCTCGGTCGAGCGGCCCGGTGACGCCGATGGAGGAGCCGATCGATCTCCTCTGCGCTGGCCGGATCTGCGTCGATCTCTACAGCGAGCAGGTCGGTGCGACTCTCGAGGGAGTGTCCTCGTTCGCCAAGTACCTGGGCGGCAGTGCGGCCAACATCTGCGTGGGGACCCAGCGGCTCGGTATGCGAACGGCGATGCTGACGAGGGTCGGTGACGAGCCGATGGGGCACTTCCTTCGCCAGGAGCTCGAGCGTGAGGGCGTCGACGTCACGGGCGTGAGCCTGGACCCCGAGCGCCTGTCGGGAGTGGTGATGCTGGCGGTCCGGGAGTCCGACGACTTCCCGCGCATCTTCTACTACGTGGACAGCGCGGACATGGCGTTGGGGCCCGAGGACGTGGACCCGTCACTGGTCGCTCGGGCGGGAGCTGTGCTCCTCACCGGCTCGTACCTGTCCTCCGAGCGTCTCCGGGCAGCGATGGCGCGCCTGGTGGGGTGTGCGAAGGACAGTGGGGCACGCGTCGCGTTGGACCTCGACGTGCGCCCGGGGCTCTGGGGGCTCGCACCGCTGGCGGCGGGGAATGCCACGAACGTCATCGCGCCGCAGGTGGCCGACGCCTTCAAGAGCGTGCTCGGCGACTGCGATCTGGTGGTCGGCACGCGCGAGGAGATGATGGCCGCCGCGGCCCGCCCGGACATCGACGAGGCGCTAAGAGAGCTGCGCGACCGGACCGACGCGGTCATCGTGGTAAAGGCCGGGGTGAGGGGCTGCTCGGTGATCGACGGAGCGCTGGCCGCTCACTGGGAGGACGGCACATGGTACCCGGGGTTCCGCGTGGAGGTCCTGAACACCGTCGGTGCCGGCGACGGCTTCATGGCAGGGTTCCTGAGCCGGTGGCTGCGGCACGAGCCGGCCTCCGGGTGCGCAGAGGCCGGGAACGCGGCGGGCGCCATCGTCGTGTCTCGTCACGGGTGCTCACCGGCCATGCCGACTGCTGCCGAGCTCGCGTCGTTCCTGGCTCGATCGAAGGAGATCTCCCGCGTGCAGGAGGATCGAGCGCTCGTGACGCTCCACCGTGCCGGCACGCGTCGTGGCGAGTGGCCGAGGTTGCACGTGCTGGCCATCGACCATCGCTGGCAGCTCGAGGAGATGGCCGGCGAGGCCGGCGTGGGCACCGACCGGATCCGGGAGCTGAAGGAGCTGGTCCATGCCGGCTACCTCGAGGTGGCCGTCCGCCGCCGTGACACGGGGCTGCTCGCCGACACCCGCTACGGCGGCTCCGTGCTGGAAGCGGAGTCGGGCTCCGGGCGATGGTTGGCGCGGGCGATCGAGATCGCCGGGACGAGACCGGTGGAGCTCGAGGGCGAGCCAGAGCTGGCGACGGCCCTCCACCAGTGGCCGGCTGACCAGGTCGTCAAGGTCATCGCCTACTGGCACCCCGAGGACCCGCTCGACTTGGTAGACGCGCAGCGTCACACGCTCGTGCGGCTCCAGCACGCGTGTGAGCTGAGCGGGCACGAGCTCCTGGTGGAGCTGCAGTCACCGCGCGGCACCAGGTTCGGTCCTGGCGACCTGGCCGCGACGATCGCCGACCTGTACGGCGCGGGACTGCGGCCCGACTGGTGGAAGCTGCCCCCGATGCAGGACGCCGCCACATGGCAGCAGGTCGGGGGCGTCGTCAGCGCGGCGGACCCCTACTGCCGGGGCCTCCTCGTCCTGGGGCACGAGAGCTCGGCGGAGGAGCTTGCCGCGGCGTTCGAGGCGGCCGCCACCGAGCCGGCCTGCGCCGGCTTCGCCGTCGGCAGGAGGATCTTCGCCGAGCCGGCTCGCCGGTGGCTCATGGGCGAGATCGACGACCGCGAGGTGGTCGAGCAGGTGCGGTCGAGGTTCTGCGCGCTGATCGACGTATGGAGCGCTGCCAAGGAACGTGCGGAACCGCTGCGCAGGGACGTGAACAACCCCCAGACGACGAGCAGGTGAGGAACGAGCGTCGAGCATGCACGCGCGCGCCGCAGTCATGAAGGGCCCCGGAGAGATCGCGATCGAGCGCTTCGCGGTTCCCGAGGCCGAGGAAGGGTCGGTCGTCCTGCAGATGTCCCTCGCTGGCATCTGCGGCACCGACAAGCACAGCTTCAGGGGAGAGACTACGCAGTACGCCGGCACGCAGCACGAGCGACGCACGGCGTTCCCCGTCATCTGCGGCCACGAGAACGTGGGGATCGTCGCGGACGTCGGCGGCGAGGTGCTCGCCACCGACGGGTCGGCGCTTCGCGTGGGCGATCGCGTGGTCCCGGCCGCCAACGTCGCGTGCGGGAGGTGCTACTACTGCCTGAACGGGTACCCGTACTACATGTGCGATCACCTGGAGAACTACGGCAACAGCCTGAGCTGCTCCCGCGAGCCGCATCTGCTCGGCGGATGGTCGGAGTACCTGTACCTGCTGCCCAACACGCCGATCTTCCGAGTCCCACCCGAGCTGCCCGACGAGGTCGCGGTGCTCACCGAGGTCATGGCCGTGACCCACGGGATCGACACGGCGCAGGCGGTGCTGGCCCTCCACGGCAGGCCGTCGTTCGGCTACGGCGCGCTCGTGCTCGGCGTGGGGCCACTCGGCCTGTGCCACGTGGTGAAGGCGCGCCTCGGTGGTGCGGGGAAGATCTTCGCGACGGACCGGTTCTCGAGCCGGCTGGCGCTCGCGGAGGAGCTCGGTGCCGATGCGGTGTGGAACGTGTCGACGACGTCGTCCGACGAGCGCGCGGAGGCGCTCTTGGAGCGCACGCATGGCCGTGGCGCGGAGATCGTCGTCGACTGCAGCGGGGTCCCCGAGACGTTCGAGGAGAGCCTCAGGATGGTCGCGCCGGGCGGTGTGATCGTCGAGGTCGGTGCGTTCGTGGACCTCGGAACCGTCGGCGTCAACCCGAGCGCGGACATCTGCGCGCCGAACGTCTCGATCATCGGTGTCGGCGGCGAGACGACGGTCTCCTACGAGCCGTCGCTCGATCTCATGGCCGCGCAGATTGGTCGCTACCCGTTGGAGAAGATCGTCTCGCACAGGATCCCCCTGGGCACAGTCGTGACCGCGTTGCAGCTCGCGCAGCGTGACGAGGCGATGCAGGTCGTGCTGGACCCTCGTGGGCAGAGCCCCCGGCAGGTGTCGGGTGCGGAAGGAGCGCGATGATCCGAATCGGCAATGCCCCCACCTCGTGGGGGATCGAGAAGCCTGCCGACCCGGCGTACCCGCTGTGGCAGACCGTGCTCGACCAGGTCGCCGAGGCCGGCTACGACGGGTTGGAGCTGGGCCCCCGCGGCTTTCTGCCCGACCGCCCCGAGGAGCTCGCTGCCGAGCTGGCCAAGCGGCGCCTCGGGCTCAGCGCGGCCAACGTGATGACGCCGCTCGCAGACCGGGGGAGCACCGCCGAGCTGGTGCGTGATGCGGAGCTGACCTGCGACCTCGCCGAAGCATTGGGTGCCTCGTACTACGTGATCATCGACGGCATCACGCCGGACCGGGAGCGCACTGCGGGTCGCAGCGAGGACGCGCAGCGGCTCGACGGCGCCGCGTGGCGGACCCTCACCGACACCGTCCAGCGGTTGGCCGAGGTGGCCGCTGCACGTGACCTGGTGGCCACCTTCCACCCGCACGCAGGGACGCGTGTGGAGTTCCGAGACGAGGTCGAGCGGCTCCTCGAGGACACCGACCCGGCGTTGGTGCGCCTGTGCGTGGACACCGGGCACTCGACGTACGCGGGGATGGACCCGGTCGAGCTTTGCAGGACCTACGCGGACCGTCTCGCCTACGTGCACCTGAAGGACCTGAGCGTGCCCGTCCTCGACGGGGCGCGGCGCGACAAGGCAGGCTTCTGGGAGGCCTACGGGCGCGGGGTCTTCTGCGTGCTCGGGAGAGGCAGCGTCGACTTCGTCGGCCTGCGCCGGTGCCTCGAGGACCTGGGCTACGACGGGTGGCTGACCGTGGAGCAGGATGCGAGCCCCACCGGCGACTCCGTCCCCCTCGCGGATGCGATCGCGTCCCGGAGGTTCCTCGCGGAGGTCGGGTTCGCCGGGCTCGGGCCCGGGTCCGACGCAGACGGAGGGGGTGGGCGGTGACCGGCGCGGGGGCAGCGACGCGTCAGCTCCACTGGGCCGCGGGCGAGCTGGCTCGCGGACCGTGGGCGCTCGAGCTCACGCCCGAAGCGACCGGCTGGCGCTGGACCTCGCTGCGCGTGCTCGCCCTCGGCGCCGGCGCGTCGCACGCCTTCGCGAGCGGGCCCGAGGAGATGCTGGTCCTGCCGCTCGAAGGCTCCTGCACGGTCTCCTGCGACGGCGAGGCGGTGGTGCTCGAAGGCCGCAGCGACGTGTTCTCGTCGCCGAGCGACTTCGCGTACGTGCCGCGCGATGCCGAGGTCGCCGTGACGAGCCCTGCCGGCGGACGCTTCGCGCTTGGTGGGGCAGAGGCCCGGAGGAGGATGCCGCTGCGCCGCCAGGCGGCGCCGGACGTCTCGGTGGAGCTGCGTGGAGCGGGGAACTGCTCGCGCCGGGTGGTCAACTACTGCATGGCGGACACGTTCGAGGCCGATCGCCTGCTCGTCTGCGAGGTGATCACGCCCTCGGGCAACTGGTCCTCGTACCCGCCGCACAAGCACGACGAGGAGCGTCCAGGCGAGACCGAGCTGGAGGAGATCTACTACTTCGAGCTCGACGGCCACGGTCACGACCCGGGTGCCGCGTACCTGCGCCTCTACGGCACCGACGCGCGGCCCATCGAGCTCCTCGGTGCGGTGCACGGCGGCGACGTCGTGGCCGTCCCCCACGGCTACCACGGCCCGGCCATGGCGCCTCCGGGCTACGACCTGTACTACCTGAACGTGATGGGTGGGCCGGAGCGGACCTGGCTCGCCTCCGACGACCCGACCTACGCGTGGGTGAGGACAACGTGGAGGACCGAGGCCGTCGATCCGCGGCTGGTCGACGACCAGCCCGCCGGCGAGGTGCGGCGGTGAGCGCCGCGACCGTGCGCCTCAGCGTCGCCCAGGCGGCGGTGCGCTTCTGGGCCAGCCAGTGGACCGAGCGCGACGGGCGCGAGCACCGCCTCGTCGAGGGCTGCTTCGGCATCTTCGGCCACGGCAACGTCGCGGGCATCTCCCAGGCGCTGCTCGAGCTGGAGCTCGACGAGCCCGGCACGCTCCGCTACTACCAGGCGCGCAACGAGCAGGCCATGGTGCACGCCGCGGCGGGCTTCGCCCGCGCGCGCCGCCGCCTCTCGACGCTCGCCTGCACCACCTCGGTGGGGCCTGGCGCGACCAACATGGTCACGGGCGCGGCGCTCGCGACCATCGACAGGCTGCCGGTCCTCCTCATGCCGAGCGACGTCTTCGCCACCCGTGTGGCCGATCCGGTCCTCCAGCAGCTGGAGCACCCGATCGGGCGCGACATCTCGGTGAACGACGCCCTGCGGCCGGTGAGCCGGTTCTTCGACCGCGTGCAGCGGCCCGAGCAGCTGCCCGCCGCGCTGCTCGGGGCAGCCCGAGTGCTCACCGACGCTGCCGAGACCGGGGCGGTCACCCTGTGCCTGCCCGAGGACGTGCAGGCCGAAGCCTTCGACTGGCCGGAGGAGCTCTTCGCTCGGCGGGTGTGGCACGTGGAGCGCCCGGTGCCGGACCCGGCCGCGCTCGCGCGTGCCGTAGCGGTCCTGCGGTCGGCACGCCGTCCGCTCATCGTCGCCGGGGGTGGCGTGCACTACTCGGAGGCGGAGGCGGCGCTCGGCGCGCTCGCCGCAGCGACCGGTATCCCCGTCGCCGAGACGCAGGCGGGAAAGGGGTCGCTGCACTTCGAGCATCCCCAGGCGGTGGGCGCGATCGGCGTCACCGGTTCGACGGCGGCGAACGCGATCGCAGCGTCGGCCGACGTGGTCCTCGGTATCGGGACCCGGTGGGCGGACTTCACGACTGCATCGAGCTCCCTGTTCAAGGACCCCGAGGTGCGCTTCGTCAACTGCAACGTCACCCGGTTCGATGCCGCGAAGATGGGCGGGCTGCTCGTGGTCGCCGACGCGCGCGCCGCTCTCCAGGCTCTCGCCGGCTCGCTCGAGGGATGGTCGGTCTCGCCGGACTACGCAGCGGAGGTCTCCCGGCTCGTCGACCGCTGGAACGCCACCGTCGACGAGGCCTTCACGACGCGCCACTCCCCGCTGCCTTCGCAGTCGGAGGTGATCGGGGTGGTGAACGAGGTCACCGAGCCCACCGACGTCGTGGTCTGCGCGGCGGGGTCGATGCCCGGAGACCTCCACAAGCTCTGGCGGTCGCGCGATCCGAGCGGCTACCACGTGGAGTACGGCTACTCGTGCATGGGCTACGAGATCGCCGGCGGTCTGGGCGTCAAGCTGGCCGAGCCCGACCGGGGCGTCTTCGTCATGGTCGGCGACGGCTCCTACCTGATGATGGCGCAGGAGCTGGTGACGGCGGTGCAAGAGCGCGTCAAGCTCACCGTCGTGCTCGTGGAGAACCACGGCTTCGCCTCCATCGGGGCGCTCTCCGAGTCGGTCGGCTCGCAGCGCTTCGGCACCGCCTACCGGTTCCGCGACGACTCGACCGGCCGGCTGGACGGCGACTTCGTCCCCACGGACCTCGCCGCCAATGCCGCGAGCCTGGGCGTCGAGGTGCATCGAGCGCGCAGCGTCGAGGAGCTGCGCGACGCGCTCGTGGCATCCCGCTCCGCACCGGGCCCGACGCTGGTGCACATCGAGACCGACCCTCGCCTGGCGGCACCGTCCAGCGAGGCGTGGTGGGACGTGCCGGTGGCGGAGGCGGCCGGCCTCGAGTCGACCACCGATGCCCGCCGCACCTACGACCGCGAGAAGGAACGCCAGCGCACGTACCTGTGATCCCCTCTCTGCAGGGGACGGGGCAGCTCCGCCGGCTGGGACCACCTGCGGCGCGGCGGGGCAGGGGTGCGCGAGGTCGGATCCCGACACGACGAGGGAGGTAAGGGAGCCTGTGCAATGACATGTCGAACCCCACGATCGCATGCGGCCACGGCATCGGAGCGGCGTCCATGAGCCCGCCGAGCGCCCTGCTGTCGGTGGGCCTGATCGGCACCGGGAGCATCGGCGCCGATCACGCCCGGCGCCTCGCACGCACAGTTGCAGGTGCACGTGTCCACAGCGTGTTCGACGTGGACTCGGCGCGCGCGGCTGCGGTCGGCGCCGAGGTGGGCGCGGAGGTACGCCGCAGCGCAGGCGACGTCATCGAGGACCCGGCGGTCGACGCGGTCCTGGTCGCGAGCGCCGACGAGAGCCACGCCGAGATGGTGCTCGCCAGCATCGGCGCTCGAAAGCCCGTCTTGTGCGAGAAGCCGCTCGCACCCACCGTCACGGAGTCCCTGGAGATCGTGGCGGCCGAGCAGGCGGCCGGGCGCATGCTGGTGCAGGTCGGTTTCATGCGCCGCTACGACGAGGGCTTCTGCTCGTTGAAGGCCGCGGTGCGCGATGGCGTGATCGGCCAACCGGTCACCTCGCACTGCGTCCATCGGAACGCCACCTCCCCTCCGGGCTTCACGAGCGCGATGTCCTTCACCAGCTCGGTGATCCACGAGGTCGACACGATGCGCTGGCTTCTCGACGAGGAGATCGTCGCGGTCACCGTCGTGCCCACCCGGACGAGCCCGCTCGCGCCCGAGGGGTTGCGCGATCCGCAGATCGTGCTGCTCGAGACCGAGTCGGGGATCGTGGTCGACACCGAGGTGTTCGTGAACTGTCAGTACGGGTACGACGTGCGCGCCGAGCTGGTCGGGTCGTTGGGCGCGATCAGCTTGGACCAGCCCTCCTCGAGCACGGTGGCGCTCGAGGGCGCGCGGCGACGGGCGGTCGTCTGGGACTGGCGCGACCGCTTCGCGTCCGCGTACCGCAGCGAGGTCCAGCAGTGGGTGGCGGCGGTGCGGGCGCATGCAACGGAGGGGGCCGAACGGCCGGTGGCAACGGGCGCGGCCACCGCCTGGGACGGGTACGCGGCGACGGCGGTGGCGGAGTCCGCCGCGGTCGCGCTCGAGACCGGGGCACGCCAGGCGGTCGTGCTCGAGGCGAGGCCGCCGTTGTACACCTGAGGCGTTCGGGCGCCGCGGCCAGGGCGCTGGCTGCGTCGCCCCAGGTCGCCAGCAGCCGGGCGTGCCACTGCGCTTATGTCTGGACATACTCTGGTCTTGACAAGTCGATCACCACCGCATTAACCTTCCTGCAACATCGTGACCCGCGTGGAAATGGGGGAGGTCGCTCGAGTGTGCCCAGCGAGCCGAGCATGCAGGACGCCTGCGCCGTAGGCCATGCCGTGACCGAGCGTCGGGCGGATCGAGTGCGTGAGCTGCGACTGCGTGCGCCCGAGGCCATTGCCGAGGCGGCCACGCGGACGCGGCGCCCGCTGGTGCAGGGTGACGGGAAGCTCTTCTTGCTGGCCGCGGACCACCCGGCTCGCGGCGCCCTGGCGGTCGGTGATCGGCCGATGGCGATGGCCGATCGCGACGACCTGCTCGACCGGCTCTGCGAGGCGCTGGCGCTGCCCGGAGTCGACGGCGTGCTGGCGACCCCTGACATCGTCGAGGACCTCCTCTTGCTGGGCGCGCTCGACGGCAAGGTCGTCGTCGGCTCGATGAACCGCGGCGGCCTGCGCGGGTCGGTCTTCGAGCTCGACGACAGGTTCACCGCGTTCGACCCGGCGGCCATCGCCAGGATGGGCCTCGACGGGGGCAAGATGCTGTGTCGCATCGCGCCGGACGACCCCGCCACCGTCCGGACGCTGGAGGCGTGCGGGCGGGCAGTGACCGAGCTCGCCGCACTCGGCCTGATGGCGATGATCGAGCCGTTCTGGGCCACGCACGACCGTCCGGGCCACGTGCGCAACGAGTACGCGACGGAGCTCGTGGTGCGCTCGGTGACCGTGACGTCGGCGCTCGGCGCCACGAGCGCGTACACCTGGCTCAAGCTGCCGATCATCGCCGAGATGGAGCGGGTGCTCGCGGCGACCACGCTTCCGGTGGTGGTGCTCGGCGGCGACGCGGGCGGAGAGGGATCGCACGAGGCGATGGCGAGCTTCGAGCGCGTGCTGAGCCTTCCGGGGGTGAGAGGAGTCGCAGCGGGACGGCGGCTCCTCTACCCCGACGACGACGACGTCGCCGGCGCGGTGCACCAGGTCGTCCGCCTGCTCGGACGCGCCGACGAGGTCCCCGCGTCGTCGTCTCGCAGCTAGAGCCAGCCAGAGCACTTCAGAGCCAAAGGGCACTTCAGAGCCAAAGGGCACTTCAGAGCCAAGTGGAAGGAGCACACATGAGAAGAGGAGCGGGAGCAGGGAACCATGCCTGGAGAGGGCGTGGCGGCGGCGGGGCCCGGCTGCTGGGCGTCGCGGCGGTCGTCGTCGCCCTCGGCGCGTGGTTCGTGGGCGTGGCGGCTGGTCCGGCGCTCGCAGCGTCGGCGCACCACACCACGTCCAAGAGCGCGAGGCACGCGGAGTCCCCGCGGGCCAAGAAGCCCAAGAAGGCGAAGCTGCCCAAGCACGGCAAGCTGACGTACTACTTCGTGTCCCACGGGTGCCCGACCACAACGTTCTGGGTGAACGTCTGGAACGGCGCCCGAGACGCGGGCAAGCAGTTCGGGGTCAACGTGAAGATCCTGAAGGTCACGACCGCGCAGTGCACAAACGTCTCCGCGGTTGTCACACTCCTGAGCACGGCGATCGCTGCGCACCCGAACGGCATCGTGGCGACAGTCGAGAGCCCGACGGCGTTCAGCTCGGCGCTCAAGACCGCCACACACGACGGCATCCCGGTGGTCGTCATGAACACGGCACCCACCAACACAGGCAAGCCCACCGCGACGAACCCCTACCTCGCCTACATCGGACAGGACAACTACACAGCGGGGGTCGAAGCGGGGACCGAGGCCATCAAGCTCTTCCACCTCAAGAGCGGGGAACCGGTGGTCATCGTCGACCAGGAGCCGACCAACATCTCACTGACCGCGCGGGACAAGGGGATCGAGGCGGCCATGGGCCCAGCGGGCATCACCACGACCGTCGTGAACACCTCGACAACAGTGAGCTCGGGCACGAGCGTGCTCTCCGCCTACTTGACCACGCACAAGACAGTGAAAGCCATCATGGAGCTCGGCCCGACGGGCGCGCAGCAGGCGGTGGGAGCGCTCAAGGCCGACAACCTGAAGGGGATCCCGATCGGCGGGTTCGACCTGAGCTCGACCGTGCTCAACTACATCAAGAGGGGCCTGGTCGGGTTCACCCTCGACCAGCAGCCGTACCTCCAGGGCTACTACAGCGTCGAGGAGCTCTTCTTGCGCTCGACGGTCGGCGCGGCGCCTGTCACCATCTACACGGGCCCGGCCTTCTTGACCCCGAAGAACGTGAAGAAGCTCGGCAAGTTCGTCACACTGACCGGGTATTGAGCATTCCGCCGGCTGCGGCCGCGTCGTGTCGGGCGCGGTCGCAGCCGGCACGTGCCTGCCATTGACGATCGGCGGGCGTGTGCGGAAGAGTCGTGGAGCGTTCGGTGTGCGAGGCTGCCGAAGGCTCCACCACCGGCAATCGGGGGAGCAGTGAAGTGAGCCTGAGGACAATGGGATCCGGCTTCAGGAGCAGGGAGGCTTCGTCCGCGCCGACGTCGGGCGGACCGGGTGGAGGCGTGGTCGCCCCGGAGGCTCCTGCGCTCTCGAGGTGGGGCAGCGGCTCCCCGCTGACGCGCCTCGTCCGCCAGCGGGAGTTCGGCATCATCGCGGTCGGTGTCGTCCTCTTCGCCGTCTTCTCGCTCGCCTCGAGCGGCACCTTCGACAGCTTCCAGACGTGGGGCGGCATCGGGAGCAGCGCCGCCGAGCTGGGCATCGTGTCCGTCGGGGTCGGGTTCCTCATGATCTCTGGCGAGTTCGACCTCTCGGTGGGCGCCAACTTCGCCTTCGCAGCGCTGGTCATGGCCACCATGGTCCACGACGGGTACCCGCCGATCGAGGGCCTGCTGGTCGACCTGGGCATCGGGATCGGGATCGGGCTCCTGAACGGCATCGTCACGGTGTTCCTCAACATCCCGTCGTTCATCGCCACGCTCGGGACGTACTTCCTGTGGAGCGCGGTGGTGCTCATCGTGACCGGCGGGACCACCATCACGATCCTTCCCCCTACCCCGACCCTGCTCAACGTGCTCGGCGGCTTCATCGGCGACCAGATGCGCTCGGAGATCCTGTGGTGGCTCGGGATCGCGCTCGTCGTCGGCGTCGTGCTCCACCGGACCGTGACGGGCAACTGGATCTATGCGATCGGCGGGAAACGCATGGCGGCCCGGGAGGCGGGGGTCGCCGTGGCGCGGACCCGCGTCCTCGCGTTCGTGCTGTGCGGGATGCTGGCCGCCTTCGCAGGCGCGGTCCAGCTCGCGCACTTGGGCTCCATGTCTGCCGGCTACGGCAGCGCGTACCAGCTCGAGGCGATCGCGGCGTCGGTCGTGGGGGGATGCGCGCTGACGGGCGGGCGCGGCTCGATGGTCGGCATCGTCGTGGGGACGGTGATCCTCCAGATGCTCGCGAGCGGCCTCATCTTGAGCGGGGTGTCGCCCTACTGGTATCAGGCGGTGGTCGGGATCATCATCATCGTCGCGGTCGCGATGCACACCCGGATCGGCGCGGTCGTCCACGGAGCGGAGAGCTGACATGAGCGCACCTACGACGAACGACGAGCAGGAGCACGCGGCTCGGGGGCCTCTCTGGCTCGAGGCGCGCAGCATCACCAAGCAGTTCGGCGCGGTGATCGCGCTCTCCGACGTGGACGTCAGCTTCTCCCTCGGGGAGGTCGTGGGCCTGATCGGCGACAACGGCTCGGGGAAGTCGACCTTCGTCAAGATCCTCTCGGGCGTGTACCAGGCGTCGAGCGGGTCTCTGCTCGTCGAGGGGAAGCCCGTCCGGTTCCACTCGGCCGCGGATGCCCGGGCGATGGGCGTCGAGACCGTGCACCAGGACCTGGGGCTCGTCGACTCGATGAGCATCGCCCGCAACTTCTTCCTCGGAGCCGAACGTCGGAAGGGCCCTTTCCTCGACCTGAAGCGCATGGAGCGCGAGACCTCGGCGATGCTGAGGGAGATCGGGCTCGGCAATCTCCGGGCGATCGGTCAGGACGTGAGCCGGCTGTCGGGAGGCGAGCGCCAGGCGATCAGCATCGGCCGGGCCGTCGCCTTCCAGCGCAAGATGCTCATCCTCGACGAGCCCACCTCGGCGCTGTCGATCCAGGAGACCGAGAAGGTGTTCGAGTTCATGCGGGCTGCGAGAGACCGCGGTCTGGCTGTCCTGGCCGTGATGCACAACCTCACGCAGGTACGCGACGTCGCGGACCGCTTCGTGGTCTTCTACCACGGCCGCAAGATCGCCGACATCGTCAACACCGGTCAGAGCGAGCAGGACCTGGCGCACTACATCATCGAGGGGAAGCTGGCGGAGATGGGCATCGAGAGGGAGCAGGTCGACATGGGCGTCATCCGCGCCATCACGACCGAGTGATGGCGGGCTCGGGCTCTTCGCCCGACGCGCGCCGCCGTTTGCAGGTCGGCGTGCTCGGGCTGGGACGGATGGGGCGCTTCCACGCAGAGAACCTCGCCGGGCGCGTGGCGCGCTGCGATCTCGCCTGCGTGTCGGACCTCGATGCCGATCGAGGAGAGCAGGTCGCTCGCGAGCTGGGCGTCCCGTTCGTCGCCGATCCCGATGCCGTCTTGGCGGACGGCGGCGTCGACGCCGTCGTCGTGGCCACCCCTTCGGCCTCGCACGCCGAGCTGTCGATCGCGGCCGCCCGAGCCGGCAAGCACACGTTCTGCGAGAAGCCGATCTCCTTGGACCACGACGAGACGCTCGCCGCGCTCGAGGCAATCGAGCGATCCGGCGTGGTCTTCCAGGTGGGGCTGCACCGGCGGTTCGACCCGGACTGGGTGATGGTGGCGGATCGGGCCCGGGGAGGGGAGCTCGGCGACCTCTACTTCTACCGTGCGGCGCTCAGGGACATGTCCTCTCCGCCGGCGAGCTTCCTCACCGGGTCGGGCGGGATGTTCCTCGACGTCTCGCTCCACGACCTCGACGTCGCGCGCTGGTGGATGGGGGAGGTGGTGGAGGTCTGGGCGCAAGGGGCCGTGCTGACCGACAGGGCCTTCGCGGACCACGGCGACGTGGACGTGGCGGTCATCACGCTCAGGTTCGAGAGCGGCGCGCTCGGAGTGATCGACAACGGCCGCTCGGCCGGGTACGGCTACGAGAGCTCGGCCGAGGTCGTCGGGAGCAAGGCCTCCATGTACATCGGCAACCGCCCACCGCACGGCGTCGAGTCACGGATGCCGGGCTGGCGGAGCCTCGCGGTGGCCCGCGACTTCACGGAGCGCTACCCGCTCGCGTACCGCCTGGAGCTGGAGGGGTTCGCGGCGAGCGTGCTCGACGGTGCGCCGGTGCGGGCGAGCGGGTGGGACGCGCTGGCTGCGTTCGAGCTGGGCATGGCAGCGGCGCGCTCCCAGCGCGCAGGACGGCCAGTGCGGACCCGACCTCACCCGACGGCTCACGGCGTCCGCTACGACATCGAGACGGACGACGCCCTTGACGTCGGGCACCCGGCGGGCAGGACGTGAGCCCACGCAGGAGAGGTGCTGCCCCTGTCGGCATGGGGCTGATCGGCGCAGGGAGGATGGGGAGCTTCCACGCCGCCACGCTCGCCAGGCGCCTTCCGCACACGGTGCTCGTAGCCGTCGCCGACGCCGACGAGGAGCGCGCGCGCTCGCTCGCCGCCGAGCTCGGCGTGGCTGCTGCCTACGGGGATGCCGGTGCGCTCCTCGCCGACGAGCGCGTGGAGGCGGTCGTCATCGCCGCGCCGGCTCGCCACCATGCAGCGCTGGTCCTCTCGGCGCTCGCAGCCGGCAAGCCGGTCTTCTGCGAGAAGCCGATGGCGGTCACCTCCGACGAGGTGGACCGGGTGGTGGAGGCCGCAGGGGAGTCGGGGCTGGCGGTGCAGGTGGGGTTCAATCGGCGGTTCGCGCCCGACTTCCTCGCTGCGCACGACGCCGCGGCGAGCGGCGACCTCGGATCGGTGCAGCTCCTACGGTCCCTCACCCGTGACCCCGGGCTGGTCGCGCCCGAGCGCGTGCCGCCATGGACGATCTTCTTGGAGACCCTGATCCACGACTTCGACATGCTGGCGTTCTTGAACCCCGGCGCGGAAGCAGTGGAGGTCGTCGCGTTCGCAGACGCACTGGTCGCACCGGCATACAGGGAGCACGGCCTCCTCGACACCGCGATGGTGACCATCCGCTACAGCAACGGAGCGTTGGCCGTGGCCGAGGCCAGCTTCTCCGCGGTGTACGGCTACGACGTGCGAGCGGAGGTCTTCGGGTCCAACGGCATGATGACCGCGGGTGCGCCCCAGCGCGGCGCCGCGGTGCGCTACTCCGCCGCCGGTGTGCTGCAGGCGACCGTGCGCAGCGACACCGAGCTCTTCGATGCCGCCTACGTCGCAGAGCTCTCGGCGTTCGCCGAGGCGGTCCAGGGCGGCACGCGTCCGCCAGTCGGCCCGGCGGATGCCCGCGCTGCGCTGCGGGTCGCCCTCGCCTGCGTCGAGTCGGTTCGCCGGCATGCGCCAGCGCCCCTCGCCGGTCGTTGCGCAGCGGGGCAGCATCGTCCGGAGGCCTAGCCGTGGCCTTCCAGCTCGCGGCGTGCGCGGAGATGCTCTTCTGCGACCTGCCGTTCGTCGAGCGGGTGCGGCGTCTCGACGACCTCGGGTTCCAGGTGGAGCTGTGGGACTGGACCGCCAAGGACATCGGGTCGCTGCGTCGCACCGGGGCGACCTTCTCCTCGATGACCGGCTACGTGGCGGGCACCCTCTCGGACCCCGGCGGTGCAGCAGAGCTCCTGGCGAGCGCGGCGAGGTCGCTGGAGGTCGCCGAGGAGCTTGGCTGCCCCCGCCTGAACCTCCACGGCACGGGGCTCGGCGCAGACGGGCTGCCCGTGAGACCGGTGGGTGTCGTCACCCCGTCGATGTGGCTGACGGCGCTGCGGACGCTCGACCACGTCGCAGTGCTGGGCGAGCGCGCGGGTCGGGTGTTCACGCTGGAGAACCTGAACGTCGCCGTGGACCACCCGGGCACGCCGTTCGCCAGCGCTGCGGACGTGCGCGCGCTCGTGGCCGCGGTCGGCAGCCCCCACCTGCGGATGAACCTCGACCTCTACCACGCCCAGATCGGCGAGGGGAACCTCTCCCGGCTGATCGAGGAGTCACTGCCTTACGTCGGGGAGGTGCAGGTCGCCGACGTGCCCGGGCGGACGGAGCCGGGGACCGGTGAGATCGACTACCCCTTCGTCGCGCGCCGTCTCGGGGCGCTCGGCTACGACGGGGTGGTCGGGCTGGAGGCGTGGGCGTCGGAGACTCCTGAGCTGGCGATCGAGCGCTTCCGCGGCATCTTCGGCGAACGTGGGAGCCCGGCGAAGGCGACCGGATGACTCGGTGACCGCGGTCCTGGCACTCCTGATGGTGGCCTGCTTCGGCACCTGGATCCCCCTCTCCCAGTCGGTGCGCGGGGCGAGCCAGCAGACCCGCATCGTCTACGTGGCGATCGGCAACATGGTGGTGGCGTCTGTGGCACTGGCGGTGGGCGGCGCCCACCTGACAGCCGGGTGGCGAGCGCTCTGGCTGCCCTTCGCGGGAGGGGTCGCGTGGACCGTCGGGGTCTACGCCGCGTTCCGGGCGACCGAGCTCACCGGGCTCGCCCGGGCTGCCGGCACCTGGACGCCGCTCAACATCGTGACCGCGTTCGTGCTCGGGATCACGCTCTTCGGCGAGCTCGCCCGCTCGAGCCCGGCACGCCTGACGGTGCTGGGGGTGGCGCTGGTGCTCGTGGTGCTCGGCGTGCTCGTCATCGTCGGGTCGCAGGGCGCCGCCCACGAGGCGCGCGGGTCCCCCACGCAGCGGCGTGCGGGGCTCCTCTGGGCGATCGCGGCCGGGATCCTCTGGGGCGGGTACTTCGTGCCCGCCCAATGGGCTGGCGTGTCCGCGCAGGCCGGCAACTTCCCCCTGGCCCTCGGCATCCTGTCTGGCGCGCTGGTGATGGTCGCGGCGGCCAGAAGCTCGCTGCGACTCGATGCAGGCACCGGCGCGGCCAGGCGGATCGGGGCCCTCGTCGGGTCCGGGGCGATCTTCGGCATCGGCGACGTGGTGCTTCTCGTGGTGGTCCATCGCCTCGGCACCGGCGTGGGCTTCACGGTCGCCCAGCTCAGCCTTCTCGTGAACGCAGCCATCGGGATCTGGGTTCTGAAGGTCCCTCCTCCGGGCTCGCGGGCTGCCCGGGTCGCGCTGTGGGGCGTCGCGCTCGCAGGCTCGGGAGGCTTCATGATCGGCGCGCTGCGGTGAGCCAGGAGGGCCCGAGGGCGGCGAGGCGTCACCGGTCCCCGAGGGCGGCGAGGCGTCACCGGTCCCCGAGGGCGGCGAGGCGTCACCGGTCCCCGAGGGCGGCGAGGCGTCACCGGTCCCCGAGGGCGGCGACCTTCTCCCATCTCCCCGACGCGACCGAGCGCTGCAGTGCCACTATGACCTCGGCCACCTCTGCCATCGTGTCGATGTTCGGGCGCAAGGGCTGGTCGGCGAGGACGGAGCGGACGAAACGGCTTCCCTCGATCACCTTCAGGTCGTCGTAGCCCATCGGGATGCCCGGACCCGGCTGGAAGCGGGAGAAGTCGCCGTACCCGTCCTTGGCATAGGCGACGGTGAACCCGCCGTCAGGCCCGTGCGTGGACGTCGCCACCTGCAGCTCGTTCATCCGCTGGAATGTCCAGCCAAGAGCCGCTCCGGCCCCTTCCAGCTCGAAGCCGACCTGGACGTGCCGACCGACGACGCTGCGCCCTGCTTCGAGCGTTCCCCGGGCGCCAGAGGTGAAGCGGACCAGGGCGCCAAGATAGTCCTCGTTCTCGACGGGAGCCATTGGCGCGCCTTCGGCCCTGGCGAAGTGGCCGGCCATGTCGCCGGTCGGCTGGGGCCGCTCGGTCACGAAGGTCGCCTCGTCCGCGACCACTGCGTCGATCGGGCCGCAGAGCAGCAACGCCTGGTCGATGACATGGGTCATGAGGTCGCCGAGCACCCCGGTGCCCGCCTCGCTCCGCACGAAGCGCCACGATCGGCTGACACTGGGGTCCGCCGCGTAGTCGGCGAGGAAGCGCCCGCGGTACGTGCGGACCGGCCCGAGCGTCCCGTCGTCGATGAGATGGCGCGCGTGCACGACTGCGGGGACCACCTCGTAGTCGAAGCCCACGGCGCTCATCACCCCGGCCGCGCGCGCCGCCGCGGCCGCGCCGATGGCGTCGCGTGGGGAGCGCCCGACCGGCTTCTCCACCCAGAACGCCTTTCGGGCGTCGGCGGCCGCGCCGATGACCTCGGCGTGCATGGCGTTGGGAGCCGTGATGCTCACCCGAAATCGGGTGCGGGACGGGAAGCCCCCGGCTCTGGCCGTGGGGAGGGAGAGCCCCGCT
>JAKBTL010000079.1 GCA_021844425.1 Actinomycetes bacterium | reverse complement strand
CAACGCCCTGCCGGTCGTGTCGAAAGCACAGTGGCGTGAGCAGCGCCACCGAAGCCCCGGCCTTCGGGCCGGGGAGGAGTCACGGCAACGAGCTGTGGGAGTTCGACGAGCACGGGCTCATGCGAAGGCGCGAGGCGAGCATCAACGACGTCCGCATCGACGAGTCGGAACGGCGGATCTTCGGGCCACGGCCAACCGACCAGCGAGGAAGGGAGAACCCGCTGCGTTGACAGCCGAGCCCAGATCCTCTGCGGCAGAGGAAGCCCGGCCATCACGGTGACGCCGGAGAGCCACACGCGGTTCATGTGGGACGCAGGATCGAAAAGGAGGAACCATGCCAGGCACGGCACAGACGTTCGTGATCGTAGGAGCGAGCCTCGCCGGCGCGAAGGCAGCCGAGACCCTGCGCGCCGAGGGGTTCGACGGTCGGATCGTGCTGCTCGGAGACGAGGCACGGCGCCCCTACGAACGCCCCCCGCTGTCGAAGGAGTACCTGCGCGGCGAGAAGGACTTCGACGCTGTCGCGGTGCACTCCGCCGGCTTCTACGAGGAGCACGACATCGAGCTGCGCACGTCCACTTCGGTCGTGGCGATCAAGCCGGCGGACCGCGCCGTCACGCTCGCCTCGGGCGAGCACGTCGACTACGACCGGCTGCTGCTCACGACCGGCGCGGCCCCTAGACGCCTCGCCATCGACGGCGCCGGTCTCGACGGGGTGTTCCACCTCCGCAGTGTCGAGGACGCCGACCGGCTCCGCCAGGTGCTCAGCCCGAAGGCGCAGGTGGTCGTGATCGGCGCGGGTTGGATCGGCGCAGAGGTCGCCGCCTCCGCACGCCAGCTCGGCGCAGCCGTCTCGATGGTCGAGCTGTACGGCGTTCCCTTGGAACGGGTTCTCGGTGCGGAGGTTGGCGCCATCTACCGGGACCTGCACGCAGCCCACGGGGTCGACCTGCACTTCGGGGTGGGCGTCGAGGCCATCACGGGAACCAAGTCGGTCGAGTCGGTCCGGCTCTCCGACGGCACCGTGCTGCCGACCAGCGCGGTCGTCGTAGGAGTAGGGGTGGCGCCGAGGACCGAGCTCGCCGAAGCAGCCGGCCTGGCGGTCGACAACGGGGTGGTGGTCGACGAGCACCTGCAGACCAGTGCCCCGGGGATCTTCGCCGCAGGCGACGTCGCCAACGCGCACCACCCCCGCTATGGCACCCGCATCCGGCTCGAGCACTGGTCAGCCGCGCTCAACCAGGGCCCTGCAGCCGCTCGGTCCATGCTCGGCCACGACGTCGTCTACGACCGCACCCCTTACTTCTTCTCTGACCAGTACGACCTCGGGATGGAGTACCGGGGCTGGGCGCCCGTCTTCGACCAGGTGGTCTTCCGCGGCGACCCCTCCAGCGGGGCGTTCCTGTGCTTCTGGCTCCGCGAGAGCCGGGTTGCCGCCGCGATGAACGCCAACATCTGGGATGCGGGGGACGCCATCGAAGCGTTGCTCCGAGCGGACCGCCCGATCGACACCGCGAGTCTGGCCGATCCCGACAGCGACCTCGCCGACCTCGCCGCGCCGCCACGCGCATGACGCCGCTGGGCTGAGAACTTCTCGGGCCTCAGGCCTCAGGACTCAGGACTCAGGCCTCAGGACTCAGGCCTCAGGATTCCACCGGCGAGCCGGCGTCTGCGTCCGCCGAGTGCCCGAGGCGGCACCACTCGCGGTGCCCGTCGGTCTCGATCGCGCCGCACTCGGGGCAGACGAGGTGCGCCCAGCATGCTGGGTCCCCGCCCCCTCGTACCGCTTCGTCTGCAGGTTCCATTGGCCTAAATGCTAGTCGTTGCTAGACAATCGTGCCGTTGTCGGGCCGCGCGCCGGCCCGTCGACGAGCACCGCATCGAGGCGCTCGGCCAACAGGGACGCCGCGCCCTCACCGAGGTCCCGGACCAGCTGCGCTGCCGGGACAGACCGGCGGACGAGGCCGACAGCTTGGCCGGCATAGATGTACGCGGTGTCGTAGTCGCCTGCCGTGCGAGCATCGGCGAGTCGGTGCCGAGCCTCGGTGTCGCCGGCCAGGTCTGCCTCGCGGCCGTGCCAAGTGCCGGTGAAGCGGTTGCGCAGGGCGCGGCCCGCGAATGTCTCGGGCCACCCGATGCCCTGGGCGACGTCGAACACCCTCGTCAGGATCGTCTCGGTCTCATCCGCGGCCAGCACCTTGTCCCGGGCCTCCGCGCGACAGGCCGCCTCAGGGCAAGCCAGCAGGCAAGTGCCCACCCAGACGCCGGCCGCGCCTGCGGCAAGGGCTGCTGCGACCCCCCGTGGCGTCGCGATCCCGCCGGCGGCCACGACCGGCACGTCGACCGCGTCGAGCACGAGCTGGAGGAGAGGCAGCGTGCCCACCGTCCCCGTGTGACCGCCCGCTTCGGTCCCCTGAGCCACGATGATGTCGACGCCGGCGTCCACGGCAGCGATCGCGCGCGCCGTGCTCTGCACCTGGGACGCCACCGTGATGCCGGCTTCGTGGAGCCGCTCGACGTAGGGTGCCGGGGAGCCGAAGGAGACCGACACGAACGCTGGCTTCGCCGTCACGGTCTCCTCGAGCAGCTCGGGGCGGTCGCCAAGCGCCCACGCCATGAGGCCGACCCCGAAGAGGAGGCGTCCGCCATCACTGGCGACCCGCGCTTCTCGAGCGATGAGCCCCGCTCGGTCGGTGCTCCCCACGCCGATCATGCCGAGGCCTCCACCCTCGGTGACCGCCCGCGCCAGCGCTCCGTGGGCGACTCCCGCCATCGGCGCGCCGATGATCGGGAACGGCACGCGGAGGCGCTCGGTCAGAGACGTCCGAAGTCTCACGTCTCGACGCCCGCCGTTACCGTGATCGACCTGTTCACTCTCCCGCGAGGTCAAGAACGGGAGATCAGAACGTCCTGGCGCCGGACGGTGAGGCGGCATCCCGCACGGCGCGGGTCCTTCGGGACCAGCCCCTCGACGTCGAGACCACCGAGACCCTCCGCCAACCCCTCGATCACGCCAAGGTGCAGTTGGCACACCGTGCCGGGGTCCGAGCCTGCCACGTCGACGAACGGGCAGCGCCCCAGCACGAACTCGATCTTCCGGCCGCGCTCGAGACGCGCTGGCCTGAACCCTCGCCGCTCGATCTCGATCTCCAGCAGGCGGACAGGCTCACCGCTACCAGTCAGCTCCGCCGCCCGGCGGTGCCCCTCCTGACGACCGACCTGGCGTGGCTCGAGGCGCCGGCGCACCGCGTCGGAGAGCAGGCTTGCCAACCAGGCGTACGCGCCAGGAGTGCCCCAACGCCCAGCAGCCTCGGGCGCCAGCCGGTAGAGCAGACGGGGACGCCCGGGCTTCGAGCGCTGCTCGACCTCCTCGATCACGAGCCCGGCGTCCTTCAACACGGCGAGGTGCTGACGGACCGCATTGTGGTTCAGTCGGACGAATTCCGTCAGCTCTGCAACCCCGACGGGGCGCGCAGCCTCGGCGATGTAGCGGAACAACCGATGGCGGGTCGGGTCGCCGAGCGCCCGAGCCTCTTGCTGGATGCCGTCTTCCACCATCGCGAGCCTTCCCATCGTTGATCTTCTAGTCTATCCGTGAACAACATGTACTGTGGCCGTGCCGTCCCAGGCCCAGCCATCGGCCAATCGCGTGACGTCGAACGCCTGGTCTCGCACACCGCGGCGACCTTGGGCCGGATGTGCGACAAGATGCGGCACCTCGGCCATAGTGGCGCTCTCGACGTCTGAGCTGCCACCTGGAGCCCGGGACCCAGGAGACCACCACCGTCTTCGACTCGTAGCGCGCCACCCTGGCGCGGACGGTCGGAGCCGGCTGCTCAGCGCTCGCGAACGCCAACTGGTACCAGCAGCTCCCGCAGCTCCGGAAGCTCCCGAATCGCGGTTCGACACGCCCGAGATGGAGGTCCTTGCACGTAGGCGGTGCGGCCAGGGCCGACAGGCCTGCGGTGACGCGGCGCTCTCGATCGGCGCGACTCGCGCGAACCACCCCCCGGAGCTGGCAGCGCAGCTCCCGACGGTCAGCGCGCGATGCCACCGCCTCGGAGAAGCGGACGCGGGGTGGACGGCACCGGCGCAGGTGCCTACGCGCTGGGTGCCAACGGGCCATCGTCCTACATCCCTGCGACCTTGGCCCCGATCGCGTCCACCAGCCCCGCCCAGTCGGCGCTGAAGGCCCTGGCACCCTGGCGTTGGAGCGATCCGGCCAGCGCGTCGGCGTCCACACCCTCGGTCGCCGCCGCTGCGACCTGTGCCTCCGCCGCCTCGGCATCGGCTTCGAGGAGCGCTCCCACGATGCCGTGGTCCGCGAAAGCAAGCAGCGTCTTCTCGGGAACGGTGTCGACCGTGCCCGGAGCGACCAGGTTGGCCACGTAGTAGGAGTCGGGAAGGCCCGGGTCTTTCACGGACGTGGATGCCCAAAGCAGCCGCTGTGGGAGGGCGCCGGCTGCTGCCAGTGCCGCCCATCGCTCTCCCGACAGCAGTCTGCGATAGCAGGCGTAGGCCTTCTTCGCCATGGCCAAGCCGAGCGTCCCGTGAAGGTGGGCGGGCAACATCGGATCGGCCGCCTTGTCCCAGCGCGAGACGAACACCGACGCGACCGAGGGCACGCCGAGGTCTTCCCCGGCGTCGAGCCTGCGCTCGAGAGCCCTCAGGTACGCCTCGGCGCTCTGGAGGTACTGGACGTCGGAGAACAAGAGCGTCACGTTGACCCCGATGCCTGCAGCCACGGTCTCCTCCATCGCGACGAGCCCCTGTGGGGTACCAGGGATCTTGACGAGGAGGTTCGGAAAGCCCGCCTCTTCGTGGAGCCGCCTGGCGAGCGCCGCCGTCGCCGGCGCGTCGTAGGCAAGGTCGGGCGGAACCTCGATCGAGACGTAGCCATCTGCGCCGCAGGTGTCCTCCCAAACTTGGCGAAAGAGCGAAGCGGCTGCACCGAGGTCCTCGAACGCGGCGGCATACACCAGGACCTGGGGGTCCCTGACCCCGTCGGCCACGAGGCGGCGCAGCGATTCGTCGTAGTCGTGGCTCGCCGCCATCGCGTGGCCGAGGATCGTCGGGTTGGAGGTGAGGCCGGTCACCATCAGCTCGCTCGCGTAGCGGGCAAGCGTGCCGGAGACAACCATGATCCTGCTGATGCTGTCGAGCCAGATGCTCTGGCCCGCCGCATGCAACCGACCGACCGCGTTCACCACAGCTCGCCCTCTCGTCTCTGCCGCGCCCACGTCAGCTTCTCGTCGGCCACGGCGCATCTCTTCTCGATCAGGTCCGGCTCCAGCGAACGTGGCCCAACGGTTTGCCGATCCCGAGAACGACCGTGCACGTCCACCCCGAAAGCGGCGATGCTCACGCCCGACGTCGCCAGCTCGTGCCTTGCCATCCGCCCGCGACAGCAGGCTCCTCGTCCCGTCATGTCACCTCCTTCGCGCTCCGCCCCTGTCCTGGGGCCAGGCACCCGAACAGGCACCGGACGAGCGCCTGCGTCTCCACCGATTTTAGCCCTCTCCTGCTAGAAAAACGAGCCCGAGAACGACCTCGAGGAGCCGATTCGGGGTTGGCGACGGGCCTCCGCGCCCAGTGCCCGACGGGCTGTGCCCCGGTGGCCCGTGCCCGGTGGGCTGTGCCCGGTGACCCGTGCCCGGTGACCCGTGCTCGGCGGGCTGTGCCCGACGGGCTGTGCCCCGGTGGGCTGTGCCCCGGTGGGCTGTGCCCGGTGGGCTGTGCCCGGTGACCCGTGCCTGCCGCCCTTTTTTCTAGCTGTACTTGTATTTACGCCTATAGACTGACGGTGGAGCGTGTCGCTGCGGCACCATGCACGGATCAGAGGTGAGGTCGATGAGCGTGCAACTGGCAGAGATCACCTCGTCGGAGCCTTTCCCAGGCCTTCCGACGAGGCCCGAGCCCGAAGCCCTTGGATGCGCTCGGGGGAGTCCCGTGTTCAGCGGCCGGCCAGGTGGCCTCGCCGTTCGCTCCGACGGGGCGGTCCTCTTGTCGCTCCCCTCTACGAGGGCCGTCTGGCGGGTGGACCGAGGATGGGCCCACTCGGTCTCCGAGATCGAGGTCGAAGAGGCACGAGACGGCCTCGGGAGGTCGCTCGTCGCCCCGACGGGGCTGTCCACCGGTCCCGACGGGACGCTCTACGTCGCCGATGTCGCCGGACATCGGATATGGGCTATCTCGCCGGGTGGCTCTTGGCTCCTCGTGGCGGGGAGCGTCTGCGGCTACGGCGACGGCCCGAGCGGCGAAGCCCGCTTCCGCCGCCCGACCGACGTGACGATCGGTCCCGACGGGACGCTCTACGTCGCCGATTCGGGGAACCACTGCATTCGGACGATCTCGCCCGGAGGGGTCGTCGCCACGCTCGCGGGCTCCATCTTCGACTTCGGCGACGGCCGAGGAGCAGACGGCCGATTCCGTCAGCCCCTGGCGCTCGACGTCGACGCCGCGGGCAACTGCTACGTCGCCGATACCGGGAACAACGCAATCCGCCGCGTCGCCCCGGACGGCGAGGTCACGACCGTAGTGGGGTCCCCACAGGGGGGCGACGCCGACGGCGTCGGGATGGAGGTAGGCCTGCGTTGGCCGACCGGCATCGCGATCGGACACGGCGGTGAACTGTGGGTGGCAGATTACGGAAACCGAGCGGTCCGCCGGATCGAGCGGAACGGAGCGACCACCACGGCCCTGAGGTTCGAAGGCCGACGCTGGCCCGTCTGCCCGGCGCTGACCCCCGAAGGTGAGCTGATCGTGGCGATCGAGGTGATCAGCGGGAAGACACGACCCCTGAGCCGCCTCATCTCGATCCAAGCGGCGCGTTGACTACCGACGTGCTCGGCTCGACCCGCACCCGTGACCGGTGGCTGGCGGCAGACTAGGCGGGTCTGGGAGAAGGCCCAGGTTATCGGCCCCGACCGGAGCAACCCGGTGCCACAGCCCCCTCTGTCGAAGCCCCGCAACCTCGAGCCCCGCAACCTCGAGCCCCGCAACCTCGAGCCCGGTATCCCACATCTCGGAGACCCACCCGTGCACACGGGTCGGAGGCCCCATCGGGTCGCCGCACCCTCGACACGACGATCCTTCGTCTCCGCCTCACGAATGTTCCCGATGCCCTCCCTGGCCAGTACTTCCTCGTCCGCCCTCCCGTCGACTCGCCAATCGGAGTCGCCGAACAGGCCTGCTCCCTGTGCTCCCCCTCGGCACCGACAGGCCCGCCCCCCCGCCGCCCGTCCCGCGCCGGGCGCCGCACCTGCCGCGCCGCGCCGCACCCCCATGAGAGTCACACCCTCATGCGATCGTGGTGGGGTGGGTGAGGTCCAAGACATCGTGGAGACGG
>JAKBTL010000098.1 GCA_021844425.1 Actinomycetes bacterium | reverse complement strand
CGACAGCCAGGAGCGAGCCGGCGAAAGCTACGTCGGCGGTCCCGGCACGATGCGCGGCCGCTCGACGGACGGTGCTGGCCGACGTGCTGGCCGACGTGCTGGCCGACGTGCTGGCCGACGCCACGGACGAGCAGACGACGAGCGACACTCCGGCGAGGGCGACAGCCGTTGCCACCGCACCACGGGCACCACGTCGGTGCGCAGGCACACGTCGAAACCACGAAGCGTTCATCGCCCAGACGGTAGTCAGCCCATCCGGAGGACGCAAGCAGGACTTCTACGATAGCAAGTGTTACTGGCGCCACCTGCACGCGCGTCGAACCTCCGATGTGCACGAGCGAAGCGAGGCGGCGACCCGCTGCGTGAGCAGCGTCTTCCCGCCGCGGGGACTGTCGGAAGCTACGGGGACGCTCAGGCGACCGCGGCCGGAACGTAGTCGCAGGTCGGGTCCTCGGCGAGAGGGTCGCCCGAACGGGCATACGCCTGGGCGCGCGAGCCGCCGCAGATCTCCTGCAACTCACAACGCGCGCACCGCCCGTGGTGCGCGGCCGGGTCTCGCAGCGCCCTGAGCAGTGGCGCGTTCGCGTAGAGGACGGGAAGCGGGGTGTCTCGCACGTTCCCGACCACAAGAGGCAAGAACCCGCTCGGCTGTACCTCGCCGGTGTGCGACACGAACACCACCCCCCGCCCGTCGCCCACGGCGAGCGGCGCGCGCCTGCGATCGCCGGCGAGAGCGAGATGGTCGGCGCTCGAGCGCTCGGCCATTGGCCACGCGTCGACAAGCTGCTCGTGAAGCCGCCAGTACAGTGGCCCCGGCGTGCGCTTCTCTCTGCCCTGCTCCCCGTGCACGAGCAGCCTGCGGAAGGACGGCGCCTCGGTCGTCTTGAGCGGAATTCGCGGCGCGAGGTCGTAGAGGAACGCCAGGACGTCTTCCGTGGCTGCAGCCGAGAGCGCCTGCGCGGCGTCCGCCCTGCCGGTCGGTACGACGAAGAACACGCTCCACATGGCCGCGTGCAGCTCGTCGACAAGCCTGGCGACGCCTGGGAGCTCGAGCACGGTTGGCGCGGTGACCGTCGTGTTGACCTGCAATCTCAGACCAACCTGGACCGCGGCACGGCACGCGTCGATCGTCCAGTTGAACGAGCCGTCGACCCTGCGGAAGGCGTCGTGCCCCTCGGCCGTCGCGCCGTCGATCGAGAGGGAGACCGCCGTCGCGCCGCTGAGACGCAGCGCGGCGAGCGCGGACAGAGACGCCCGAGGAGTGCCAGCCGGCGACACGGCCATGGACAGTCCCGCCCTGGAGCCGTGCGCGACGAGGGTCTGGAGGTCCGGTCGCTGTAGCGGGTCCCCTCCAGTGAAGATCACTCGCGGGCGGGGGGCGCCGATCGCGGCCAAGTCGTCGAGAACGGCCTCCACCTCCCCGGTCGACAGCTCGCGCGGATCGCGCTCGGGGATGGACTCCGCCCTGCAGTGCCGGCACGCGAGCGCGCACGCCCGGGTCAGCTCGAACAGCACGAGGAAGGGTCGTGCCGACGTGTCGAACCGCAGTCGACGCACCCCCGGTTCTGCGGGGTCACCCACGCGCTCCATCTCACCACAATGCGCGCCGCAGGCGGACCCGTCCAGGGCCGAAGGACCCAGAGTCGGGCCGAACCGTCCACGCGCGCGCCGCGGCGCGGACTCGGCACCGGGAGCCTGGTAGACCGGCATCATGGAGACTTGGGATGCGATCAGGGCCCGGCGAAACGTCCGCGAGTACGACGGCCGACCGCTCGCGCGCGACGATCTCGAGCGGATCCTGGAGGCCGGCAGGCGCGCCCCGTCGTCCACGAACTGGCAGCCCTGGCACTTCGTCGTGGTGACCGTCCGCGAGCAGCTCCGAGAGCTCGCCGGCGTGTGGCGCGGCGCGGGGCACGTGGCGCTGTCTGCGGCGACGATCGCACTGGTGGGCGCGGAGCCCCAGGACGACCTTCATGCCTCCTGGCTGCAGTACGACTTCGGGCAGGCCACCGCCTACCTCATGCTCGCGGCCGCCGACCTCGGAATCGGCTCCGGCCACGCGTACGTGAGCGACCAGGCCGAGGCGCGACGCGTGCTCGGCCTCCCAGACGACCGCTTCTGCCCCTACCTGATCGCTTTCGGGTACCCCGCAGATCGACCGCTCCGTCCGATCGAGCACCCCGACCGCCGTCCCTTCGACGACGTCGTGCACTGGGACCACTGGTAGGCACGCTCGCTCGGTCTCACCGGGTCGCGCGCAGCCTTCGAGGCCGCAACGAGGCTTGCACCTCGAACAGGCGCCCGACCCTCTCGTACACGGGACGCAAGGTCGCCCAGCGCCCGGCGAGGCGTCTAGCGTCCAACCGTGCACGCAACGCAGATCAGACAGGCCTACATCGACTTCTTCGTCGAACGAGGCCACGCGCGGATCGCACGGGCCAACCTCGTCCCGCGCGAGGATCCCACCACCTTGTTCACCGGTTCGGGGATGCAACCGCTTCTCCCCTACCTCCTCGGCGCCCCTCACCCGACAGGCGATCGCCTCGTCGACTCGCAGATCTGCTTCAGAGCGGAGGACATCGACGAGGTCGGGGACACTCGCCACACCACGCTCTTCGAGATGCTGGGGAACTGGTCCCTCGGCAGCTACTTCAAGCAGGAGCAGCTGCCCTGGCTCTTCGAGTTCCTGACCGGCGTGGTCGGGCTCGATCCCTCGCGTCTGTTCGCAAGCATCTTCTCGGGCTCGCCGCGCTGGGACATCCCCAGCGACGAGCAGTCCGAGCAGCTCTGGAAGGAGCTCTTCGCCGGAGCGGGGCTCGACCCCGTCGTGACGGAGGCGGGGTCCGCCGCACAGGCGGCGGCCAGGGGGATCGGCGACGCGCGCATCGTCGCCTACGACGAGTCGCAGTGCTGGTGGAGCAGGTCCGGGCCTCCGGACACGATGCCCCCCGGTGAACCCGGCGGTCCAGACTCCGAGGTCTTCTACCTCTTCCCCCAGGTTCCCCACGATCCCAGCTTCGGCGAGCACTGCCATCTCCACTGCGACTGCGGCCGCTACGTCGAGATCGGCAATTCCGTCTTCATGCAGTACCGCAGGACGGAGGGCGGGTTCGACCTGCTCCCGCAGCGTAACGTCGACTTCGGAGGCGGGCTGGAGCGCATCGCGATGGCCTCGGCCGACGTCGCCGACGCATTCGCGATCGACCTTCTCGCACCGCTCCTCGACGAGATCCGATCCATGCGCTCGTCACACGACCCCGCCGGCTCGGAGGCCGACCGGCGGGCAGAGCGCATCATCGCCGACCACACCCGGGCGGTGGTGTTCCTCGCGCTGGACGGCGTCGAACCCTCCAACAACACCCAGGGTTACGTGATGCGCCGTTTCGCCCGCCGAGCGATCCGCCAAGGGCTGCACCTCGGCATCGGCGACGCACTCCTGCCGACGCTGTGCACCACGGTCGTCTCCACCTACCGTGATGCCTTTCCCGAGCTCGCCGAGCATGCGGAGGACATCCGCGACGTCCTCGAGCGAGAGGAGACCCTCTTTCGAAAGACGCTCGCGAGGGGCGTGCGCGAGCTCCCGCGTCTCGCAGGACGAGAGCTCACCGGTGACGCGGTGTTCAAGCTCTTCGACACCTACGGTTTCCCGCCTGAGCTGAGCGTCGAGGAGGCGCGCGCTCAGGGGGTGCCGGTCGATCCCGCCTGGGCCGATACGTTCAAGAAGCTCATGGCAGAGCAGCGTGCGCGCTCGCGCACTGCTGCAACGGGCATGTTCAAAGGTGGCCTCGCAGACCGCTCCGTGGCCACGACGCAGCTGCACACCGCGACGCACCTCCTCTACAAGGCCCTTCGTCTCGTGCTCGGCGACCACGTCGTCCAGCGCGGGAGCAACATCACCTCGGAGCGGCTGCGTTTCGACTTCTCGCATCCGAAGAAGATGACCCCCGAAGAGATCGCCAGGGTCGAACAGATCGTCAACGACGCCATCGCACGGGACTGGCCGATGCGCGTGAGCGAGATGACCCCTGACGAGGCCTTCGCCCAAGGCGCGCTCGGGGCGTTCGGCGATCGGTACGGCGCGACCGTCACCGTCTACACGGCGGGTGACCCGTCAGGCGAGTGGTTCAGCAAGGAGATCTGCGGTGGCCCGCACGTTGCCCACACCGGCGAGCTCAGCCGTTTCCGCATCGTGAAGGAGGAGTCGTCGGGCGCCGGCGTGCGCCGCATACGCGCCGTGCTCGAGTAACCCGGGCGCGCTCCGCACCTGCACCGGCTTCGCTAGCCTGGTTCCGCCGTCGCCGCGAGAGACACCACCGCCATTGTCGTGACGGCGCGGCACCCGCCGAGTGAGGCATCGGGCCAGCCGGGAAACGGTAGGAACATGGATCGCGCACGGAAGACATCTTCTGCGCCGCGCGACGGCCAGGCTGGACGACCAGACCGTCGAGCCCTCGAAGCCATGGCGAACGCGGCGCGGCGCGCGCAGCTCATGACCAACGGTTCGCGCGTGGAACCCGACAAGCGCGTGGAACCCGACAAGCGCGTGGAACCCGACAAGCGCGTGGAACCGGTCAGCCGCGTGGAACCGGTCAAGCGCGTGGCTCGGGGCAACGACGAGAACGAGGAGACGGGCGAGCGCCGGCTGGTGGCCCGCTCGACGCTCACCCGGCGCGATCCGAGCGCGGCGAGGAGCCCCGGCGCTCCCCCGGCGCGGCCTTCGCAGTCCAGCCGTGGCGCGAGCGGTCCGATCTCGCCGGACGGCGACCGCGCCGCACGTGGGACCTTGCAGAGCCGGCAGGGGCTCCACAGCTCGCCGCGCACCCGGACGATGCTCGTCGGCGCGGTGATCGTCGCCTTCGTCGTCGCGGGCGCAGCCATCGCGCTCGGCATGGTTCTCCGCTCGCCCGCGAAGACGGCGGCCGACCGGGCCAGCGCCGGCCCGCACTCGTCGGCCTCGCCGCATCCCGGCACCGTCCCCCGGACAGCCGCGCCCGGGTCTTCGAGCAAGAGCCCGAACCCCGCCACTCGAACGCCCGCGCCAACGACGCCGACGCCGACGACGACCGCGACGCCCACGACGCCGACGACGACGCCCGCACAGACAACGACGCCGACGACGCCGACGACGACGACCGCGCCCGCGAGCTCAGCGCCAGCGACGACCGCCGCACCCGCTTCGGCAGGCGTGCCGCGAATCTCGTCGGCGTCTCCCTCATCCGGAGCTGCCGGCCAGACCGTTGTCGTCGACGGATCTGGGCTCTACAGCAGCTCAGGACAGGTGGTCGCCTACTTCGGGGGCGCCAGCGCCCCGACCAGCTGCAGTTCGCAGACCTCCTGCACCGTGACGGTCCCGGACCTGGGCAGCGGACCCTCTGCGGTCCCTCTTACGATCGTCACCGCACAGGGACGATCCAATGCGCTGACGTTCGCCTACACATGAGGTTCTTCGGCTCATCGAGCTTCTGCCGCTCCAGGGCTTCCGCACGCAGGAGCAGCCCCAGCGCGCACCGAGCTCAGTGCGTCGCTGCCGCGAGCCAGCCGGGACCGAGCTCGGCCACCGAGGGGCAGCCCATGAGCGTCATCGTCCGCAGCATCTCCGCACGGAGAATGTCGAGGATCCGCTCCACCCCCCGCTCGCCTGCAGCGGAAAGACCGAAGAGGTACGGGCGCCCGACGAGCACCGCGCGCGCGCCCATCGCCAGGGCGGCGACGACATGGGCTCCCCGCCGGACGCCGCCGTCAACCAGCACGTCTGCGTGGCTCCCGACGGCGGCGACCACGTCCGGCAGGACGTCGAGGGTCGCCGGTGCGCCGTCGAGCTGACGTCCGCCGTGGTTGGAGACGACCACTGCGGTCGCGCCGGCGTCCACCGCCCGGCGCGCGTCCTCTCCCGAGAGAACCCCCTTCACGAGGACGGGACCCGGCCAACGCTTCCGGATGTGGGTGACGTCATCCCAGGAGAAGGGTGATGTGACCGAGCTCAACAACCCGTCGCCGTGCCCCGTCGAGCCGGCGCCCCGCCGGGATACGCGTACCCCGGTAGCGGCGAGTTGCGCGGCCCAGCGCGGCCGCATGAGCACCTGCGCGCCGAGCGGGGCTGCGTTGCGTGCGTCGACTCGAAGCGGCGGTGCCACGCCGTGCCGGACATCGCGCTCGCGGTTGCCGAGCGTGGGGGTGTCGACGGTGACGACGAGCGCCTCCACTCCCGCGGCCGCTGCCCGGTCGCACAGCGCGTCCGCCTCGAGAAGCCCTCCGGCGGCGTAGAGCTGGAACCACAAAGGCGTGCTCGACGCAGCCGCGACGGCCTCGACAGGGCTCCCCGCCACCGCACTGAGCACCGACACGGTGCCCCGCGAAGCGGCGGCGCGCGCGACCCCGGCTGCGCCGTCGGCGTGCATGAGCCGGACGAGACCGCAGGGAGCGAGCAGCACCGGGAGGTCGACCGCCCTGCCGACCACCGACGTCCGAAGGCTCGGCACGATCCTGCCGACCGCCACCTTCTGCCGGAAGGTGACGGCGGCGAAAGCCGCTTCGTTCCGCCTCATCGTCAACTCATCGTCCGCGGCGCCGTCGATGTAGTCGAACACGACGGACGGCAGGCGCCTGCGCGCCATGCGACGTGCGTCATGGACGCTGTGGAGGCGCTCCGCAGCCCGAGCGTCGGCATGCGCGAAGAGGTCCGCGAAGACGCTCACCTGCCGTCCTCTCTCCGGTAGACGGTGGTCGCCCCCGACTGGTCACGGGCGAGCACCACCAGGGTGTCGATGTTCACATGGGGAGGCCTCGTGACGACGAAGGCGATGCACTCGGCCACATCGTCGGCGCTGAGCGGAGTCATGCCGCGGTAGAGGGCCTTGGCCCGTTCCACGTCTCCGTGGAAGCGCACCGTGCTGAATTCCGTTTCGACCATGCCCGGATCGATCTCCGACACCCGCACAGGGCGACCAAGGAGCTCCATTCGCAGAACCCGTGCAAATGCGCGTGCTGCGAACTTCGCGGCGTTGTAGCCCGCGCCCCCGACATAGGGCTCGTAGCCCGCGATCGAGCCCACGGTCACCACGTGGCCGTCTCCGCTCGCCTCGAGGAGAGGTAGCAGCCTCTTGGTCATCCGCAGCGCGCCGAGGACGTTCACCTCGTACATCGCACGCCACTCGTCGACGTCGGCGTCCTCGATGCGATCGAGCCCGAGGGCGCCGCCGGCGTTGTTGACCAGCACACGGCACTCGCCGATCTCCGTGCAGAACCGCTCGACGGACTCGGGGTCCGAGACGTCCAAGACCTTCCAGCGCGCGCCGATGTCCTCGGCGACCGCCCGAAGCCGATCCTCACGACGTGCCCCCACCACCACGTCGAACCCGAGTCCGGCAAGGCGCCGCGCCGTGGCCTCCCCGATCCCGCTCGTCGCTCCCGTCACCACTGCCACGCCCGTCGTCATCGACCCGCACCCTACGCGATGGGTGCGTCGCGC
>JAKBTL010000120.1 GCA_021844425.1 Actinomycetes bacterium | reverse complement strand
TACCTCCTCGTGTGCCCGAAGCCCCGCAGCACCTCGTGCTGGGCGGGAGTCGGCTCCAGCCTGTACCGGCGGCCGACGTTGGCCTTGGCGCTTCCCCCGCCGCCCGTCTTCCTCTTTGCCATTGCCTACAACCTACCTACGGGGTATGACCGGCCTCCGGGCCGTCTCTTGGCGAGCCTGCACGCCCGGCCTTACGGCCGGGAACGGCGCTTCACCACCGCCCAGAGACGGTGCACTGCGCCGTGGTCTTGGTAGCGGGGAGCGGGGCGCAGCGGCCCAGGCCACGAGCGCCGGCGGGCGGGCCCGTGCTCGGCGGAGAGAGTCGCGCACGTCCATATGCCGCTGGTCCCGGCTGCGCCGCTGGTCCCGGCTGCGCCGGCGGCATCGCACGTCTCGACGCAGGTCTCCTCTGTGGGCTGGTCGCAGGTCTCGACGCAGGTCTCGACGCAGGTCTCGTCGGAGGGCTGGTCGCACGTCTCGACGTAGGTCTCGACGCAGGTCTCGACGCAGGTCTCGACGCAGGTCTCGACGCCGTCTGCGCCCTCTCGTGGGTCACGGGTGTCAGAGGCGTCTGGGCTGCGGGAGTAGGGGGCGTCGTCGATGCGACGGGCGCGCCACCCGTGTAGGCCGCGTCCTCGCCGAGCAATCGGACGCTCGAAGGCGCAGGACCTGACTCGCCGGCAGGCGCGACCCCGGACCCCGGCGGAACTGCGCGGTCAGGCGAGCGCGGATTCGTCGCCGACCCCGGACGCGTCGAGGGCGTCGCCGACTGGAACGACGGACCCGCGTCCTGCGGCAAGCAGGAGAAGCCGAGCATCCGGCATCCGGGGAGCTCGAAGGAGCCCGGAGAGAAGCCTGTTCCCCAGACGACGGCCGCGAGGGACCCTGCGACAGCGAGTGCCCCGAACGCACACGCCAGCGTCGCCAGCGCCCGTGTAAACCGTCGTTGCAACGCCTGCACCCCCCTTCCCCGCTCCGATTGTAGTGCGCGGCCGAAGGCAGGTGATGTCACTTGGTGTGCAGCATCAAGCACTCGCCGGAGGGCGCCCTCTTCTACGAGCCGCTCGGCGCCCCGCTCATCGTGCAGCAGATCTACGGCTCGTCCGTCGCGGGCGAGGCGGTGAGCGCAAGCTCGTCGAGTCGCTCGACCGCTGCGGGCTTGCCGGCCCGCCTCGGGCGGGCGCGACGGAGCAGCGCGACGGATCCGATCAGCGCGAGGCCGTAGAAGGCCACGAAGACGGTGAACCCCGCGTCGGTCGACGACACGAGCGCGTGCCCCGCACCCGGCGAGAGCGCTCCGGCGGTGCCCAGGAAGACGCGCGACGCGGTCGCTTTCGGGAGGCTCGCCTCTGCGATGACGAGCGCCAGGGTGAGGGAGAGCGCCATTCCGACGTTGCGCACCGTGTAGAAGAGGCCCGCTCCGACGCCGCTTCGTTCGGAGGGAAGGTCGGACATGACGGCGTTCAGCAGCGACGGCCACAGGAGGCTGTTGGCAACCGACATGACGCACAGGGGCACGACCAACCCGACCAGGTCGAGGCGGGGCCCGACGCGCCCGAGCAGCGCCGCCCCGAGCATGAGCAGTGCCGCGCCGACGGCGATCAAGCGGGCCGGCCCGAGTCGATCGGAGAGGGCCCCGCCGATCGGCGCGAGCAGGAGCTGCGGCGCCGAGAGGGGCACCATCGCGAGCCCTGCGTCGAGCGCGCTCAGGTGCAGCGCGCCCTGGAGATAGAAGCTGAGGACGAAGGGCGTGGCGAAGAACCCGACGCTGTAGAAGGCGCAGATCGTAAGGCCCCAGCGGAACTGGCGCCGCCTGAGCAGCCGGAGGTCGAAGGCAGGCACGCGCGCTCGCAGCTCCCACGCAGCGAACACCCCCACCAGCGCGGCGGCGAGCGCGAGCAGTGACACGATCCGCGCCGACGCCCACCCCCACGCCTGGCCCTCGCTCAACGCGAGGAGAAGGAGCACCAGGGCTGCGGTGAAGGACGACATGCCGGTCCAGTCGATCCGGGCACGCTGCCTCGACCGCCTGGGTCGCGGAAGGACGAGTGCGCCCGAGACGATGCCGACGAGGCCGAAGGGGACCGTGACGAAGAACACCGAGCGCCACCCGAAGCTGGTCACGAGGACGCCGCCGGCGACCGGGCCGACGATCGACCCGAGCACCCATGCGGTGGAGTTGATCCCGATCGCCATGCCGAGGCGGTCGCTCGGGAACGTGTCCACGATGAGCGGGGTGGCCGTCGCGAGCGCGAGCGCCCCCCCGACGCCCTGGAGGAAGCGGGCGGCGACGAGGTCGGCGCCCGAGGGCGCGACGCCGCAGAGGACGGTGGCGACGGTGAAGATCGCCAGACCTGCGAGGAGCACCGGCTTGCCGCCCAGCACGTCCGACAGCCGTCCTGCGGGCAGGAGCAGCACCGTGCTCGTGATGATGTAGGCGGTGAGCGTCCACAGCCCGACCGTCACCGAGGTGTGCAGGCCGGCCGTCAGCTTCGGCAGCGCGACCACGACGATGGTCGCGTCGACGTTGGTCACGAACGCGACCATCGTCAGCACCGCGAGGATGGCCCACTGCCGGCTGCCGGGCCGTCCGGCGGTGTAGGCGGCCATGTCGCTCCATCCTTCCATCACCTCATCCATCGCTCCTTCGATCGCTCCTTCGATCGCCGCTTCCATCGCCGCTTCCATCGCCGCACGAGGCTGGCTTCTGCGCCACGAGACCGGCGCCCCGGTGCCGGGCGGTGGCGAGGCCGAACGGCCCCGGCCCTGCCCACTCCGTCGGGGGCTCCGGATGCCATCATCGTGGAGTGGGGCCGGTAGGGGAGCGTCGGACGCGCAGGCGCAGGCGGGCCCGGCGTCGCGCGATCGCCGTCCTCGTGGTCGCTCTTGCGGCGGCCGGAGCCGGCTTCGGCGCCGAACGCGCGAGCAGCGGCGGCGGCGGGCGCGGAGCCTCCTCGACGTCGACCCCGGCGTCGACCCCGGCGTCGACCCCGGCCACGACCCCGGCCTCGTCTGCTTCCTCGCGGCATCCAGCGGATCGAGGAGCCTCGGGCGGCTCGAAGCCCTACCTCGGACCCTACGGCGTGGTGTCCCCCGCGATCGTCGCCCAGAACCGCCTGCCCGGCACCACCTCTTGGACGATCACGCACGAGCCGCCCACTGGCTCGATCCAAGGATGGGCGAGCACCACGTACGCGGCGGCGGGCCAGAGCGTCGGGCTCTACGTCTCGACGACAGCGCCGACGTTCCGGGTCATCGCCTACCGGATGGGCTACTACCAGGGCAAGGGCGGGCGAAAGATCTGGGAGTCCAAGGCCGTGCCTGGCCAGGTCCAGCCGCCCTGCCCGGTGACCCCCGGGGTGAACATGGTGAGCTGCGACAACTGGCACCGCTCCCTCACCATCAGGATCACCAACGCCTTCTTCCAAGGCGACTACCTCTTGAAGCTCGTCGGCAGCGGGGGCCAGCAGAGCTACGTGCTGCTCACCGTCTGGGACCCGACAAGCACGGCGACGTACCTCGTCGTGGCGCGCAGCCTCACCGAGGAGGGCTGGAACACCTACGGGGGCTACACCTTCTACCAGGGCCAGGGCCCCTGCACCCTCGGGCAGACCGGCTCCTACCCTCCGTGCAACCGCGCTCGGATCGTGTCGTTCGACCGGCCCATGCAGACAGGTCTCGGCTCGTCGGACTTCATCGGCGACGAGTACCCGCTGGTCAGGTTCATGGAGCAGCACGGCCTCGACGTCGCCTACGTCACCGACATCACCGTCTCCCAGCACCCTTCGATCGTCCTGCACCACAAGGTCTACATCTCCCTCGCGCACGACGAGCTGTGGACCACGACCGAGCGCGAGGCCGTGCAGAACGCAGTCGCGCACGGGGTGAACGTCGCCTTCATGGGCGCAGCCCCTCTGGTCCGCCACGCACGCCTGCAGGCCTCGCCGATCGGTCCGGATCGGGAGGAGGTGGACTACCGCGCCTCGACACAGGACCCGCTCAACGGCACCGGCCACACACGTACAGTCACCGGCAACACCTTCGCGACACCGCCGACCAACTGGCCCCCGACACACTTCATCGGAGGCGAGTACAGCGGCTACGTCTTCACAAACGCGGCACCGCTCCCCTTCGTCGTCTACGACGCGTCCTCGTGGATCTTCAAGGGCACCGGCCTCGGGAACGGGACACAGATCCCCGACGTCATCCGCTCCGACATCGAGCACGTGAACCCCGCCGCGGCGCCGTCCGACCTCCAGGTGCTCGGTCACTCCCCGGTGCCGCTCACGAGCGCCTTCACGAACCAGGGACAATGGAACGGCGTCACCTACTCCGACATGACCTACTACACCAACCCTCAGAGCAAGGCGGGCATCTTCGAGAGCGGGACGGTCAGCTGGATCTCCCGGCTCACAATCTGCGACCCGTCACCGGGCCCGTGCCCCGCGCACGACGTCGCGCGCATCACCGGCAACCTGCTACGCGTCTTCGGCCAGGGCCCTGCAGGCAAGATCGAGCCGTCGGTTCCGAACTGGACCCAGGTCACGCCGCCCGGGTCGTGAGCCACTCGTCGAGCGGCGGCCCCGTCGAGCGGCGGCCCCGTCGAGCGGCGGTCCCGTCGAGCGGCGGCCCCGTCGAGCGGGAGCCGGTCGAGCGAGGGGGAGCAGGTCAGCGGGCCCCGGGACGGACGTCGCGGACGAGCCGCTCGCGCAGCTCGTGGACGTTGCGCCGGCTCACCGGCAACAGCTCGCCGAGCACCCGCACAGTCGTGTGGGCGCCCTCGCTTCGGAGCTCGGCGATGTCGTGCAGCGAGACGAGGTAGCCGCGGTGGATGCGGACGAAGCCGTGCCCGCTCCACTCCTCCTCGAGGACTGCCATCGGGGTACGCAGGAGGTAGCTCGCCCCGTCGCGTAGGTGCAGCCGGACGTAGTCGCCCGCAGACTCGACCCACGCGATGTCCGAACGCGCCACGAACCGCGTCGTCACGCCGGTGTCGACAGCGACCACGTCCCCGGGCCTCGACCCTGCTGGGGACGACGATGACCCGGCTGCGACGTCGCCCGCGACCGACGGTTGCTCCCGGGACACCTGGGGGACCGCGCGCCGGAGCACCCGGTCGAGGCGCGCCTCGTCGACGGGCTTCAGCAGGTAACCGGCCGCCCCTACCTCGAAGGCCTCGAGCGCGTGGTCCTCGTGGGCGGTGACGAAGATCACGACCGGCGGAGACGAGAAGCGTGCGAGCACGCGGGCGAGCTCCATGCCGTCGAGGCCGGGCATCCGGATGTCGAGGAGCACGGCGTCGAATTCCTCGTCGCGGAGGTGTCGCAGCGCGTCGGTCGCGTGCTGCGCGACGACGACGCGGCCGACGAGCGCCGACTTGTGCAGGAGGTAGGAGAGCTCGTCGAGCGAGGGGGTCTCGTCGTCGACGGCGAGGATCGAAAGACCGCTCATCCCGACGCCACCGGGTGGCGCTTGGGGATGCGAACGGTCACGGTGGTGCCAGCGCCGAGCGCCGTACGGATCCGCAGGCCGTGCTCCTCTCCGAACACCGCGCGCAGGCGCTCGTCGACGTTGTGCAGCCCCACAGAGTCGCTCGGGTCGGTCCCCGAGAGCACCCCGAGGAGCCGGACCGGGTCGGCGCCGATGCCGTCGTCCTCGATCCGCACCGTCGCCTCGCCCCCTTCGTCGGAGACGAAGATCGAGAGGGTGCCTGGGCGCTCGCTCGGCTCGAGCCCGTGGCGCACCGCGTTCTCCACGAGCGGCTGGATCACGAGCGAGGGCAGCATCACGCTCAGGACCTCGGGGGCGACCCGCATCGTGACCGAGAGCCGGTCCCCGAACCTCGCACGCTCCAAGTCGAGGTACGCGTCGACGAGGCGCAGCTCCTCGGCCATCGTGACCCACTGGCCGTGGCTGCGGAAGCTGTAGCGGGTGAAATCGGCGAATCCGAGAAGCAGCTCCCGGGCGCGTTCGGGATCGGTCCTGATGAACGAGCCGATCGTGCTGAGCGCGTTGTAGACGAAGTGCGGTGCGATCTGGGCCCGTAGGAACCGCAGCTGCGCCTGGTCTGCCCTCGAGCGTTCCCGCTCGAGCTCGGCGAGCTCGAGCTGGGTGGACACGAACAGGGCGACCTCCGTCGCGAGGCGCGCCAGGGCGGATGACGTGACGGTCGCGAGCGTCCCGAGCGCCCCGACGACATGGCCGTCCACGCGCAGCGGCACGACCACGCCGCCCTGCAGCACGCAGAGAGAGTCGCCGCAGATGAGCTGGCGCGTCGAGAGCACCTGGACCTTGCCGGAGGAGACCGCGGCCGCGAGCGGGCGCTCCAACAGGGCGCTGTGGTCCGTGTCCACCCCATGCACGGCGAGGATGCCGTTGCGGTCTGCGAGGATCACCCCGCCGCCGAGGAGGCGCCGCAGGTGGGGGACGGCGTCCTGCGCGCTCTGCCTCGTGAGCCCCGCGCGTAGCCGCGGCGCCGCCTGGCTCGCGGTGTGGAGGGTCTCGTAGGTGGTCCGCTGGCTGGGCGTGCCCAGCCGCCCGCCCGTGCGGAGCGCGAACCCTGCGACCACGATCGCGACGGCGAGGACCCCCGCCAGCGCACCCCAGATCGCGACGTCCAACGGCAGACCCCCGCGTGCTGCGACGCCGGCTCTCACGGCGCCACGCGTGGCAGTCTTCCACACGCGCGTCCGCGTGGTGGCACCCGGCGATGCGACTGAGCCGCAAGCCGCACCCGGCGACGTCCGCCGTCTCGGGGGCTGTCCGCCTGGTGCCGTTCGGCAGACCGCAGTTGTCGTTCGGCAGACCGCAGTTGCCGTTCGGCGCACCCTGCTCGCCGTTCGCCAGACCCCAGTTGCCGTTCGGCGACGCGCGCCTACCGCTCGGCGATCACGCCTCGCCGGGCCTTGTCTCGCGCAATCGATCTCATCATCATCGTTCCTGGCAGGGCCGTGGCCGTCTCACGGTCCCCGGAGGGGGTCGGACGGGCGCGCCCTGCGTCTAGTGCTGGTTCGCATCGAGCCCGTCCGGGAGACCGGGTGGGAAGGAGGGCCACGACATGGCAACCACCTTCGAAGCCGCCAAGCCCGTGCAGCAGATGGAGCTCGTCGGCGCACCGTCGCCCGCCGACCCTGCGCCGCTCGGGCTGGCCGCCTTCGCGCTCACCACCTTCCTCCTCTCCGCGCACAACGCTGGGTGGACAAAGGGCACCGGCCTCGACTGGTTGGGCTACGCCTTCGCCTACGGCGGAGGATGCCAGCTGCTCGCCGGCATGTGGGAGTTCAAGAACCGCAACGTCTTCGGCTCGACGGCCTTCTCGACGTACGGCGGGTTCTGGATCGGGCTTGGCCTGTGGGTGCTTCTGGCCGCTCCCCATGCCACGGGGCACATGGCCACAAACGACCTCGGCTGGATCCTGCTCGCCTTCTTCATCTTCAACACCTACATGCTCCTGTGGAGCTTGTTCGTGAACAAGGCCGTGCTGGCCGTGTTCTTCACGCTCGAGATCACCGAGCTCCTGCTCTTCATCGGGAGCTTCGCGCATACAACGAACCTTGTGAAGGCCGGTGGCATCGTGGGCGTCGTCACCGCGGCGTGCGCGTGGTACACGTCGGCGGCGGGCGTGGTGAACGGGATG
>JAKBTL010000100.1 GCA_021844425.1 Actinomycetes bacterium | reverse complement strand
AGCACCTGGATCTTCGACACGCAGCGGATGCGTTTCCGCAGGGTCGTGAAAGGGCTCGGCCTCACGTCGCGGGACGCGATCACCGCATGGCGTCCGTACTACGCGCTCGAGATCGACGGTGCGTCGGAGTCGTTCACCGTCGCGCTGAACCCTGAGCGCACGCGCCGGATCCAATCCTGGCGCCACCTCACCACATGCCTCGAGTGTGGCGGCGGCACGCAGAGCGCGCTCGACCCCGAGGAGCTGAAGAGCGCCGTGCTCGGGTGAGCCTCGAAAGCGGGGCCGGCGCGACGGCGCACGTGCCGCGCTCACCCGCAGGCGGCCAAGCGCTAGGACTAAGGCCATGCCTGGCCATCCGGCGGCGCGACGGCTCCTCCCGCGGGGCGACGGCAGCCGCACCGGATCGAGGCCGCGCTCTTGGCGGCTCGCTCTCCGGCTCTCCGGCGCGCTGCTCCTCGTCGCCTCCGGTATCGAGCACCTGGAGCTGAACCTCGGCGGCGGGTACGGACGGATCCCGACGATCGGGCCGCTGTTCCTGCTGCAGGCCGCGACGGCCTTCGCCCTTGCGCTCGCCGTATCGGCGACGCCCCTTCCCGTCGTCTCTCTCGGCGGGGCGCTGTTCGCGCTGGCCACCCTCGGCGGCTACCTGCTCAGCTTGAACGTCGGGCTCTTCGGCTTCCACGAGGTGGTCACCGGCCCGGGCATCGCCTCTGGGTTGATCGACATCGCGGCCTTCTCGGTCCTCGCCCTCGCCGGCACCGCTGCTCAGGGGCGGGCGAGCTTCCGCAGGCCTTTCCGGGCGCTGGCGCCGGGGGTGCTCGTGGTCCCGATCTCGCTCGCTGCCCTGACGGCCTTCGCGGTGGGGCTCGCCCAGGCTTCGCCGGACGGAGGCGTCAGCGCGGCGGGCGAGCATGCCCTCACCGTGGTCCGGCTTCCCCGGTACGGAAGCGTGCTCGCGAACGCTCGCGGCGACACGCTGTACCTGCTGCACGGAGCCGGAGGCGCACAGGTCAGCTGCGAAGGCAGCTGCCTGTCCCTTTGGCCGCCCCTCGTCGTCGGACCGTCGGTTCGAACGGTCCGAGCCGGGCCGGGCCTCCTTGGCAAGCTCGGGCTCGTCCCTCGAGCCGGCGGACGACAGGTCACCTACAACGGCTACCGGCTCTACACCTACGCCGGCGACACCGCACCCGGGCAGACCAACGGCGAGGGGATCGTCTCGTTCGGGGGGACCTGGTACCTGGTTCGGGCTTCGGCGACCCGGCCCGCGACCACGGCGGTGACTCGCGCCACCTGAGCTGGTTCCCCCGGCGCTGCATGGCCACCGGGCGACCTCCAGGCGACCGGCAGGCGACCGGCAGGCGTCACCGGGCGACCTCCAGGCGTCACCAGGCGACCTCCAGACGACCTCCAGACGACCGGCAGGCGACCTCCAGGCGACCGGCAGGGACTACGTTTCCCGGCGTGTCGCGTTCGTTGACGGTGCTCTTCATGCCAGAGAGCGCTTACGGCCCCACCAACAACTGCATCGGCATCGGCGCAGTGCTGCGTGCCCGCGGGCATCGCGTGGTCTTCTCGTCGGAGCTGTCCTGGCGGGGCCGGCTCGAGGCTCTCGGGTTCGAAGAGGATCTCGTCGCCCTCGCTCCTCCCGCCGATGGCGACGCCGACGGCGACACCTCGGCGGTAGCCGGACAGTTTTGGACGGACTTCGTGAAGGAGACGGCGCCAGCGTTCAGTCTCCCTACGATCGAGCAGCTCGAGCAGTTCGTCCGTCCCACTTGGCAGGCGCTTCTCGACGGGGCCCGCTTCGCGCAGGAGCAGCTCGACGCAGTCATCGACCGGCAGCGCCCGGACGTCATCGTCGAGGACAACGTCTGCGCTTTCCCGGCGCTCCTCACCTCGGGCGCACCGTTCGTCCGGATCGTCTCGTGCAACCCGCTCGAGCTGGCTGGGCCGAACCTCCCGCCCAAGTTCTCCGGGTACCCGCTGGACGACAACACGCACTGGCACGAGTTCCGTGCCGAGTACGAGCGCCTGCACCGGGACCTGTGGTCCGAGTTCGACGAGTGGGTACGCGCGTGCGGCGCGCCCGGGCTCGCCGATCTCGAGTTCATCCACGAGTCCGACACCGCGAACATGTACGTCTATCCCGAGGCCGTCGACTACACGAGCCTCCGTCCCGTCGGGAGCAGATGGCACCGCCTGGAGTCCTGTGTCCGTGAGACCGAAGGGGGCCTCACACCGGGGCTCGCTGAATTCGTCCAGCGAGACGACGGCGCGCTCGTCTATCTCTCCCTGGGCTCGCTCGGCTCGGCCGACGTCGGCCTCATGGAGCGCCTGGTCTCCGGCCTCTCGCGGACGCCTCATCGCTACGTCGTGAGCAAGGGCCCCCTCGCGGACACCTACGCCCTGCCCGACAACATGTGGGGCGCGTCACAGGTGCCCCAGACCCAGCTGCTGCCCCACGTCGACCTCGTCATCACCCACGGCGGCAACAACACGACGACCGAGTGCTTCCACTTCGGCAAGCCCATGGTGGTCCTGCCGCTCTTCTGGGACCAGCACGACAACGCACAGCGAGTGGCCGAGACCGGCTTCGGCCGACGCCTCCCCACCTACGAGCATGGCGAAGACGACCTCGTTGCCGCAGTGGACGGCCTTCTCGCCGACGACGCGCTGCGCGCCAAGATGCGCCAGATCGGCGACGCGGTGAGGGCGCACCGTGGCGTGGAGCACGCCGCCACGATCGTCGAGGAGGCAGCCCTCCACCGAGCGCGTTGACGCGCGGCGGCGAGCGCATCCCTCTGACGCTCGCGCGCCGAGCGCATCCAAGGCCTTCCAGCGCCCCAAGATCAGATGAGCCGGGCGACCGATGCCAGGGGTCGTGCCGGTCGCCATCGCCGCTCGGTCGGTGAACCGCAGCATCGCGTTGACGCCGCGCACTGCGGCGAAGCGGATCGGCTCAGGTGGCCACGGCCGCCCCACCGTCCCCACCCACGGCAGCTCGGTCAGCTCGGTCTTCTTCTCGTGGAGCAGGTCTGCGAGCGCCCCACCGCTGCGCCCTCTCGGCCGCCGAGCGCCGCCCGGTGCCGGCGGTCGCGACGCGGCGGGGTCAGGTCCAGCTACGAGCACCGAAACGAGACGGCCCTCGTGCTGGCAGACCACCCCGGCGTCGCCGTCATGATCGTGCCCGGAAGCCCTCCTTGCACAGCGCTGCCGGCTCGATCGGGCACGCAGCGGCGCGTTTGGCCACGCCCGAGGAAGGGGTACGTAACACTATTGCAATATTCGAAGATCCCACATAGGGTGCCATCTGCACTTCTGACTGGCAATCGACACGCATCTGAACGATAATTTAGGAACCGCGATGGCGGTAGGTACGTTGCGCGTGGGTGAACGGCGAAGGACGGAGGAACCGCATGCTCGATGACGCGAGGCACGTAGTGACTGGCCGGGCTCCTCGGAAGGGGGGCACGCTCCGGCACTGGGGGAGGGGCATCGCTGCTGCAGCGCTCGTGGCGGCGGCCGGCGGCGCGGCGCTCGTCGGCGCCCCCGTTGCCTCTGCCAGCTCGAGCGCGCGCCATACCTCGAAGGCCACCAAGTCCCCGAAGGCGGTGTCCAACGCGGTGCCGGCGTACGCGCTGACGATCGGCGACATCTTCACATGGATCCTCCCCCTCGATAACCAGGTCGGCTACGAGAACTGGGACATCTCCGCCCAACGGGAGATGTGGCTCCCGCTCTACTGGGCGGGGAACGGCTCGAAGACCGGGATCAACTACACCCAGTCGGCGGCAGAGCCCCCCGTCTACTCCAATCATGACAAGACCGTCACCATCAAGCTGAAGACGAACCTGAAGTGGTCGACAGGTGCGGCGGTCACATCGAACGACGTGAAGTTCTACTTCCAGCTCGTCGACGCCGGGAAGAAGAAGCTCGGGAACTACCTGCCGGGGCTTCTCCCCGACGACATCTCGAGCGTCACATACCCGAGCTCGTCGACGGTTGTCCTCCATCTGAACCGCTCCTACAACCCGACCTGGTTCACCGGGAACCAGCTCACCTGGATCTACCCGCTACCGGTGCAAGAGTGGGACCGGACCTCACTCACATCGCCCGACGGGACCGCCGCATCCACGCCGGCCGGCGCGAAGCAGGTGCTCACATTCCTCTTCTCCCAGTCAAAGGACGAAGGGACCTGGTCCACGAACCCGATCTGGAAGACCGTCGACGGCCCCTTCGAGATCAGCGCCTACGACCAGGTGACCCACACGGCGACGTTCGCGGCAAACCCGCACTACACCGGGCCGACAAAGCCGCGCATCGCCGGGTTCAAGCTCTACAGCTTCACAACAGGCACCGCCGAGCTCGACGCGCTCCGTTCAGGCACCCTCACATTCGGGTACATCCCCTTCGGCGACTTGAAGGAGATCTCCTACTTCAAGAGCCACGGGTACACGATCAAGCCGTGGGCGACCTTCTACAACCAGGTCATCGAGCTCGACTACTCCTCGAAGGTCTGGGGCCCGCTCGTGAAGCAGCTGTACATCCGCCAGGCGCTCCAGCACCTCATCACAGAGAGCCTCTACATCAAGCGCGCGTTCGGCGGCTACGCGCTCCCCGACTACGGCCCCGTTGCCATCTATCCCGGATCCAAGTACGTGAGCCCGGGGATCAAGAAGGATCCCTACCCCTTCAACCCACAGCTGGCGTCGAAGCTGCTCAAGGCCCACGGCTGGGTGAAGGGCCCCGGTGGCGTCGACGTCTGCAAGCACCCCGGGACCGGTCCGTCAGAGTGTGGCAAGGGGATCCCCAAGGGGAAGAAGCTCAGCTTCAAGTTCATGTACTCGACGGGCACAACAGCATACTTCGCAGCCGTGTCCTCGTTCCGGACGGCGGCGAAGTCGGTCGGCATCGACCTCGCCCTGGACGGCCAGACCACCACAACGATGTTCTCGATCGGTGGCGTATGCCCGAGCACACCTCCGTGCAACTGGGGCCTCATCGGCTACTCGAGCTACATGTGGACATACGGGCAGTACCAGACCGTCCCCAACGGCACAAGCCAATGGGGCAAGGGGAACTTCTGGGGAGGCGGCTACTACACACCCAAGGCCCAGAAGCTGATCGACGCTGTCGAGACCTCGCCTGGCCTCAAGCCCCTCTATGCGGCCGAGAACTACCTCTCGAAGGACCTCGCCTCCTTGTGGTGGCCGCTCCAGGACCTGAGGGTCGTCGCTGTGAAAAAGAGCCTTTCGGGCTGGCAGCACCTCAGCCCATACGGTGCCTTCGTCCCTCAGACGTGGTACCTGAAGGGCTCCTGACCACAGGGAGCTGACCGGCTCGCGACCCAAGCGCGCGGGGGCGGGGGCGCCGGGGCCTCCGCGTTCACGCGTGGACGTCGGGAGCCGACTCGTGCCGGTCACGCTCCTCCGTCGGGTCCTCACGCTCCGCGGGGACGATCACCACCGGGCGTGGGCTGCGGTGCGCGCACTTCGAGCTCACCGACCCGAGGGACAGCTCGGCGAACGTGCCCCGGCCACGGGCACCGACCACGAGCAGGTCTGCCTTCTCTGCCCGCTCGCACAGGGCCCGTGCAGGGTCGCCCTCGACCACGATCGGCTCGATCTCTGCGGCGCGCGCACCGGCGGTCTCGCGAATGACCGCCGCAAGGCGCGCCCGCGCGCCTTCGGCCAGCTTGGCGTCGTCCTCGGGAGAGAAGTAGTCGAAGTCTCCCGGGAAGTCGTAGGGACTCTGCCAGACGAGCATCGCCTCCACCCGTGACCCGCGAATCCTCGCTTCCTCCAGGGCCCACTCCAGCGCACGGCGCGATCCCTTCGAGCCGTCGACTCCGACGAGTATCCACCCTGGCACAGGGTGATCTCCACTTCTCACGTCCGTGTGGTTGCCGTGGTCGAGATGCCTCCGGTGGACAGGGGCACGAGGACCGGACACTGCTTCCAGCATGGCCGCATCGCCGCTTGACGACCAGGGGCGTTGGTCCCGTTGACCGTCCCGAGCTCGGCCCGCGTCAGCAGTCTTGGCGGTGTGCCGGCGACATCGATCGCCAGGTTCAGCGCGCCGGTCGAAGTGGCCTGTAGGCAGGCTCCCACATCGCCACAGCCACCGCCTCGTCGAGCGCCGTCTCGTCCCGGCGGGCCACGCCGTCTCGCACCGCCGCACGAGCCACCGCCGCCGCCACAGCTGCCGACGTCTGCCGGAGCGTGTCGACCGGAGGAAGGAGGGGGGCACTCGCATCGTTGGCGTCGACCTCCTCGGCCACTGCCGCAGCGGCAGCGCGCAGCATCCCGGGGGTGACCCGCGATGCTCGAGCGACGATCGTGCCGAGTCCGAGCCCCGGGAAGACCAGGGCGTTGTTCGCCTGGGCGACCACGAAGGTCTCCTGCCCCACCGTGACTGGCGGGAAGGGGCTTCCGGTCGCCACGAACGCTCGACCCTCCGTCCACCTGAGCACGTCGGTCGGATCGGCTTCCGAGAGAGAGGTCGGGTTGGAAAGGGGCAGGATGATCGGCCGCTCGCAGGACGCAGCCATCGTGCGGACGATCTCCTCGGTGAAGCTCCCAGGCTGGCCCGAGGTGCCGATGAGGACGGTCGGACGAACCTGGCGGACCACCTCGGCGAGGTCGATCCTCCCGGCCCCGTCCCTGGCGAAGCGGGCGACCTCCTCGTCGGCGCGCGCGTAGGGTCGCTGGAAGTCGCGCAGTTGATCGTCGGACGAGCTCAGCAGGCCACGGCTCGACAGCGCCCAGATGGCTCTCCGGCCGTCCATCGCCCCGTCCTCCCCGACCGCAGCCGCAAGCTGCTCGGCGATACCGATGCCCGCGGTGCCCGCACCGTGGATGACGACCCGCTGGTCCGCGAGGCGGCCACCCCCCTTGCGCAGCGCGGACAGCACCGCCGCCAGCGCAATGGCCCCGGTCCCTTGGATGTCGTCGTTGAACGTCAAGCACTGGTCCTTGTAGCGATCGAGGACGCGGTGGGCATTCGCCGCGCCGAGATCCTCCCAGTGCAAAAGCGCGTGCGGGAAGTGACGGCCCGCCGCCTCGACGTAGGCGCCCACGAGCTCGTCGTAGCTCCGGGCGTCCACGCGCGCATGTCGGTTGCCAAGGTAGAGCGGATCGTCGAGGAGGCTCTGGCGGTTCGTACCGGCGTCCAGGACGACAGGAAGGGTGCGGTCGGGATCGATCCCTGCCGCCGCCGTGTACACGGAGAGCTTCCCGATGGAGATGGCGATGCCCCCGACGCCCCAGTCACCGATCCCGAGGATCGCTTCGCCGTCCGTCGCGACGATGACGTCGACATCTTCAGGCCCGAGATCGCTGGCACGCAGGGAGGCGTCGATGTCCCCAAGGTGGTCGACGGAGAGGTAGACACCCCGGGTGCCGCGAAACTGCGCGCTGAAGTGCTGGATCGCCTCCCCGACGGTCGGGGTGTAGACGATCGGCAGCATCTCCGCGAGGTGGTCCTGCAGCAGGCGGAAGTAGAGGACCTCGATGCGCTCTCGGAGCAGAGTGAGGAAGACGCTCTTCGCGAGGTTTCCCGGCTGCGCGGAGAACTGCTGGTAGGCGCGGGCCGCCTGGAGGTCGAGCGTGAGCACCGCAGGCGGGAGCAGGCCAACGAGCCCGAACGCCTGGCGCTCTTCGCGGGTGAAGGCGACGCCGTGCGTGAGCCGGGGGTCGGAGAGGAGCTGGCGGCCCCGAAGCGTCGTCTCGATGACAGGTAGGTCCATGAGCGAAACCGTTCCTAGACACTGAGCAGGACTGAGTCCCGCCCTATGGGTGGCGCCGAACGGTCTTGGGCCACCTGGTCCCCTTCGCTTCCGGTGGGCACTGTGGTCTTACTGCCACCGTTCGGGGTGTGCCG
>JAKBTL010000040.1:36176-40411 GCA_021844425.1 Actinomycetes bacterium | reverse complement strand
GGAGCTCGGTCGCCCGTCGGGCGCTCGGCGTCACCACTGCGAACCCGAGCACCGCGAGCTGCCAGCGGTCGTGCTCGGCCACCTCGCTCGCCGAGACCCCGAACCGGCGGCGGGAGAGCTCGACGAGATGACGCACGACGGAACGCTTCGCCTTGAGCGAGTTGCTCTGCGGGATGCGCAGCGCGATGCGCATCGCTGCCACGTACATCCTGACAGCATGCACCTGCGCGCCGCGTCGCGTGCCGTGATCGCTTCTCGCGTCGAGACGAACACAGCGACCGTCTGCACGCTCCTCGACGAGCACCCCGAAGCCGATCTCGCCGTGCTCCCCGAGCTCTTTCCGGGCCCACTCAGCGTGTCGGCCGAGCGAAGGGCCGGCCGGGGCTAGTCAGGCCCACTCAGCGTGTCGGCCGAGCGCGAGGCCGGCCGGGACTAGTCAACGGGGACCCAGGAGGGCCAGCCCGCCGGCATCGCCCCTTGGACTGGGCCCATCATGACGCCGGCGGGCGCACCGAGCATTGTGAGCAGCTGTGAGAAGTTCGCCCCGTAGGCGGTCGGCAGCGAGTCGATCTCGGCAGCTGTGCTCCACTCCCCCATCGCGCGCGCCAGGGACTCCCCTGTGCCCGGAGGATTGGCCCATCCCGTCTCCAGGTGCGGGAAGGTGTCGAGCAGTGTGCCGACGACCGTGTCGGAGTTGACCTGCTGACCGACCGTCACACGAGGGACCACGTTCTCGGCGACGTAGACGATGTCGCCCGCTGCCGGGCCGTCGCTCAGCTGGTAGGCGATGAACGCGCCCCCGGGCCATCCTGGGTTCGTGGTGTTGAGCACCACACCGTCGCCGATGGCGTAGATCGGCCCGCTGCCTGCGTAGTCGACGCCCTGGTCGACGCGCTCGGGGGTGAGGCCCGACACCGCACGCAGCGGATCCTGGTAGCCCCCGAGCTCCTGCGCGATCCCCACGACCGTCCGTCCGAACGACACCCCGGAGCCGAAGAACGGAGCGTCGCCGAAGGGGAAGACGCCGCCGTCGGCGGCCACGAGCCAGTAGCCCCCGCCTGTCGGCGTCGCCGCCATTCCGACGATGGGCTGGTCGAGGTGCTGGCCGCCCATCGAGCCGTAGAAGCTGGCGTCGCCGAAGCTGAAGATGCCACCGTCGGCGGCCACGAGCCAGTAGCCCCCGCCTGTCGGCGTCGCCGCCATCCCGACGATGGGCTGGTCGAGGTGCTGGCCGCCCATCGAGCCGTAGAAGCTGGCGTCGCCAAGCACCTCCACGGCGCCACTCGCTGCAACGATCCACGCACCCTTGCCATCGGGGGTAGGCGCGCCTCCGACGAAAGGCGACGTCGGGTTCGTAAGTCCCGAGGAGCTGATCGCCGCTCCGAAGCCGATCAGGCCCCCGCGGGCTGTGATCAGGCTGTAGCTGTGGCCGTCGAGCACGGATTGCGCGTGCACGCCAACCGTTGGCGCGGCGGGCGCGTGCACAGCATGCACCCCAGTCGCCTCATGCACGGCAGTCGCCTGGACGACACGCGCCTCGCCCGAGGCGCTCGCCGTCGTCACGCCCCACGTCGTCACGGCTGCAGCGGTCGCCGTCGACGCAGCGAAGGCGCACGCGAGCGCAGATCGCACGGCGCGAAGCACAAGGCGGTGCCTGCCCGGCGTCCCCATCGGAGAAGATGGTACGCACGCGCATGCGCACGGGCGCAAGGGATCTCCCCAATACGGCGCTCACCTGGGCGCGGCACCGACCTCGTCCGACCTCCGAGGGCACGCTACGCGCGCGATCAGCTGAGCGCGGGGAGCACCTCGCTCGCGATGAGCGACAGATGGTCGAGGTCCGAGAGATCGAGGACCTGGAGGTAGAGCGTCGACGCACCCGCGTTGGCGTAGGCGCGGCAGCGCGCCACCACCTCGTCAGGCGTTCCCGCCACGCCGTGCTCGCGAAGCTCGGGCAGGTCACGCCCGATGGCCGCAGCCCTGCGCTCGGCCTCCGCCTCGTCCCTGCCGCAGCAGACCACGACGGCAGCCGACAGCAGGAGGGACCGGGGATCCCGGCCGACCTCCTCGCATGCCTCGCGCACGCGGTCGTACTGGCGTGCTGCGTCGTCGACCACGAGGAAGGGTGCGTTGAATTCGTCGGCGAAGCGCGCCGCCAGCCGGGGGGTGCGCGAGCGTCCCTCGCCGCCGACGATCACCGGAGGATGCGGGTGCTGCACCGGCTTCGGCAGAGCGGGGCTCTCCACGAGAGAGTAGTGGCGACCCGAGAAGGAGAAACGCTCTCCAGCCGGCGTCGTCCACAGACCCGTCACGATCTCGAGCTGCTCTTCGAGCCGATCGAACCGCTCGCTCGTCGGAGGGAACGGGATCCCGTAGGCGAGGTGCTCGTCGTCGAACCAGCCGGCGCCGATCCCGAGCTCGACCCGACCGGCGCTCATCTCGTCCACCTGCGCCACGGCGATGGCGAGCGGGCCCGGAAACCGGAACGTCGCCGAGGTCACCAGCGTGCCGAGCCGCAGGCGGCGCGTCTCACGAGCGATGCCCGCCAGGGTCACCCACGCGTCGGTCGGCCCGGGGAGCCCGTCGCCGCCCATCGCGAGGTAGTGATCCGAGCGGAAGAACCCGTCGAAACCGAGGGACTCGGCGTGCTGGGCCACTCGGAGGAGCTGGCTGTAGGAGGCTCCCTGCTGCGGCTCGACGAACACTCGGAGGCGCACGAGCTGGACGCTACCAGCGCGTCCCGGGCGCCATCGGGGAAGTCCCTCCGTCTTCCCCGAGGTGCCCGATGCGACCTGTCTTGCAGGTTCCCTGCGTTGCACGCGCGACGGCGAGTACCCTCGGTCGGAGCCTGGACTGACACCACGACTCGCACGGAGGGACCCGACGGACCATGGGCTCGCACGGCGTTTGGACGGACCCTTCGGCTGGGGAGACGCGATTGCGCACGGTGGCAACCGACGACGAGCCGAGGGCAGGGAACGCCGCCTGCGCGGACGAGCACAGGCCACCGACGTGACCAGGTGGCGGCGGGGGCGCGACTGGGTGCTCGGCGCTCTCTCGAGTCTCCTGGCGTTCGCCGCGCTCGTGACCGGATCGGCGTTCGGCCACGTCTCCACACCCAGGCTCAACCCGCGGCTCATCGCTTGGATCAGCGCGGCCGTCCTGCTCGTCTTCGGCGTGCTGGGGACGACGCGCCTCTCCTCGGTCCTCGGGCGCCGCGTCGCTTCGACCTCGCTGCCGGCAGCGGGCGGTGCGGTGCGCATCACGACCGCCGCTGTCGGCTACCTGATCGTGGTCTTCGGCGTGCTCGCCGTCGTCAACGTGTCCATCGAGCACCTCCTCGTGGGGGCCGGGCTCGCAGGGGTCGTGCTCGGGATCGCGGCACAGCAGAGCCTGAGCAACGTCTTCGCCGGGCTCGTCCTCATCTTTGCCAGGCCGTTCCACGTCGGGGACCGGGTGCGCGTGCGCTCGGGCGCGCTCGGCGGGATCTTCGACGCACGCGTCCTGGAGATGTCCCTCACGTACGTGACCCTCCACACCGAGGAGGGCGTGTACAAGATCCCGAACTCCGCCATGCTCGCCGCAGGCGTCGCCCGCACACCCCTAAGCCCGCTCCCCCGGGCCGCGGTCCCGCCCGCGCCGCAGAAGCCGGTCGAGCACGCCGATCCGTCCAAAGCTGGCGTCGCCGACCGTTCAGGCGCCGGCGATCATCCTGACGTCCCCGACGTTCAGGGCGCACCCGGCAGCGAGCCGCCCCGCGGCCCGGGCGGCAACCACTGAACGGACACTTCCGAAGACTTCGCGCCGCGGCGCCCGCTTCGCTCCTCGCCGGTATCGGAGCCCGATGCGCTCATCGTCTCGCCGGGTCCTCATGCCCAGCCGGATCAGGAAGACCGAGCACGGCGCGTGCCGCCTCGACGGCGGTGGCCCGGAGGATCTCGGGGTCGTCGTCGGGCTGCCCGCGCACGAGGGCACCGTGGATCGCGCTCAGCGCGGCGCGCACCCGCGTCCGCTGCGCGGTGTCCGGCTCGTCGGTTCCGGCAAGCAGGGGAACCAGTCGCTGGAACAGCGGGACCACCGCACGCAGGCTCGCGCACTCCTTCACCGCCGGGTCGTTCGCCAGGACGCGGATCAACTCCGCATGCCGGGCGACCAGGTCGACGTAGCTGAGGAGAAGGTTGTCCCGAGCATCCGAGGACGCGTCGGTGACCGCACGCTCGGTGACCGCACGCTCG
>JAKBTL010000040.1:0-36076 GCA_021844425.1 Actinomycetes bacterium | reverse complement strand
TCGGTGACCGCACGCTCGGTGACCGCACGCTCGATCAGCGCCTCGAGCTCAGCCGTCGCCGGTCCGACGATGGCTGAGAGAAGGTCGTCCTTCGTGCGGAAATAGTAGTAAAGGGCCGCCTTCGTGACCCCGAGGCGCTCGGCGATCTCGCGCGTCGAGGTCGCCGCGAATCCCCGGTCGGTGATGAGCTCGAGCGCGACCTCCACGATCCGGGCCCTCGTCTGGTCCCCCGCATGGGCGTGCGTCAGGCCTGCGGGGGCGCAGACCTCGTCCGCGGGGGCGTGCGGCGTCTCCGGTCCTTTCCCGCCGGCGGCCACTTCGCCCACCTTCGCTCCGGTCGCGTCCAGCACCACGACGCCGAGCATAGCGACTTGACTTGCCTGTCGACAAGTAAGTAGACAGGTGGGTACCTTGCAGGCCGGCAGGAGAGCGAAGGAGCCGACAGGAGCAACATGTTCGCGAAGCTCGGACGGATCGTCGTACGCCACCCCTGGAGGGTCATCGGCGTGTGGATCGTCGCCGCCGTGGCCATCGTCGGCCTCGCACCGAAGCTCTCGACGACAACGAGCGAGGTGGCGTTCCTTCCGAGCCACTATCAATCGGTGCAGGCCGCGAACCTCCAGAAGGAGGCGTTCACGAACACCGCGACGCCCGCGGCGCTCGTGGTCGCCGAGCGGCGAGGGGGCGGGCCGCTCACCGCCAGGGATGTCGCGCTGCTCGACCGGGCCCAGCGCGTGCTCGCCTCCCGCCGCATCCCTGCCGTCAACGCGGTCGACCCTGCCGTCGTCTCGCCGAACCACCTCGTCGGCCTGATCGGCGTCGAGATGCCCAATGTCCAAGGGCAGCTCACGACCGCACAGACCTACGCGGTGCTCACGCTGCGACGCGACGTGACGTCCCTCACGAAGGGAACCGATCTGCGCGCAGGGGTGACCGGCACCGCCGCCCAAGCCCTCGACCAGCAGAAGTCCGGGCAGACCGCGTCGAAGGTCGTCGCGATCGCCACGATCGGGCTGATCCTGGCGCTCCTGCTCCTCATCTTCCGCAGCCCGGTGATCGCGCTGCTACCCGTGCTCGTGATCGGCGTCGTCTCGGAGATCGCCGACGGCCTCATCGCGTCCCTCAGCCGAGCGCTCGGGCTGCACATCGACAGCACGGTGTCCACGATGCTGATCGTGGTCCTCTTCGGGGTGGGGACGGACTACGTCCTCTTCCTGATGTTCCGCTTCCGAGAGCGCCTCCGTGCAGGCGTCGAGGCCAAGGAGGCGATGGTCAACGCGGTCACGAAGGTCGGGCCGGCGATCGCGACGGCGGCCGGTGCGGTGATCATCGCGTTCCTCGCGCTGACGCTGTCGAGCATCACGCTCTTCCGCTCCCTCGGCCCCGCGCTCGCGATCGCGGTTGCAGCCACGCTGCTCGCGGGGCTCACCTTGATCCCCGCGATCGTCTCTTTGCTCGGGACCCGTACGTTCTGGCCGTCGAGCGCCTGGCAGCGCGAGCCTGAGGGCGCCCGGTTCGGTGCGATCGGCAACGTGCTCGCGCACCACCCCGGCAGGGTCGCCGTGCTGAGCGCCGGCGTGCTCGTCGTCCTGGGAGGGTTCGCGCTCGGCTTCCATCCCTCCTTCACACTCACATCCGGCAAGACAGCCACCACCGAGTCCGCGGTGTACTCGAAGGTGCTGCTACGCGGGTACGCCGCTGGGAAGGCCGAGCCGACCGACGTCTACCTCGAGTCCACCGACGGCACGGCGATCCCCTCCTCCGCGCTCACCGCCTACGGGCAGCGCCTCGCACGCGTCGAGGGGGTCGCGTCGGTCGCCCCCGCCAGGGTCGCCGAGCACGGCACCGTGGCCGACTTCCGCGTGGTGCTCACGCACTCCCCGAAGTCCGACGCGGCGATGACCACCGTCCGCGGTCCACTCCAGCGCGCTGCGGACGACGCTCCTGCGGGCACCAGACCCCTCATCGGCGGGATCACCTCGGTGTACGTGGACCTCGAGTCCGCGATGGGGCACGACTACGCGCTCGTGTTCCCGGTGGCCGCCGTCCTGATCCTGCTCATCCTCGCGCTGCTCCTTCGCAGCGTCGTCGCTCCGTGGTACCTGATGGGCGCGGTGGGGCTCGGGTTCGCGAGCACCCTCGGCGCGTCCGTTCTCGTGTTCCAAGACGCCCAGGGCGAGAGCGGTCTGACGTTCATCCTGCCCATCGTGATGTACCTCTTCGTCGTGGCGCTCGGCACCGACTACAACATCCTGATGGTCTCTCGGCTAAGGGAGGAGGCCCGCGAAGGCCGAGACCCGCGGGGCGCCGCCGCGATGGCGGTCCGCCATGCCGGCCCGACGATCGCCTCGGCCGGCCTCATCCTCGCGGGGACCTTCGCATCGCTCATCCTCGCCGGAGGCACGACGCTCAGCCAGATGGGGTTCGCCATCTCCGTCGGCATCGCCATCGCCGCGTTCGTGATGGCCATGTTCCTCACGCCCTCGCTCACCGCGCTCGTCGGTCACCGCGCCTGGTGGCCCGGCCATCGCGACGAACCGTCTCCCGGGGTCCCGCCGTCCGCCGGCTCCATGCAGGGCGTCGGCGCCACCCGATCGAACGGAGCCGGCGAATCGCACGTCGGGACTCCGGGAGACGACGCAGCAGCGGCCACCGGCGCGCGGCGCCCCTGAGGCGACGCGCCTAGCCGGTCACCTGCCGTAGCGCCGACGCCGTTCCCGCCGCACTTGGATGAGCCGCAGCAGCTTGCGCAGGAGGAAGCCCACGAAGACCCAGCTTAGGGCCGGTCGGGCGACGCAGGGGCGCGGTCGTGGATGGCGCGCCAGACACGCTCCGCGCTGAGCGGCATGTCGACGTGGCGCACCCCGAACGGCCGCAGCGCGTCGATGACCGCATTTTGCACCGCGGCAGCCGAGCCCACGGTCCCCGACTCCCCTACTCCTTTCAGCCCGAGCGGGTTGAGCGGGGAGGGCGTCTCGGTCGAGCCCAGCTCGAACGACGGGAGCTCCGCAGCGCTCGGGACCCCGTAATCCGCGAACGTCGCGGTCAGCGGGTTGCCCCACTCGTCGTAGCGGACCTCTTCGAACAGCGCCTGCGCGATGCCCTGGGCGAGCCCGCCGTGCACCTGCCCCTCCACGATCGTCGGGTTGATCACCGTCCCGCAGTCGTCCACGGCGACGAGCCGCCGCAGCAGCACCCGGCCCGTCTCCGTGTCGACCTCCACGACCGCCAGGTGCGCCCCGAACGGGTAGGTGCCCTGCTCCTGTGTGAAGTCCCCCTCCGCGCGGAGCCAACCCTCCGGTGCCGCCGCGGCCACCTGAGCCCAGGTCAGCGCGCTCGTCGGGACGCCCGCGACGGCTACGCCGCCGTCGACCACGACCACGTCTGCGGGCGCCGCTTCGAGCAGACCAGAGGCCACCTCGCGCGCCTGGTCGACGACTGCGCGTGCCGCGGCGAACGCGGCGTTGCCGGCGAGCTGGCCCGATCGAGAGCCGAAGGTCCCTATCCCGCGCGGCACCACCCCGGTGTCGGAGTGCACGACGCGCACCTCGCCGGGGTCGACGCCGAGCACGCCGCCCACGACCTGGCTCAGCGCCGTGACGAGACCCTGGCCGTGCGGGGACGCACCCGTCACGACGACGATGCTGCCGTCCGGGTCGACGGTCACCCCGCCGAACTCCCAGCCTGACCCGCTGATCTCCACGAAGGTCGAGAGCCCGACGCCGACGACCACGGCGTCGCCGCGGTTCCTGCGCTCGGCCTGCTCCTTGCGGAGGGCGTCGTAATCTCCCAGCGCGAGCACCGCCTCCAAGGCCCGCCCGTAGTCGCCGCTGTCGTACACGGCGCCCGTCGGCGTCGTGTACGGGAAGTCGGAAGGCACCAGCATGTTGCGGCGGCGCACCTCGGCAGGGTCGATACCGAGCTCCGCGGCGAGAAGGTCGATCGCGCGCTCGAGCATCGCGGTGGCCTCAGGGCGCCCGGCGCCGCGGTAGGGACCGATAGGCGTGGTGTTCGTGACCACCCCGAGAGAGGTGAGCGAGAGGCGCGGGATCCGGTAGACACCATTCGCCATGAGCCGCGCCGTGCGGAACGGGATGCCCCCACGCCACGGGTACGCACCCATGTCGGTCACCGTCCTCGCCTCGAGCCCGACGATGGTCCCGTCCCTGCGCGCACCGAGCGCCACGTCCTGGATCTGGCCTCGCCCGTGGCTCATGGCCACCAGGTTCTCCGATCGGGTCTCCACGTGGCGCACTGGCCGTCTCAGGCGAGCGGCGAGCGCGGCGACGACGACCTGCTCGGGGTAGACGCCCCCTTTCGCCCCGAACCCCCCTCCGACTGCGACGGTGCGCACGCGCACGGTCGACGGCTCGATGCCCAGCGCGGCCGCGACCCCTTGGCGGACGGCGAACGGCGCCTGGGAGGTCACGACGCAGTCCAAGCCGCCCTCCGGGCTCGGCAACGCCAAGGCGGCGTTCGTCTCGATCGGCGCAGGGGCCACCCGCTGGTTCACGAAGCGCCCGCGCACCACGACGTCAGCACCCTCGAGGACGTCCGCGTCGGTCGGAGGGGCCTCCAGCACCACGTTCGAGCCGAGGGCAGGGAAGAGCTGCGGGGCGTCCTCTGCGAGCGCGGCGAGCGGGTCGACCACGACCGGCAGGGGGTCGACGTCGACGACGACGTGCTCCGCCGCGTCGACGGCGGCTGCGAGGGACTCGGCCACCACGACCGCCACGGCCTCGCCGACGAAGCGCACCCGGTCCCTCGCCAGGCATGGTCGCCCGACCTCCGCTCTCGGCGGCCCGTCGGGGCGGTACCACTCAGGGATGTCGCGGAGACCCAGGTCTGCGGCGCAGAAGACCTCGACCACGCCCGGCTGCGCCCTCGCGCTCGAGACGTCCACGCTGCGAAGCTCCCCGTGTGCGACCGACGATCTCACGAAGACCGCGTGCAGCAGGCCGTCGGCATGGAGGTCGTCCAGGTACTCGGCAGCGCCGGTGAGCAAGGGAGGGTCCTCGCGGCGCTCCACGCGGTGGCCGAGGACGCTCACGCTGAAGTTCGACGCTCCCTCCCCCGGCACGTTCGAGCACTCTACTCGCCGAGGCCAGGGCGCAGCTCCCACGACCGCAGTCCCCCGCGCGCTGTGCTGGAGCGGTATCGCGCGGCCGCGCTCTTTGCCCGCGCGCTGGCGGTCATCAGCTCGCGATCTTGCGCGACCTGCTGAAACGGCGAGGCTTCTGTTGCTCGGGCGCGGGCAACAGCGTCGCGACCGACGAGAGGTCCTCCGCCCGGCGGCACTCGTCGCAGAGGTACGTGCCGTCCCGCAGGCGGGTCAGGCCGTTGGACTTGCACCCCGCGCAGGTATGGCCGAAGTAGACGACCTCGGACGGCTCGCTGCGCTTCGTGTACCTCGTCAGGGCGCTCAGCCGCTCGGCGACGTCGGGACGCAGCGCCCATCGGCCGTCGTCGGTCTCTTGGACCAGGTCCCACGCAAGCATGTTGCGCAGCAACGGGTCGAACTGCTCGATCGGGTGGTCGTCCATCTTCTCCGATTCCCCCTTCGTCTCCGCCCCGCTGCCGTCCTCGCGTCCGCTCCCCCCCGATCGGATGCCTACTCGCACAACTGTGCCAAAGCCGCACCCGTATGTCTCGGCATGGCTCCGAACTTCTTCGAGAAATCCGGTCGTCGTCACGAATTCTTCCCGCGACTGCGCACGCTCAACCCTCCGCCGCCACCTCCGCCGGCGCGTGCGACCTGCGCCACGGGTGCACCACCCGCGTGGCAGAAAGAAGGGCTGCGAGCGCCATGATGCCCACCGACGCGTAGAACGCCGCGTGCAGCCCGTCGGTGAAGGACCCTGCCAGGTGGTGGGTGAGACGGGTGGTGCCGACGAAGATCGCGAACGCGACTCGATGGGGGATCGCCCGGCCGGCAACGAGGATCGCGACGGCGAACGAGAAGACCATCCCGACGTTCGCGAACGTCCTCAGCATCCCCGAGGACACCCCGAACAGCTCGGGCGGCGCAGCCCGCATGACGGCCGTCGTGTTGGCCGGGAAGAAGAGCCCGGCGCCGAGGCCGCTCACGACCGACGCGACGACCACGAGGCCGACGGAGCTGTGGACGCCTAGCTGGGCGTAGACGAGGAGGGCGACGATCTGGATCCCGAGCCCGAGCGTCGCCGGCCACACCGCCCCGACCCGGTCGGCAAGCCGCCCGCCGATCGGCCCGACGAAGCCTCCCACGAGGTAGCCGGGCACGAGGAGCAACGACGCGTGCAGGGGCGTGTAGCCGCGCACCCCCTGGAGGTACATGATCACGAGGAAGAGGACCGCGAAGTTCGCCATCGCCTGGAAGAGCGACGCGAGCATCGTCGGGCTGACCGTCGGGATCCTGAACAGCGAGAGATCGAGCATCGGGGCTGACCGCCTCCGCTCCACGAGCACGAACACGGCGAGGAGCACCACCCCGCCGAGGAGGAAACCGGCGACGTCGCCGCTGAACGATGTCGTCGAGAGCTTGGTCATCGCCCAGAGCACCCCGAACACGCCCGCGCCGAACAGCGCCATCCCGGCGAGGTCGAGCCGCTCGCGGCGCCGTTCTCCCCTGTCGTGGAGCACCCGGAGCGCGAGGACCACGGCGCCGACGCCTGCGGGGACGTTGATCCAGAACACCCAACGCCAGTCGACGTAGGTCACGATCGCGCCCCCGAGGAGGATCCCGAGGATCGCGCCCACGCTCCAGCCCACCGCGTTGAACCCGTATGCTCGCCCGCGCCGCTCGGGAGGGAACGTGTCGGCGATCACGGCGCCGCTGTTCGCCGTGATCAGCGCACCTCCGACACCCTGGACGAGCCGGTAGACGATGATCGTCGCCTCGTTGCTCGCGAGCGCGCAGAGGGCCGAGCCGACGATGAAGACGACGAACCCCGCCTCGTACATCCGGACGCGACCGAACATGTCGCCGAGCCGCCCGACCTGCGTCGCGAGCACCGTGATCACGAGCAGGTAGCCGATGATCACCCAGATCACGCCCGAGATCGCGACGTGCAGCGAGCGCTCCATCTCGGGGAGCGCAAGGACCACGATCGTGGTGTCGACGGCAGCCATGAGCACGCCGATCACGATCACGAGCAGCGCGAGCCCCGTCCGTGTCCTCCCGGGCGCGGCGGCCGGGACCCCCTCACCCTCTGCGCCACCTGGATGAACGCCCGGCGGAGCCGAGGCGCGCCTCACTGACGGTCCAATGCCCGCGGTCACCGGGTCATTCTACGAGGCTCGACCGCCCGCCCAGAGGCGACAAGCACGAGCACGAGCACGAGCACGAGCACGGCTGCGAGAGCGGCGAAGCGACGCACGCGCTCGAGGACCGAAGGGCCTTGGAGAGCTCCGTCACCGTTGCTCTCGCCGCGTGCCCGACCTCGCAGGACGGGCCGCCTCAGCTCATCGGCCCCGCCTCACGTAGGGATCCCAGCTCGGCGGCGGCCGCCGCTGCGCCTTTGGCCAGGAACCCCCCGTCTCCGGACACGCCGACGAAGCGATAGCCGAGCCCAAGGTAACGCTCTGCATCTGCGACGCTGCCCGCGAGCACCCCCGCCGCCTTTCCCGCAGCGCGACAGGCCTTGGAGACGGCCTGGATGCTGTCGGCGTACGCGGGCTCGTCGAAACGACCGAAGCATCCGAGGACCTGGCTCAGGTCGGACGGGCCGACGAAGAGGACGTCGACGCCTTCGACTGCGGCGATCTCGTCGAGGGACTCGAGCGCGTCGACGCTCTCGATCTGCACGACGACGAGAACGAGGTCATCGGTGTCGGCGAACATCCCCGCACGCGCGCCGAAGGCCGCCCCGCGGTTCATGAGGGCCACACCGCGGCTGCCTGCCGGCGGATAGCGGGTCGCCCTGACCACGGCGCGCGCCTGATCCGCCGAATCCACTCGAGGCGCCATCACACCCGCTGCGCCCGCGTCGAGCGCTCGAACGATGCGAGATCGCTCGTGCGACTCGACGCGCACGAGCCCGCTCGCCGGCGTCGAGCCGAGCGCCTGCAGCTGGCTCGGGAGCTCGGACTCCGTCCCCGCTCCGTGCTCGAGGTCGACGAGGACCCAGTCGAAGCCCGCCGATCCGCAGATCTCCGCGCTGACGGCGGACCCGAGGTTGGCGAACGTGCCGATCAGCGTCTCACCGTTCCTCAGGCGCTCGACCATGCGCCCCGCGAACTGGTCGCTCACGCCGGACCACCGACCTCGAGAGCTCTCGCCCGCTCAGCGTCTCGACGCGGCGGGCAGGCGGCCCTTCAGCTCCATGGCCTTGCGCACTCGATCCTGGGAGATGGAAAGCGCAGCTTCGTGCGTGGTCGAGCCGTCGTGCGCTGCCTGCGTCAGGACGACCCGGGTGTTCTCTCGCAGCTTGCGTGAGATGAGATCGAAGATGCTGTCGGCGTCGGGGCGGAAGGCCGAGTAGCGGCTGTCCATTGCGACGCCGGCGCCGACGACAGCCCCTGCGTTCGCGATGAAGTCCGGGACCACCGTGATGCCCCGGTCCCGGAGGACCTTCTGGGCGGCCCGAGAGGTAGGCAGGTTCGCCCCCTCGACGACCACCTTCGCCGGAAGGGTCGCGGCAAGCTTCTCGTCGATCTGGTCCTGGATCGCCGCGGGCACCAGGACGTCCGCCTGAACAGTCAGCTCCTGGCCCGGCTCGAGCACCTTGCCGCCGTACTCGGCGACCGCTGTGTCTCCGTGCTCTTCGCGCAGACGCAGGAGCTTGTCTACGTCGAGACCATCTGGGTCGTGCAGCGCACCGGCGACGCTCGACACGGCGACGACCGTCGCGCCGAGCTCGGCGAAGCGCTTCGCAGCCGCGTGCCCGACAGCGCCGAAGCCCTGGATCGAGACCGTGGCTCCCTTCAGGGAGATCCCGGCGATCTCGCACGCCACGTCTGCCGACTCGGCGACGCCGAAACCGGTGAGACCGAGCTGGTCGTACGGCACGCCTCCGAGCTCATAGGGACTGCCGACGGCCGCTCCCCGGTCACCGAGCTCGTCCTGGACGACCGCCGCGTCACGCTCGTTCAGCCCCATGTCCAGCCCGAGCACGTACTCGGAGGGGATATGGCGACTGAGCGCCCGGGCCCACGCGCGAAGGATGGTCTCCTTGTTGGGGTCGTTCGGGTCCGCGAGGATCCCCGCCTTGGCGCCGCCGAAGGACAGGTCCACACCAGCCCACTTCCACGTCATGGTACGCGCAAGCCGGCACACCTCTTCGACGGTGACCGATGGGCTCATCCGCGTCCCGCCCTTGCCCATGCCCCGTGCGGTGTTATCGATGACGAGGACCCCTCGCATTCCCGTCCTCGTGTCGGAGACGAGCACGATCTTCTCGGGGCCCCATTCATCCATCGTCCGGAGGATGTCTTCTTGCATGTCTGCTACCTTCCTTTGTCGCTATCCCTCACGCGAGCTGCGCGTGAGGTTGAGGGGTTCCCCTTCGGTGGTCATGAAGACGTCCTCGACGCCGATGCAGTGGTCGTGGTACGGCCATTGGAGCTCTGCCGCAGCGAGCATCCCAGGCTCGAACCGCTCGGCATTCCCGCGCTGGAAGACGACCGTCGCCGGCTCCTGCTTGCCGAGGAGATGCCCGATGTCACGGCCGATCGCCTGCGTGAACGGCACGCCGTCCGCGGGGCACAGGCCCGCGTCCGCGAGGTCGCCGTGGTAGGGCTCGAGGGCCTCTGCGCCCGACCGGAACACGTCGTCGCCGGTGCGGCCCGGGCGACATGCGTCGATCACGTCGGTGACGAGGACCCGGTCGAACAGCTCGTACGCATCCTGCGCTGCCTGGCTGCCAACAGCGCTTCGCGTCACGTCGGACACCGCGCGCAGCGATCCACCGGCGTCGTAGACCTCCAGCCCCGCATCGATCTTCAAGCTGGTCAACGGGAGCAGGCGGTAACCGGTCGCCCTCGCCGGGATGAGCGACCGGCTCCCGGCGTGCGTGTGGGTGAAGTACGTCCGGACACGAATCGGGAGCCTGCGTGAGGCGATCTCGTCGGCGACGACAGCCCGGTACCGCTCGTAGGCGGCGAGCTCGTCGACCGACTCGTGTTGCCGTACGGCATCCCGCACGACGCTCAGGGCGGCTTCGATGGCACGGACCGTCACCTGCGCTCCGAGCACGTAGAAGCTCAGGTCCTCCCACGAGGACACCTCCCGCCAGCGTCGGAGCAGGTGGCTCGCCGGCACGCCCCGATCGGCCAGGCCGAGACCGTCGGCCGCCTCTCGGGAAAGGTCCAGCTCCTCGTAACCGACCGTCCCGCCATACAGGCTCGAGAGGCCGCTGCCCGTGAGCGGCGACGCCTCTGGCAGCCCGAGCCACGGAAGCTCCCTGCGGGCCACCAAGAGCACATCGGGGGACTCGCGCTCGTAGAGCGCCCACGTGTCCTGTCCGAGCAGTGCGGCCGGTACGCCGGTCAGACCCTGCACGTTGACCGGCGTGCTCGCCACCACGGCGTCGACGCGGGCCTCGGCCATCAGAGCATCGAGGGATGCGAGCGCCCCCACCGGGGGGCGCACCAGCCAGGGCTCCGCCTGCTTGGCACTCCCGATCTCCTCGAGGTACCGACGCGCTGGAAGGAGCGCTGCCTCGCGACCAGGACGTGCCAGCTCATCGACAGCAGCGCGAGGCACCCGATAGCAATTGAGCGGCGGGACGAAGGCCGGACGTTGCATACGCGAGCTGCGGGGAAGGCGCGCGGCCAGATCGTCGTAGAGGGAGACCGACATCCGCGGATCGAGCTGGGCCTCCCCGTCGAGGAGGCCCGACACTGCCGACGCGAGATCCGGGGCCGCGTCGGTCGGCGACTCGACCCGGTCGAACGTGAAGTACGGCGTGTGGAAGACGAACCTCGGACCTGCCGCCCCGATCGCCTCCAGGTTCGTACGGTCGATCTCCTTGGCGACGATCGTCGCCCTCGCGTCGTCGGCGACCATCGTCGGCAGCACCGTCCGGAACTGGTCGATCCCCAGCTTCGGCGGAAGGCTGTGGTACCACGAGTCGAACCCCGTACGCTCGAGGACGCTCCGATAGTCATTCGTGACGAGGCTCATGCTCGCTCCTTCATGCTCGTCTTCTCGGAGACTCGCTCATTGCGCCGTCCATCCACCGTCCACGAGCAGGTGCTGTCCCGTGATATAGGACGCCGCAGGTGACGCGAGGAAGACGACAGCCCCGGTGACGTCGCAGGGCTCACCCACCCGTCCGAGCGGCGTCCGATCCACCACCCATTGTCGGTTCCGGTCCTTCTCGAGCCATTCCGAGTTCAACTCCGTGCGGATGTACGCAGGACCGACCGCGTTCACGCGGACGCTCGGCGCGAGGCGTATCGCGAGCACGCGCGTCAGCTGCACCAGCGCCGCCTTGCTGGCCGAGTACGGAGCCGACGCGCCGGTCGTCACCTCGGCAGCTACCGAGGCGATGTTCACGACAGCGCCGCCACCGTTCTCCAGCATCTGGCGCGCGACGGCCTGGGTGAGGAAGAACGTCCCCCGGACGTTGACGTCGAAGACCTCGTCCCAGTCCGAAGGCGTCACCTCCAGCACCTCGCGGCGCACGATCGTGCCTCCCGCGTTCACGAGGGTCGTGATCGCGCCCTTCCAGGCGCATGCTCGCTCGACCGCCGAGCGGATCGAGTCAACGTCGGACAGGTCGGCGGGCACCGCGAGGAACTCGCGCCCGATCTCCGCCACCTCCGCTCCCAGCGCAGCCAACCCATCCGCGCTCCTGGCGATCCCGATCACGTCGGCCCCTGCCGCCGCCATCGCAAGGCCGATCGCCTTGCCGATACCGCGCGATGCGCCCGAGACGACTGCGACAGACCCAGTCAGCGCACCGTGGTCCGAAGGTGCGGAGCCCGTGGGAACGGGCGGAGCGCCCTGAGCACTCACGCCACGGAGAACATCTCGATCAGGCGAGGCGCCTGGTGCGGCGCGGCGGCACGCAGGATCGGTAGCTGCACGCCGACGTCGCGAAACTGTTGGATCCGCTTCTCGACCTCCTCGGGGGTGCCGCTCGCCGTCATACCCTCGACGTAGCTGTCCGGCACCGCGGCGACGAGCGCCTCCTTGCCTCCCCGCCGCCACGCTTCTTCGAAGATCGGAATGTCCTCTTCGTGCATGTACGGTTCGCCGACCAGCTTCTTCGGCTTGATGATGAACGGCAGCTGGATCGGGTCGAGCTTGCTCGCGACCTCCCAGCGAATCGCATCCAGGGCGGCTGCGTGATCGTCCTCGACCGAGCAGTTGATCAGCTGGGCAACCTTGAAGGTCGACCAGTCCCTCCCCGCCGCTTCACACGCCTCGCGGACGATCTTCAATGCGTTCGCGCTGTACTCCGGTGAGCAAATGGCGTTCAGGAGCACGCCGTCGCCGATGCGCCCGGCGATGCGCAGCCCCGCACGGCTCGTCGCGGGGATGTACATCGGGATCTCCGTGCGGGCGGGGGTCCAGCCCAGGCGCACGTCGTCGAAGTTGACGACCTCTCCGTGGTAGCTGACGGTCTCCCCGGTGAGGATGAGGCGGATCGACTCCACGTACTCGATGAGCGCCTGCGGCGGAGCCGCTGGCGGAAGCCCGTGACGCACGGCGTGGGTCGACGTGCACGCCCCCGGTGCGAGCATCATTCGGCCGCCGGTCAGCTCGTCGAGCGACGCGATGGTCTGCGCCATCACCAGCGGGGTACGCAGCCGGGTGATCTGGGTACACCCCAGCGTCAGCCGCTCGGTGGCGAGGCCGCACGCCGAGAGCGCCGTGACCGAGTCGCGCATAAGCTCGATCGTCTCTGAGAAGAAGCCGATCTCGAAGCCGGCCTCCTCGGCGTCCCTCATCCATTGCGCCATCTGGCGAGCGTCCGCCTTGGGGTCGTAACCGGTGCCGAAGCCAACTCGTGCCATGGGAGGACGATACCAGCGTTATCTCTTGATGTCAAGAAAGCGTGAATGAAGAAATCCTGTCGCGACCATGACGAGACGCGGCCTGTCGGCCGTGTGGCGCGGGGCCGTCCGGGGCTGGGCCGTGTGGGGCGGGGCATCCGGGGCTGGGCCGTGTGGCAGGGTCACGGCTGGGACATGGAGGCGAGCGTCCGCACGCTCAGCCGTCGGCGCTCGGCGCGCTCAGCCGTCGGCGCTCGGCGCGCTCAGCCGTCGGCGGGCACGACTCCGTCGGCCGCCTGCTCGAGACGCTGGCGTCTCCCGTCCCACCGCCGGACCATCCCGCGTTCGATGCCGAAGTGGTCGAGCAGCCGCCCGATCGTGTGGTCCACCATCTCGTCGAGGGACCGCGGGCGCGCGTAGAAGGCTGGAACCGGAGGGCTGACGATCGCCCCCGCGCGGGCCACGCGCAGCATGTTCTCGAGGTGGATGACCGACAGGGGCGCTTCGCGCACCAAGAGCACAAGCTTGCGCTGCTCCTTCAACGTGCAGTCCGCAGCGCGGTGGAGGAGGTTCTGGGAGAGCCCGTTGGCGATCGCCGCGAGGGACTTCATGCTGCAAGGGGCGACGATCATCCCGTCCGCAAGGAACGACCCGCTCCCCACCGGCGCGCTCATGTCGTCCTCGGGGTACACGACGTCTGCCAGCTTGGCCACGGTGGCAGCACGGTAGTCAGTTTCGAGCACGATCGTCTTGCGCGCCCACTCGCTCATCACGAGGTGGACCTCGATCGGCTCGTCTCGCAGCGCTTCGAGCAGCCGGATGCCGTAAATTGCCCCGCTTGCCCCGGTCATTCCCACGATGACCCTGCGCACCTCGCGGCCGCCCTCCACACCGTCGGGGCCCGGGCGCTCGGACGTGCTCGCAGGCCCTGGAGCCCGTTCGGCTGCCTGCCGGGACACGGTCACGAGCGCGATCCTGCCCCGCCGTCCTCGAGAGCTCCCACCCCACCGTCATGCGCCGATCCCGCCTTGGCGACCTCGATGAGCTCGAGGAGGCGCTCAGGACGGATCGGCACACGGGAGATCCGGACGTCCAGGGGGCGCAGGGCGTCGACGATGGCGTTGGCGATCGCGGCGGGGGGCCCGACGGCCCCGCCCTCCCCGCATCCCTTGATCCCGAAGGGGTTCACCTCTGAGGGGCACACCTGGTGCGCGACGGTGATCGGCGGGGTCTCGGCCGTGGTCGGGAGCAGATAGTCCATGTACGTGCCGGTGAGCGGCTGCCCGGTCGCGTCGTAGATCACCTCTTCGGTGAGGGCCTCGCCGAGACCGAGCGCCACCCCACCGTGCACCTGACCCTCCACGATGGTCGGGTTCAGCATCTGCCCGCAATCGTCGACCGTCAGGTACCGGAGGACTCGCACGAAGCCCGTCTCCTCGTCGACCTCCACCACCGCGGCGTGCGTCCCCGACGACCACGTGACGGACGGCGGCACGTAGTAGTGCTCCGCCTCGAGCACCGGCTCCATCCCCGCAGGCAGACGGCTGCGCGGTCCAGGCGCCGCGGCCCGGGCGACGTCGCCGAGGCTCACCTCGCGGCTCGGCGTCCCGCGAACCCTGACCGTGCCCTCCTCGAGCTCGAGGTCCGAAGACGACACCTCGAGCAATTCTGCTGCGATCGCGAGCGCTTTCTCGCGGACCAGCCCCGCCGCCACGCCCGTGGCGGTGCCGGCGGTCACGGCGCTTCGGCTCGCGAACGTCCCGATCCCGTAGGGGATGAAGCTCGTGTCGCCCATGCGCACCGTCACGTCCTCGGGGGTCACCCCGAGCTGATCGGCGCACACCTGCGCGAGGGTGGTCGCCAGGCCTTGCCCGTGGGCGTTCGCACCCGTGTACACCGTCACGTGCCCGTTCGTGTCCACTCGGACGACGGCCCCTTCGTGCGGCCCGAACCCCGAGCCCTCCATGTAGCTCGAGAAGCCGATGCCGAGCCGCCTTCCCTCGCGGCGCGCCTCGGCCTGCTCCTTGCGAAATGCCGCGTAGTCGACGAGATCGCAGAGCTGGGAGAGCTGGGCGGGGAAATCCGCCCGGTCGTAGACGATGTCGACGCCGTCGCGGTACGGGATGCCGGCGTGGTACGGCATCTGCTCGGGGCGCACCAGGTTGCGCCGCCGGCACTCCACCGGGTCGATGCCCGTCTCGTGCGCCACGATGTCGACGACCCGGTCCATCATGAACGTCACCTCGGGCCGCCCTGCACCGCGCACCGGCGCGACGGGCGCCTTGTTCGTGAGAACGTTCAACCCTTCGAGCCGGACCGCGGGAATGTCGAATTGGTTCCGGGCATGGGCGGCGGCGTTGTACGACACGGTGATCGCGTACTGGTTGTACGCGCCGGCGTCGACGAGGAAGCGGTCCTTCAGGGCGAGGATCCGACCGTCGTCGTCGTAGCCGACCTCGACGAGGTGCACCTGGTCGCGACCGTGGCGCGTCACGAGCAGGTTCTCACTGCGGTCCTCCACCCAGCGGACGGGGCGACCAAGCTCGCGAGCGACGAAGGGGATCAGGAAGTCCTCGCTGAACACGCCGGTGCCGAAGCTGCCTCCCATGTCGGGACTGATCACGCGGATCCGGTCGAGCGGAATCCCGAGCATCTCGGAGAGAAACGTGCGCACCAGATGTGGTCGAGCGCTCGTGCACCAGACCGTGAGATCGCCCGTGCCGTCGTCCGACGTCGCGAGCACGCCCCGGGGCTCCATCGCGTTCGACGCCTGCCGTCCGACCTCGAAACGGCCGCGATAGACGTGCGGCGCTCTATCGAGCTCCGCATCGACGTCCCCCGATTCGACGACGAAGTGCGCGGCGACGTTGTCGCCCAGGTGTCCGTGGAGCACCGGCGCGCCCGGAGCGAGCGCAGCCTCCGGGTCGGTCACGACCGGGAGCTCCTCGTAGTCCACTCGGATGAGCTCGAGCGCGTCCTCGGCGAGATAGCGGCTGGCTGCCACCACCACCGCCACCGGCTGCCCGACGAAGTGCACGTCTTCGGCCGCCAGCACCGGCATGGCGTGAGGCTTGACTTCGGGGCCGACCTTGTCCAGGAACACCGGCGAGATCTCCAGGCGCCCGCCCTCGACGAAGGGTCCGACCTTCCCGAGGAGATCTCGGCCGGTGAAGACGGCGTCCACGCCGTCGAGCGCGAGCGCCTCGGAGGCGTCGAATGCGGCGATGCGGCCGTGGGGCACCGGACTGCGCAGGACGGCCGCGTGGCGCATCCCGGGAACCACGAGGTCCGCGAGGTAGCGCCCCTTTCCCGAGACCAGCCGCGCGTCCTCCTTGCGACGAAGGCGCTGGCCTACGAACTGATGCGGGCGAACGCTCTCGATCGGCACGCGTCGGGCTGCTCGGGCGTTCGCGGTCCCTGGCTCGGTCATCCCCGCACCTGCCTCAGGCCCGGCTGGCTGCGACGTCGCCACGCATCGTCTCGGCTGCTCGGAGCACCGCCTTGACGATGTGGTGGTACCCGGTGCACCGGCACAGGTTCCCCGAGAGATGGCTGCGGATCTGCTCTTCGGAAGGCTGCGGCGACTCGCTGAGGAGCTCGAGCGTCGCCATGAGGAACCCGGGGGTGCAGAACCCGCACTGGAGGCCGTGCTCCGCGGAAAAGGCCTCCTGGACGGGGTGGAGCTCGCCACCCTCTGCGGCGAGGCCCTCCACCGTGCGCAGGCTGCAGCCGTCGGCCTGGACGGCGAGCATCAGGCAGGAGCGCACACTGCGCCCGTCGAGCAGCACCGTGCAGGCGCCGCACACCCCGTGCTCGCAGCCGAGATGGGTGCCGGTGAGACCCAGCTCGTCTCGCAGGAAGTCGGCGAGCGTCGTCCGCGGCTCCACGGAGCCGGACCGCCGCTCACCGTTCACTTCCACCGTGACCGTCCTACGCTCGCTCACTACGCCACCATCCTTCCGATCTCGTCACGCGCCGCTGAGAGCGCCCGGCGCACGAGCACCCCCGCGACCTTCCTGCGATAGTCAGCCGAGCCGTGGATGTCGCCGGGAGGATCGATCTCCTCCACGACCTCCCGAGCGGCCGCGGCGATCGCGGCGTCGTCCGCCGCAGCGCCGGCCAGCAGCTCCTCGGCCCCTCGCGCGCGCACCGGGGTGGATCCGACCCCGCTGAGCGCAAGGCGACAGTGGCGCACCTCGTCTCCCTCGATCGCAAGAACCGCAGCGACCCCGACGATCGCGAAGTCGCCCTCCCTTCGGGCGAGCTCGAGAAAGCTCGTGCCCGTTCGTCCTTCGGGAAGCGTGGCACGCACTTCACACACGACCTCGTCGACCTCGAGCGTCGTGGTCAGATAGCCAGCGTAGAGGTCGCCGGCACTCACCACTCTCCGACCGCGTGGGCTCGCGACCTCCACTTCGCCGTCGAGCGCGAGGAGCAGTGCCGGCCACTCGGCGGCGGGGTCGGCGTGCGCGACGCTGCCCCCGACGGTCCCGCGGTTACGGATGGCGACGTGGCCGATCTTCGCAGCGGCCGCGCTCACGAGCGGGAACGCTCTGCGCACCTGTTCGTCGAGCTCGACAGCCCGGTGGCGAGCCAATGCCCCGATGACGAGACGATGGTCGTCGACGACGACCCGGTCGAGCCCTGCGACCTGGTTGACGTCCACCAAGACGTCGGGCCGAGCAAGCCTGAGGGCGAGGAGCGGGACGAGGCTCTGCCCTCCTGCGAGCACCTTGCCACCCTCGCCTGCGTCGGCAAGAGCGGCAAGCGCCTCGTCGAGGCTACGCGCCGCGACGTACTCGAACGGTGCTGGCTTCATCGTGACGTTCCCCGCCCTCAGTCCTGGCGGACCTGTTGCCAGAGGTCGCCGAAGACGGCGTCGAGGTCGACGCTGTCGACGCCTGGGGTCGAGATCTCGGGCTGGTAGTTCGCCTTCCTCGTGGCGTCGATGCCGACCTTGGTCACGAGGTGTGAGCCTCCCGCCGGGTCGTAGGACGCCGGGTCGAGGGGTGAGCCGCGCGAGTAGGAGACGACGAAGGCGTCGTGGTCGAAGCGCACCCGGGTCGCGATGGCGTGCCAGACCTCCGAGTCGTTGGTGATGTCGACGTCGGCGTCGACGACGACGACGTACTTCAAGAACGGATCCGCGGCGAACGCGGCCATCGCGGCGTTCTTCGGGTCTCCTTCGATCACCTTGTCCATCTGGACGTAGCAGATGTAGCGGGAGCGGCCCGAGGGGGGCACGTAGACCGAGGTGACCGCGCCCGAGGCGAGGCGGCAGCTCTTGTAGATCTGGCTGTTGCGGGTCACCCCGGACAAGAGCAGGTTGTCTCGGTGTCCGACGAACGAGCTCTGGTAGTAGGCGTCCCGGCGCATCGTGATCGCCTTCACGTAGACGACCGGGTTCAGCCGCTCGGGGCCGTAGGTGCCCGGGTACTCGCCGAAGGGCGCCTCGGGCTCGCGCTCGGTCGGGTGGATCTCGCACTCGAGGACGATCTCGGCCTGGGCGGGCACCTCGACGTCGATGGTCTCGCACTTCACCATCTCGAGAGGCTCACCGAGCATGGCGCCCGCGATCGCGAACTCGTCGACGTCGATGCCGGTGAACGAGAGGAAGCCGAGCTCGACGGTCGGATGGAGCCCGATGGCAACGGCCATCGGGGTGGGTCGGCCCTGGCGCAGGTTCTTCTGCATGATGTAGTGGCCGTGCGCGGTCTCGGAGATCTGGATGCCGAGCTTGTTGCGCCCTTTCACCTGCAGGCGGTAGATGCCGGCATTGCGCACCCCGGTGTCGGGGTCCTTCATGATCTCGTAGCCCAAGGTGAAGTAGCGGCCCTGGAACGCCTCGAAGCCCGGGTCGACCTGGCCCGAGTCGAGCTCGTGGTACTTGAGCGTCGGCAGCGCCGTCACGTCGACGTCGTCGCCGGTCATCACGACCTGCTTGCAAGGGGCCGACGCCGCGTCGACGAGGCGCGGCTCGATCGCGTGGTCCTCCCGGCTCATGTACTCCAAGATGAAGTCCCGGGGCGTGGCATCGATCGGGAGCCCGAGGGCGAGGGCGAGGCGGGGGAAGCTCGCGTGCACGTTGGTCACGCAGGGGATCTTCGACCCCTTCACGTTCTCGAAGACCACGAGCGGGAACCGCCGCTCGTTCTCGAGACGCCACAGCGCCGCGGTCACCTCGAAGACCGGGTCGACCTCCCTCTCCACCCGCAGCACCTCACCGGGGTGGTGCTTGTCGAGGAAGTCGATGAACTCGTGAAGACTCCTGCCGAGCTCGTCCTGGGAGTACCGCTCGGAAGCTGACATCGATTACCACCCCTCCGGGTCAGGAGACCGGCGACCTAGTGCACCGGCCGAAGACGATCTAGATTCTTCTACGTCAAGATTCTTACGTCAAGGACATCGGCGCTCCAGGGCCCGCGGGCGACGACCGAGCACCGCAGTGAGCGCCAGCACCGCGCCGACGGTGGCGGCTGCACTGAGGAACAGCGCTCGATAGCTGGTCCCGACGGAAAAGGCAATGGCGAGCCATGCCGCTCCTGCCGCAGTTCCCGAGAACCGCACGAGGTTGAAGATGCCGACCGCGGCGGTCCCGTCACGATGCTCCGGCCGCGTCGCGCCGCTCGCCGACGAGGTCTGCACGAGCGCTGCTCCGCCCCCGGCGACGCCCAGGGACGCGACGAGGAGCGCAGACACTCCTGCACCGGGCCGGAGCGCGACCGCGATCCCCCCTTGCCCTGCGGCGAGCAGGGCCAGGCCGATCCAAAAGACGCGGCGCCCGCCGAGACGGGCCATCGCCGCCCCCGCGACGGTCGACGCGACGACCATGACCGCGGGAAAGGCGAGCGCCACCAGGCCGGCGACTGCGGTGCTCGCCTCTCCTCCACGGACCAAGAACAACGACACTCCCGTGATGTCCACGACGATCATCGCCATCTGCACGAAGCCGCCGACGCTGCTGCGCACGAAGGTCGGCGTCGAAAAGAGCGCGACCGGCAAGAGGCTTCCCGGCCGGCCGCGCGACCGCCGCCACGCGACGACGAGCAGCGCGGCACCGGCTGCGCCGAGGCACGCGCCGACCACCCGCCCCGTCCGGTCGGTGGCGATCGCGGTGAGGCCCCCGAGCACGAGTGCGGCCCCGAACGTCAACGAAGCCGCAACACGGCGGTCGAGCGGGGGGCGCGCCATGGCGCGGCGCGGCACGAAGAGCGCGATCGCCAGCGACGCAAGCCCACAGATCGGCACGGCCGACCAGAACACCGCGCTCCAGCCTGCGGCGGAGGCGAGCGCTCCTCCGACGGGGAACGAGATCAGACGGCCCAGGCTGTTGACCGACGACCACATCCCCAGCGCGAGCGGCCGTACCCGCTCAGAGGAGGTGGAGACGAGGAGGATCAGCACCGCTGGGACGATGACGGCCGCGGCGGTGCCCTGGACGACGCGCACCGCGACGAGCACGGCGAAGCTCGGGGCGAGGGCTGCTGCGGCCGAGCCGAGCGCGACGATCCCCACCGCCAGAGCGAGGGCCCGCGTGAGGCCGATCGCTTCCCCCGCATACGCGGCGACGGGCGTCGCTGCAGCGAGTGGGACGGCGAAGCCGCCGAGGACGAGCGCGCCGAGGGCCACGGAGGTGTGGAAGTGATCGAGGACCGCGCCAAGCGGCACCAGCGCGATGTTGCTGTAGTAGGCGCCTGCGAACGTCGCAGAGAGCAGTGCGACGAGTCGCAGCGTGAGCAGTCGCTCGCGAGCCGGAGGATCCGATGCGATCGCACCGTCTCCCAAGGCCGCGCTCACGTCACCGGGTGTCGGTGGAGAACTTGCCGAGGAAGATCTCGCCGATGTCTTTACGCCCGAGGATCTCCGACGCGCTCGCCGAGATCCGCACCATTCCCGAGACGAGAACGTACCCCCAGTTGGAGATCTCGAGCGCGTCGGCAGCACGCTGTTCGATGAGCAAGATGGACACGCCTCTTTCCGCGAGTGCCGGAACCTGCTCGTGGAGGACGGTCTTTGCCACTTGCACTGCCAACCCGGCGGTCGGCTCGTCCAAGATGAGCACCTCGGGACGCATCATCAACGCGCGCGCGAGTGCGAGCATCTTCCGCTCGCCGCCGCTCATCTTGCTCACAAGCACGCGGCGTGCAGCAAGCTCTTCGAGCCTCGGAAAGTACGCGAGGGTCTCTTGGATGCGCCGGCCGACCTCCCGCTTCGCAAGCAGGTACCCGCCAACCTCCAAGTTCTCACGCACGGTCAGCATTCCAAAGACGTCGTTTCGCTGGGGAACGTAGCCGATCCCCCTGCGCACGAGCAGCTCCGTCGGGACTGCCGTCACGGGCTTTCCAGCGAGCGTCACCACCCCTCTCGACGCACGCAGCTCCCCGATGATGGTCTTCACGAGGGTGCTCTTCCCTGCGCCGTTCGGCCCCACGATCGTCACGATCTCGCCCTTCCCGACCGTGAGGTTGAGTCCCGAGACGATGGGCGGGCCGCCGTACCCAGCGGAGAGGTCGGCCACCTGCAGGATCGGCTCGGGTCGTCCGTGCTCCGCGGCGAGCGAGACCTCGATGTGATCGTGGGACGTGCTTGCGTCGTCGTTGGACGTGCTCACGTCGTCGTTGGACGTGCTCACGTCATCCTGCCAGATATGCATCCAGCACTTCACCTCGCGTCCGTACGTCTCCCATCGTGCCCTCTGCGATGACGTGGCCCATGGCCATCACCACGACCGGGTCGCAGCACCGCTCCACCACGCCCAGCTCGTGCTCGACGAGCACCATCGTCAGCCCGTCGGCGCGCAAGTCGATGAGATGGCTCTCGATCCGCCGCGACAAGCTGGGGTTCACCCCGGCGAACGGCTCGTCGAGAAGCAGCAGACGGGGGTTCGCCATGAGCGACCTCATGATCTCCACGAGCCGGCGCTGACCCCCGGAGAGCTCGTTCACGTACGCGTCCTCGTGCTTGCGCATGTCGAAGCGGTTGAGGAGCGCCCGGGCGCGGATGACGAGCGCCTCTTCCTGGCGCTTCCACAGCCGCTTGCCGACGAGCGCAGCCCAGAGGTGCTCCCCGCTCTGATCGGGAGCCGCAAGGAGGAGGTTCTCGAGCACGGTCAGGCGCGGAAGGTCGCCCGAGAGCTGGAACGTCCGGGTCAGTCCCTTGCGCGCCCGCTTGACGGGGTTCTGGCGCGAGATCTCCTCCCCGAGGAACCAGATCGAGCCGGCATCCGGCACCTGAGCACCGGCAAGGATCGACAGCAGGGTCGACTTCCCTGCACCGTTCGGCCCGATCAACCCGACGATGTGGCCGGCTGGGACCGTGATCGACACGTCCTCGACCGCGACGACACCGCCGAAGCTCTTGCGGACCCCGCGCGTCTCGAGGATGCAAGAAGTGCCCTCCTCGGTAGCGACGGCCATATGCGATCTGCTGGTCTCCGGCATGCCCCCTGCCACCGTGTCCGCGCTCACGACCGCCTCGGCTCCACGTCGACGAGCTGGATGGCACCCGACTGCTCCACCCCGCCCGGCAGCGCCAGGGCAGGGAACCGCCGTCGTCGCTCTGGGATGATGCCCTGCGGGCGGAACCACATGAACCCGATGATGAGTACCCCGATGAGGACCCACTGCAGTGCCGGGGTGAGGTAGGAAGGGCCGATCGACGGCAGGAAGATGACGCCCTCGAGGATGATGCCCGGCACGATGATCGCCCCCAGCGCGACGCCCGAGGCGTTCGCCCTGCCGCCGACGATAATGGCGGCGAACAGCGTGAAGGTCTCCGGATAGGTCCACGAGCCGGGCGCCCACGCCCCCACCCACTGCACGAGCATCGCCCCGGCGAGCGCCCCGAGGGCCCCGCCGACCACCTGGACCAGGATGCGCAGCCTCACGGCGTCCTTACCGAGCGACATGGCCACGGCGTCGTTCTCGCGCACCGCCCGGAGCGCCCGCCCCAGTGGCGCGGACGTGATCCGCCGCACCACGAAGAAGGCGAGCAGGCAGACGAACGCCACCACGGCCACGTACACCCAGCGGTACGTCATGGATGTGTTGGGGCCGCCGCCGACGAGACCCTGGAATGGTGCCGGGATGAGGCTCAGACCTTCCGAGCCGTTCAGCAGGGACGTGTCCGCCGATACCGCGTAGAAGGCGACGAGGGCCATCACCAGCATCACGACGGCCTCGTAGTCCCCCCGGAGCCTGCGGAGGGTGAGCAGCCCCATGAACAGGCCGAGCACAGCGCCGGCCGCCGTGGCGACGAGCCACGGCACCGGGAAGGGCAGCGCTGCGCCGAAGACGTACTGCTGAACCCCTCCGTTCGCCGTGTCCGGCCCGAGGCTGAGGATCGCCGTGACGTAGGCCCCGATCGCCTCGAAGAGGATGAACCCGAAGTTCAAGACGTTGGTCTCGCCGATCTGGAGGTCGAGCCCCCAGGAGGCGATCATCGCCACTCCCGTGTAGACGAGCAGCGTCGTCAGCAGGTAGATGTCGCTGTTGCTCATGCTGGGCTCACGCCGCCATGTTCCTGTCCGCCGCCACGCCCGAGATGATGCCCGTCGGCCGCACCAGCAGGACGGCGATGAGGATCACGAAGGCCACCACCTCGCTGTAGCCGCCGGAGATGACGAGCGAGCTCCACTGGGTGACGAGCCCGATGACCACGGCGCCGAGCATCGCGCCGTACGCCTGCCCGATGCCGCCGAGCATCGTGGCCGCGATGATGACGATCAGGTACTGGTCACCGACCGTGAACGAGAACGTCCCGAGCGTGAGGCCGAGGATGACCCCCGCCACGCCGGCGAGCGTGCCGGAGAGGAACCACCCGGCGTCGTGGATCCGCGAGGTCCGGATGCCGCACACCTTCGAGAGCCGGGCGTCACAGGACGTCGCGCGCATCGCTTTTCCGAGCTTCGTCCGTTTGAGGAGCAGGTGGATGCCGATCATGCCGACCACCGAGATCCCGATCGCGACGAGCTGGAAGTGGGTGAAGGTGAGGCTCCCCAGGGTCACCGGGGTGCCGGCGGCCACGTTGTAGTGGAGGAATGTCGGCCCCCAGATCGCCTCCACCGCGTACTCCACGATGAGGTCGAGCGCGATCGTGATGACGACCATCCCGAAGAAGCTGGTGCCGCGCTTCAAGAACGGCTGGATGATCCCACGGTTGATGAGGACCGAGAGGACACCGCTCGCGACCGCAGCAATGGCCAGCGCCAGCCAGATGTTGGCCCCGACCACGACGTTCAGGTCGTAGGCGACGAAGGCCGCCAGGCTCATGATCGCCCCGAAGCCGATGTTCAAGACGTTCGTCACGCTGAACTGCAGGGTGAAGCCGACTGCGGCGAGCGCGAAGATGCCGGCGTTCACGATCCCGAAGCCGGTGGCAGCGATGAACTGGCTCATCTCCTCCTAGTCCTCCTGCTCATCCTTGCATCCGAGGGAAAGGTGGCGCGCCGCGGTACGGGACCGGGTGCGCAGGGGCGTCCCGGGCCGGGCCTGTACTGGCCCGGCCCGTCGTCGGCCCCGTCAGGGCTTTGTCGTGATCTTCGACTTGGCGATAACCGGGGCGACCTCGCCGCCCAGGATCTTGCCGAGGGTCTTCGGCTTCAACGAGTCGGTGATCACATGGTATGTGCCGCCTGCGTTGTGCCACTTGTTGAGCTTGATCGGCCCTGTCGCTCCCACGTACTGGATCTTCTTGCCGGCGAGGATGTCCTTCTTGCAGGCGGCGAACGAGTTGCACACCGTCTTGCCCTTGCCCGGGTCGATGATCGAGTTCAACGTCTTGTTGATGACGGTGCGTGTGACCGTCTTCTTCTCCAGGATGGCGAGGCTCACCATGTTGACCGCGTTGTAGTTCGCCAGGGAGAACGGGTCTGTGAGGTACGTCGACGCCTGCGGCACCTGTGACGCCGACCCGAGGAGCGCCTTCTTCCAGATCGGGAACCCCCGAGCCTTGGTTGTCACGTAGCCCTCCACGATCGTCACCTTCTTGGCCAGCGTGCCGGCACCGATGACGCCGCTCACCGCCTTGTCCCACTGCGGCTCGTAGATCGCTTCAGGACCGATCGTCGGCAGGAGGTGGCCGAGCGCCTTTAGCTCGGAGAAGAACGTGGCCGAGGTCGGCGGGCCTGCCTGGTAGAAGATGACCTGCGGCTTCTTCGCGAGCATCGCGGTGATGGTGCTCTCGTAGGTGGGCTGGCCAGGGGTGAGCACCCCGTCGTAGACGATCTTGCCCCCTAGAGCCGGAAACCCGGCGTCGATCCCAGCTGGACCTGTGCCGTACCCGGTGGCAGATGTGTAGATGTTCGCCGCCCGCTTGTAGCCCATCTTGTGCGCCCAGATCGCCATCGCGACGCCGGTCGCCGCGTCTGGGGGGATCAGGCGCCACAGGTACGTGTACTTGCTCCTGTCGAACGCCGCATTGCCCGCGTCGGGGAACATCGGGACCTTCGCAGACTGGAAGATCGGCACCGTCGCGAGCGCCTCGTCGGAGCTGGGCCCGATGACCATGATGAGGTTCTTGCCCGTGGCGACCAGCTTGTCTGCAGCGGGCACCGCGTCGACCGGGTCGCCCCTCGTGTCGACAGGCACGCAGGTCAGGTGATGGCCGAAGAGCCCCCCGTCGGCATTCACGAGCCGAGCTGCCGGGATGCAGCCCGACATCATCAACGGGCCGAAGCTGGCTGTGTTGCCGCTGAACGGATTGAAGACGCCGATGGTCAGCTTCCCCGAGACGCCCGACAAGCCCTTCTTGGCATGCTTCGCTTGGCTGGCGCCTACGATGGTCCCCGCTCCGCAGAAGGCGAGGACAAGCCCCCCCACTCCGAGCGCTGCGACTACCTTGGCGAACCGATGCCGCATGGTGACCGCCCCCCTTCTCTTTGGTCCAGGTCCGGTGCCACAAGAAAGCTACACTTTCGCCTACTTGATGTCAAGATACAAGAGCTAGAGAGACAACCTGGAGGAGGCCGCCCATGACCGTCGTTGGCGCCGAGAAGGAGGCGAAGGGCCAGCCGACTCAGCACGTGGCCCGGAGGGACTACGTCGACCAGATCTTGGAGCAGTGGTCGCGCGAGCGCCCCGACCTCGACGCGTCCCCCATGGGCACCATCGCTCGCATCTGGCGCCTCGCACGTCTCTCCGAGGCCGCCACCGAAGAGATCTTCGCCGAGCACGGGCTCTCGAGAGGTGGCTTCGACGTGCTCGCGGCACTCCGGCGTGCCGGCGCGCCCTACGAGCTCTCCCCGACCGAGCTCTACAGCTCGCTGCTCATCTCGTCGGGAGCGATGACCAACCGGATCGACCGCCTCGAGGAGATGGGCCTGGTCGAGCGCATCCCCGACGCCGACGATCGTCGCGGCATCAAGGTCGTCCTCACCGCGCGCGGGCGCACGGTGATCGACGACGCCGTGCGCGACCACCTCGAGAACGAGCGCCGCATGCTGGACGTCCTGACGGCTTCCGAGCGCCGCGTCCTGCCAAAGCTCCTGCGAGAGCTGTTGGTCCACCTCGGGGACCTCGCCGACCCGCTTGACGGGCCGGACAGCGGCGACGGGCGCCGCACGAAGACCCGCTGACCTCGGCCCGTCGACCTCGGCCCGTCGACCTCGGCCCGTCGACCTCGCGACGGACTGTGAGCTAGCCGTCTGAAGCGGGACGCCGGAGGGTGGGGTCCGCCGCGCCGGCTTGCCGGCCACCGGCTCGGCACCTCAAAGCGAGCACGCCCCTCACAGTGACCACGCCCCTCAAAGCGAGCGCAGCGCGGCCAGCCGCTCATGCCACTCGGCCACGACCGACTCCACCGACTGGCCCGTGACCGCGAACCCGAAGGTGGCCGTCGCCGGCATCCCCGGGTGGTCGTCGCTCTCCACGCTCGAGATGTCGATGTCGAAGCAGTCGACGTGGTGGCGTGCCAAGACCCCGACGTGCCTGGGCGTGCCCCGCACGTAGAGGACGACCCCCTCTGCGACATAGCAGAACAGGCAGGCCGACCCCCTCGAGAGGTTCGCACAGGTGTGGGTGCCGGACCACAGCGCGACGCGCAGGCGCCGGTCGTCGGGAGCGAGCAGCTCGCCGCACGACAGCATGCACGGGCGGGGCGAGCCGTCAGGATCGCTCGTGACGAGCAGGTAGCCGAGGCCGACCTTGTCCTCGAGCCCCGCGCCGTCGAACGCCGCCATGACCGAAGCGGGCATCCGGTCCCCGAGGGCGCTGCTCACGACCGACCCCCGGAGACGCCCGCCGGCCATGTCCCGCTCCCTCGTTCCCCGGCACCTTCGGCAGCGCCCGCGAGCCGGAGCACCTGCTCAGGGCTGAGCGGCAACGCCACGAGGTCCTCGGCGTCATGGCCGAGCGCGTCGGCCACCGCATTGGCGATCGCCGCCGGCGGGGAGATCGCGCCGCCCTCGCCGACACCCCTCACGCCCAGGACGTTTCGCTCCGAAGGGGTCGACAGGTGGATCTGGTCGACAGAAGGCACCTCGACCGCGGTCGGGAGCAGGTAGTCCATGAACGTGGTCGTGAGCGGCTGGCCGTCGGGGCTGTAGACGACCTCCTCGTAGAACGCGCTGCCGATGCCTTGGGCGACGCCACCCTGCACCTGTCCCTCGACCACGAGCGGGTTCAACATCCGTCCGCAGTCGTGCGCGACGACGTAGCGCAGGAGCCTCACCTGGCCCAGCTCGACGTCGACCTCGACGATCGCCACATGGACGCCGTAGGCGAACGTGACCGATGGAGGGACGAAGTACGACGTCGCAGAGAGGCCGAAGTGCCTCTCTGCAGGCACCTTGGCCCGCGGCCCGGGTGCGGCCGCCCGCGCGATCGCCCGGAGGTCGATCGAGGTGGAAGGCGAGCCTCTCGGATGGACCGACCCCGACTCGATGACGAGGTCACCGGCGTCGACCTCCAGGAGCTCACCGGCGACCGCCAGCACGTCGTCCTTCACCTTTCTCGCAGCATCGGCCACTGCGGCCCCGGCAGTGACTGCGCTGCGGCTGGCGAAGGTGCCGACCCCATAGGGCAGAAGGGCCGTGTCGCCGGCGCGCACGTCGACGTCGTCGATTGTGACGCCGAGCTCGTCGGCGCAGACCTGGGCGAGCGTCGTCAGGTGGCTCTGGCCGTGCGGCGCCGACCCCGAGCGCACGACCACCTTGCCGTCTCCGTTGACGCTCACCGAGGCTCCTTCGAAAGGGCCGATGCCCGTGCCTTCGACGTACAGGGAGATGCCGAGCCCGACACGCCGGCTCTCCGAAGTCCGGAGCGCCTTGCCAGCCCGGAACGCGTCGTAGTCGACGGCGCCGAGCGCCGCATCCAGCGCCGCCGGGTAGTCGCCGCCGTCGTAGACCACACGGGCCCCGTCACGATAGGGCAGGCCCTGGTCGTACGGGAGCTCGTCGACCGTGATCAGGTTCCTCCGCACGACATCCGCGGGATCGAGACCGAGCCTCGTCGCGACGAGGTGCATCACGCGGTCCATCACGAACACGACCTCCGGCCTCCCCGCGCCGCGGTAGGGGCCGTTGGGCGTCTTGTTGGTCAGCACGCACGACCCGTCGACCCGGACGTGCGGAATGCGGTAGAGACCTCGAAGATGTGCCGCAGAGTTGTACGCGCAGGTGAGGGAGAACGGATTGAACGCTCCGCAGTCGAGCAGGAACCGGTCGTCGACGACCGACACGTGCCCGTCGGAGGTGAAGCCGACCGTCACCTCGTGGAGCTGGTCCCGGGCGTGCATGGTCGAGACGAGGTGCTCCTGGCGGTCCTCCACGAACCGCACAGGCCGACCGAGCGTCCGGGCAAGGTGGGGAACGATCACCTCCTCGGGATAGACGTTCACCTTCGGGCCGAAGCCGCCGCCGACGTCGGGCGCGACCACCCGCACGTCTGCCTCGGGAAGGTGGAGCTGCTCGGAGATCCTGGTACGCACCATGTAGGGCACCTGCGTCGAGCTCCACACGGTGAGCTGCCCCTGGGAGCGATCCCAGTCGGCGAGCACCGCGCGCGTCTCGAGCGGGTTCGCCGAAAGGCGCGGGACTCGAACCCGGCAGGTGAGGCGGTGCTCGGAGGCGGCGAGCGCGGCTGCGGGGTCGCCGACGCTCACCTCGAAGGACGCCTGGACATTCGTGCCGAGATGCGCGTGCACCAGGTCCGCGCCGTCTCGGGCCGCAGCCTCGGGGTCGACCACGGCGGGCAGCTCCTCGTACTCGACCACGACCAGCTCGAGCGCGTCCTCGGCGACGTACCGGGATGTGGCCACGACGACAGCCACGGGCTGGCCCACGTAGCGCACCTCGTTCGACGCGAGCGGCTCCATCGGGCAGGGCCGGACGACCGGGTGCACCGCCTCCTCGAGGCCAGGCGGGGTGTCCTCCTGGTCGACGAAACGGGTGAACGGATCGACGGCGCCGACGAGATCCTGGGCGGTGACGACCGCCACGACACCGGGAAGCTCTCGGGCTGCGGCGACGTCGATGCCGAGGATCCGCGCGCGTGAGAACGGGCTGCGGAGCACGGCAGCCTCGAGCATGCCGTCGAGGCGGATGTCCGCGACGAACGTGCCCGTCCCCGTCACGAGGCGTCGGTCCTCCCTCCTGGGCACGGACCTGCCGACGTAACGTGCCTCCTCCGCCGCCCGACCCTCTTTCTCCAGTGTGCGACGGTTCCTGCGACGTCGGGACTCCTCGGGCTCCCGAGCCGGGGAGGCCGTCGTGCGAGCCGCGCCCGTCCCGCCCGACGTCATCGCAGCGAGGGGGGCACGGCGGCGTCCCCGAGACCGAAGCACGCCAGGATCTCCTCGTTCTTCTCGGCCACTGTGAGCGTCGAACCCGGTGGGGGGAGCATGAGGATACGCATGCCGACCTCCTCGGCGTGCCGCAGGTTCTCCTGTCCGATGCGCGAGCTGCTCGACTCTGCCATCGCCAGCACGAGCGTCCTGCCTTCCTTCAGCGTCACGTCCGCTGCACGCTGGACGAGGTTGTCGGCGACGCCGGTCACGATGGCCGCGAGCGACCGCATCGTGCAAGGCACGATGACCATGCCGAGGTTCAGGAACGAGCCGCTCGAGATGGCCGCGGCCTGGTTCCTCTCGTGGTACCACCCGTCGGCCTTCGAGCACAGCTGGCGCAGGCCGAGACCCGTCTCCGAGTAGATGATCGACCTGGAGCACCCGCACGTGACGAGATGGCTCTCGACTCCGAGCTGCCGCAGACGGCCGAGCAGGCTGACCGTGTAGCTCGCACCTGGAGCTCCTGCCATGCCCACGACGAGCCTGCGGGGAGCCGACACGTCCGCCCTCAGTCCTGGCGGACCTGTTGCCAGAGGTCGCCGAAGACGGCGTCGAGGTCGACGCTGTCGACGCCTGGGGTCGAGATCTCGGGCTGGTAGTTCGCCTTCCTCGTGGCGTCGATGCCGACCTTGGTCACGAGGTGTGAGCCTCCCGCCGGGTCGTAGGACGCCGGGTCGAGGGGTGAGCCGCGCGAGTAGGAGACGACGAAGGCGTCGTGGTCGAAGCGCACCCGGGTCGCGATGGCGTGCCAGACCTCCGAGTCGTTGGTGATGTCGACGTCGGCGTCGACGACGACGACGTACTTCAAGAACGGATCCGCGGCGAACGCGGCCATCGCGGCGTTCTTCGGGTCTCCTTCGATCACCTTGTCCATCTGGACGTAGCAGATGTAGCGGGAGCGGCCCGAGGGGGGCACGTAGACCGAGGTGACCGCGCCCGAGGCGAGGCGGCAGCTCTTGTAGATCTGGCTGTTGCGGGTCACCCCGGACAAGAGCAGGTTGTCTCGGTGTCCGACGAACGAGCTCTGGTAGTAGGCGTCCCGGCGCATCGTGATCGCCTTCACGTAGACGACCGGGTTCAGCCGCTCGGGGCCGTAGGTGCCCGGGTACTCGCCGAAGGGCGCCTCGGGCTCGCGCTCGGTCGGGTGGATCTCGCACTCGAGGACGATCTCGGCCTGGGCGGGCACCTCGACGTCGATGGTCTCGCACTTCACCATCTCGAGAGGCTCACCGAGCATGGCGCCCGCGATCGCGAACTCGTCGACGTCGATGCCGGTGAACGAGAGGAAGCCGAGCTCGACGGTCGGATGGAGCCCGATGGCAACGGCCATCGGGGTGGGTCGGCCCTGGCGCAGGTTCTTCTGCATGATGTAGTGGCCGTGCGCGGTCTCGGAGATCTGGATGCCGAGCTTGTTGCGCCCTTTCACCTGCAGGCGGTAGATGCCGGCATTGCGCACCCCGGTGTCGGGGTCCTTCATGATCTCGTAGCCCAAGGTGAAGTAGCGGCCCTGGAACGCCTCGAAGCCCGGGTCGACCTGGCCCGAGTCGAGCTCGTGGTACTTGAGCGTCGGCAGCGCCGTCACGTCGACGTCGTCGCCGGTCATCACGACCTGCTTGCAAGGGGCCGACGCCGCGTCGACGAGGCGCGGCTCGATCGCGTGGTCCTCCCGGCTCATGTACTCCAAGATGAAGTCCCGGGGCGTGGCATCGATCGGGAGCCCGAGGGCGAGGGCGAGGCGGGGGAAGCTCGCGTGCACGTTGGTCACGCAGGGGATCTTCGACCCCTTCACGTTCTCGAAGACCACGAGCGGGAACCGCCGCTCGTTCTCGAGACGCCACAGCGCCGCGGTCACCTCGAAGACCGGGTCGACCTCCCTCTCCACCCGCAGCACCTCACCGGGGTGGTGCTTGTCGAGGAAGTCGATGAACTCGTGAAGACTCCTGCCGAGCTCGTCCTGGGAGTACCGCTCGGAAGCTGACATCGATTACCACCCCTCCGGGTCAGGAGACCGGCGACCTAGTGCACCGGCCGAAGACGATCTAGATTCTTCTACGTCAAGATTCTTACGTCAAGGACATCGCGCGGATCGTTGCGTCCTTCCTGCTCCCCGGGCCGTGGAGGTGCTGGCGCGGTGGAGGTGCTGGCGCGGTGGAGGTGCTGGCGCGGTGGAGGTGCTGGCGCGGTGGAGGTGCTGGCGCGGTGGAGGTGCTGGCGCGGTGGAGCCGTTCTCGCAGGTCGAGGCACGTCTCCGCACCAGCGGACCGACGCGCCGTACCGGTAAGCACCTGCTTCGACCTCGAGCGATCGTCACCATTTCCAGGTCACGTGCTCGGGGCGCTCGCGTGCCGGCGTCGAGCAGGCAGGATGTGGAGGTGACCGACGCTCCTCATGCAGCCGAAGCGCCCGGCGGGGCACGCACACCAGCGCCCGGCGGGGCACGCACACCAGCGCCCGGCGGGGCACGCACACCAGCGCCCGGCGGGGCACGCACACCCGGCGCCACGAACCCGGTCTCCTTCACGACCGGACCGCCTGAGACGGTGCTGCCGCCGGCCGAGCCTGGAGCTGCCGAAGCGACCGCCGCGGCGATGGCAGAGACGCCCGAGCGCCGCCGTGCCGCGCTGTCCTCTGTCGCGGTGCGATGGCCCCGGCACCTCGACGTGTGGGCACGCCTCGCCGAGGTTGCCTCCGCCGACGCGGACCGATATGCCTTCGCGAGGGTCGGCTACCACCGTGGTCTGGACGCGCTGCGGGCCGCGGGATGGCGGGGCACCGGGCTCGTCCAGTGGGTGCACGAGGAGAACCGCGGGTTCCTCCGCTCACTCGACGCGCTGCGCGCCGCGGCAGACGCGATCGGCGAGACCGACGAGGCCGAGCGCTGTCGGCGGTTCCTCCACCAGCTCGACCCCGACTGGAGGGACGGCCGGTGACAGCTGAGGGACGGCCGGTGACAGCTGAGGGACGCCCGGCAGGACGACCTGCGGGGGACGCGGCCGCTGCCAGCTGCGGGACGCCCGGTGGCAACTGCGGGGGCGGCCGGCAGGACGACCTGAGGGACGGCCGGTGACAGCTGAGGGACGCCCGGCAGGACGACCTGAAGGAATGACGAGCGCTCGAGCGCTCACAGGGTTCTAGCGGTCGACGTCTCGGTGGAAGGCTGCGGTTCGGACCCCGGCCTTCGAGAGCCGCTCGGCCAGGGCCTCGGCGAGGACGACGGAGCGGTGCCGTCCGCCGGTGCAGCCCAGCGCAACCGTGAGGTAGGACTTGCCCTCTTGCTCGAAGTTCGGCAGGAGCATCGTGAGCAGCTCCTCGACCTTGCCGAGGAACGCCTGGGTGCCTGGCTGCGACAGCACGTAGTCGCGGACCGGATCGTCGAGCCCTGAGAGCGGCCGGAGCTGGTCGATCCAGTACGGGTTGGGCAGGAACCGGCAGTCGAGCACGATGTCCACGTCGAGCGGGATCCCGTGCTTGTACCCGAAGGACACGACGGACGTCTGCATGCGCGCGGCGTGCACAGGGTCGCCGAAGAGCTCGACGACCCGCTGGCGCAGCTGGTTCGTGTTCAGCTCGCCGGTGTCGATGACGACGTCGGCGATCGCACGCAGCCCGTCGAGGAGCCGGCGCTCGTCGGCGATCGACTCCTCGACGCCTCGGGACGCCACGGGATGCCGCCGCCTCGTCCCCTCGAAGCGCCGCACCAAGACGTCGTCCGGCGCGTCCAGAAAGAGCACCCGCACGTCGTGGTGCCCCCTGCGCAGCCGGCCGAGCATCGGCACCACGTCGTCGACGTACTCGTCGCCCCCGCCGCGCCCGATCACGAGCGCGACGCGCTCGCTCTCCGACCCGGGTCGCGCGACGAGGTCGGCCACTTTCGTGATCAATGCAGGGGGCAGGTTGTCGATGACGAACCACCCGAGGTCCTCGAGCGTCGCCGCTGCCGTCGAACGTCCCGCCCCCGACATCCCGGTCACGAAGAGGAACGCGCTCACTGGCGGTCATTCTCCCGCATCGCAGCTCCGGGGTGCGACGCCCCGCCGTGCCCAGCCGCGGACGGGGCCACGACCGGTGTCACCGCGTGCAGCCGCTCGCGCACTAAAGCGGCCACCCGGTCCGGCAGCCAGGGCAGTGCTCGAAGCTCTTCCTCGCTCGCCTGCCGCAACGCTCGCACACCGCCCATCTCCTTCACGAGCCGAGCCCGCCGCACGGGACCGAGCCCCGGCACGCCGTCGAGCACGCTGGCCGTCATCCGCCCCCCGCGGCGCTTGCGGTGGAACGTGATCGCGAAGCGGTGCGCCTCGTCGCGGACCCGCTGGAGCAGGTAGAGCGCCTCGGAGCCCCTCGGGATCCGGACCGGATCGGGGCTGCCTGGCCGGTAGACCTCCTCGAACTGCTTGGCCAGCGCGGCGATCTCGACCTGCCCGGTCAGACCCAGAGACTCGAGCACTTGCACGCCCACGGAAAGCTGCCCCTTTCCTCCGTCGAGGAGGAGGAGCTGCGGGCTGTAGGCGAAACGTCGGCGCGGCGCGCGCACGCCGGTCGCACCGCGCTCTGCAGCGTCCGGCCCGGGAGCGTCCGGCTCGGGAGCGTCCGGCTCTGCAGCGTCCGGCTCGGGAGCATCCGGCTCGGGAGCATCCGGCTCGGGAGCGTCCGGCCCGGGAGCGTCCGGCTCGGGAGCGTCCGGCTCTGCAGCGTCCGGCCCGACGGTACGGGCTTCTGTCGCCCTGCGCTCGCGCGCCGCACCCGAGCGCTCGGCCGCCAGAGCACCGAGCCTCCGCGTGAGCACCTCGCGCATCGCGGCATAGTCGTCGTTTCCCGGCACGTGGCGCACCGCGAACTTCCGGTAGTCCGACTTCTTCGGGAGGGCGTCTTCGAACACCACCATGGACCCGACGTAGTCCGTGCCCTGGAGGTGGCTCATGTCGTAGCACTCGATCCGCAACGGCGCCTGTGCGAGGCCGAGCGCCCCCTGGAGCTCGGTGAGCGCCCGGGCACGCGCGTTGTGGTCCGACGCCCGGCGCAGGCGGTGCCGAGTGAGGTCCTCCTCGGCGTTGCGCACCACGGTCTCGTACAGCGCACGTTTCGCGCCGCGCTTGGGGACGGTGATCCCGACCGGCCCGCCGCGGACCTGCGCCAGCCAGTCGGCGAGCACCGCTGGCGGCTCGGGTCCCACGGGCACGAAGATCCGACGGGGCACGTCGGCGCCCGGAGCGCCGTAGAGCTCCTCGAGGACCCGGCCGGCGAATTGTGCAGGCGTGAGATCCTCCACCCTGTCGGCCACGAAGCCGCCGCGACCCACGACGCGGCCGCGGCGCACGTGGAACACCTGCACCGCCGCCTCGAGCTCGTCCTCGGCGATGCCCACCACGTCGAAGTCCTCGGGCTTCTCCGAGACCATCTGCTGGGTCTCGGCGGCTTTCCGCACCGCCACGAGCTGGTCCCGCAGCCGCGCGGCGCGCTCGTACTCGAGCGCGGCGGACGCCTCCGTCATCTCCCGCTCGAGCCTGTCGACGACGGGGGCCGTCTCGCCCGAGAGGAACCTCATCAGCTCCTCGACCATCTGCGAGTACCACCCGTGGCCGACCGCGCCGACACACGGTCCCGAGCACCGCTCGATGTCGTAGAGGAGGCAGGGCCTCCCCAGCCGCTCGTGGCGACGGAACTTCGTGTCCGAGCACGTGCGCAACGGAAAGCTCCGCAGCAGCAGGTCCAGCGTCTCCCGCAGCGCTCCGACGTGGCCGTACGGGCCGAAGTAGCGCACGCCCTTGCGCTTTCGTCCCCGGTAGACGATCGGCCGGGGCCACTCCTCGCCCACGGTCACCGCGAGCCACGGGTAGCTCTTGTCGTCCTTCAGCCGGACGTTGAACCGTGGCTGGTGGGCCTGGATGAGGGAGTGCTCGAGCATGAGCGCTTCCACCTCCGTGGCCACCACCACCCACTCCACGCGGTCGGCCAAGGCGACCATTTGCGCGGTGCGCGGCGGCAGCGCTGCGGGGTCCTGCCAGTAGCTCGGCAGGCGATGGCGGAGCGACTTCGCCTTTCCCACGTAGAGCACGCGACCTTCCGCGTCGAGGAACTGGTACGAGCCCGGGGCGTCCGGGATCGCACCGGTGGGCGGACGGTTCTGCACTGCTCCATTCTCGCGTCCCTTCTCTCCCTTCCCGCGGCCCTGCTCTCCCTTCTCGCGTGGAGGCCCCTCGTGGCAGCCTCCCCACGAGGGTGCGATGACGTTGCCACGCCGAGCGTTCGCAGGCCTAGACTTGGCACCCCGGGCCTGGCATCCCGGTACATCACCTCTCAGACCGACAACTCCGCGGATGGGCGACCAGGCTGTCCCCGCCGGTCATATGGGAGGCCTCCCCAAGGGGGTGTG